>DAOTVT010000237.1:0-8129 GCA_034436295.1 Anaerolineae bacterium | reverse complement strand
GCGTCCCGAAGACCTCAAAGTGGCCCCCGTCCAGACAGAAGGGGCTGTGCCCGCTACGGTGTATATCTCCGAGCCTATGGGCAAGGAGATGCTCCTCACGGTGGAAGTCGGAGGCGCTCTGGCGAAGGCCATCACGCCGCCGAATGTGCGCCCGCAGATTGGGGAGACGGTGTGGCTGACTTTTGAGGAGGAATGCGTACATCTGTTTGACTGCGATACCGAGGAAGCGCTTCCGGTGGCCTAGGACCGATTCTGTTCTCGGTGGAGAGGCTTTTTGTGGGCACACCCCGTCCGCGAAAGTCGCCGACTGACCCGACGACTGCTCCCGGCACGCTGACGTGTGCCCAGGGAGTCATCCCTTTCGGCCCTGGTTGTCCCACACTGCTGGTCAATGACCAGATGGGCTACTACTACGGGCGACCCGAGGTGCTCGCGGAGTTACGCGAGGGGAACTTTACCAGCCTAATAGAACTGGCAAGGGCAGGGCAAGCCATCGGCATCCAGGTTGTGAACGTGCAACTGATGGAGCCGACCCTGAACGAGATGGAACTCCTTCCCGAGGTGGTGAGGGTTTTGCACGAGACGACGGGTTGCGCCATCTCGGTGGACTCACGAGACCCGAATGTGGTGGACGCGGCGCTGGCCGCCTATCCGCACAAGGCGCTTTGCAATTCCATCAACGGCGAAATGGCTGTCCTGGAGGCCATGTTGCCCATCGTTGCCAAGCACGGGGCTGCCGTAACCGGCTCGCTGGTGTATGAGGGAGGCGTGCCCAGGACGGTGGAGGAGCGCCTGTACGTCGGGCAGCGCATCGTAGAAGCGGCAGAGGCCCACGGCATTCCCCGCCAGGATGTGATTCTGGACGCGGTTTGCTTGCCGTCGTCGGTGGAGCCTGATTCCATGAGGACGACGCTACGGACACTGGAGGCTTTCCACCGTGAGTTGGGCGTGCCGACCCTGTTGGGCATCAGCAACGCGGGCTTTCTGATGCCCGAGCCGGAGAAGATTGACCTGGCGTACCTGATCGCGGCGGTGGCATGGGGGCTGGACGTGGCGATGGTGAACCCGTTCACGCCGCTCCTCGCCGAGGAGATTCGCGCGGTGGATTTCCTGGTGGGCAAGGACCCGTATGCCAGGGGATACTTGGCCTACTATCGGCAACGCCGAAAGGGACGAGAGCCGGTCGCGAAGTCCGATTGACATCAGCGCCTTTGGCGCGGAAAGAGTGATGCACAAACCAAATACTAAAACTATGGAGGGGCGCACAATGGTGCAAGGCGATGTACTTGAGAGACTGCGTGAGGCAATTGTAGGAGATAGCAGTTTGGAGGACGTGGAAGAGGCTGCGCGGGCCGTCGTGGAGTCGGGGATTGACATCAACGATGCGATTCACGCGGCCACCGAGGCTATACGATCCGTCGGCGACTGCTTTGAGGCGGGCGACATCTATCTTCCCGAACTCATGATTGCGGGCCGGAAGATGGAGCGGTGCATGAGCGTTCTGCGCCCGCACATCAAAGCGGCCGGCAGCAGTGTGCAGGGGGGCCGTATCGTCATCGGCACGGTGTCGGGCGACATCCACGACATTGGCAAGAACCTGGTTGCGACCATGATGGCGGTGCGCGGATTTGACATCATGGACCTGGGCGTGAATGTGCCCCCGCTGAAGTTTGTCCATGCGGCCAAGGATGCGGGCGCCGATATCATTGCTCTGTCTAGCCTCATGACGACTTCGCTGCCCTACCAGCAGGAGGTGATAGATGTCCTGAAGGAGACAGGGCTGCGCGATCGGTTCTACGTCATCGTGGGCGGGGGGCCGGTTACTCCGGAGTTTGCGGAGAGCATCGGCGCCGACGGTTGGGCGGAGAACGCTGCCGCGGCAGCGCGCCTGTGCGAGATGCTCATGACCTCGGGCGAGAAGCCCCCGCTGGCAAAAACGGTTGTTCCTTGAGCGGGGCATGTACAATTCGGCCCCCTGGATGTGTGCGCGAAAATCTCTGCGAAAGAGGAGTGAAAGATGGCTCTAAATCGTGAGCGACTGATGCAAGTTCTGGATAGGGCGCATTCGGGCCCCATCTGCGAGCCCTTCAAATGGGACACCGAGGTGATTCCGCAAACCATTGCGGCGGCCCTGAAGAAATATGACCTGGTGAAGACGTGCGACCCGGACAATCCCATCAACCAGGATGACGACCTGGCCGACCGCTTCTTCCAGGCGGGGTTTGATGTGGCTGTTGAGGTCGGCATGCTGTGCCTGGACACCCAGCGCGTCATCAAGTTCTCCCGCGAGGAGATTCAGCGCGGGCTGGATGCCGCGCCTGCCGAGTTCACGCTTGGCGAAGGGAAGCAGAAGGTTACGTTTCGCCATAGGGGGTTGGAAGATCCCTTCCCGCCGGTCTGGGTCGCGCCGTTGAGCATCGCCGTTACCGAGGATTTGTTTATCCCCGTCGTGGAAGGCATCGTGCGCGAGTCGGTGGTGGATTGCCTGGAAGGGCCATCGCTGCAGACCATCTGGGGCAGCAAACTTCGCGCCGGGTCGCCCTACGAACTGCTTGCCGGCAAACTTCAGGCCGACTTGAATTACGAGGCTATCCGTCGGGCGGGGCGCGAAGGCATTGGCATGTATGCCGTGGGCACAGCGCCGACGCACTACGGCGTGCTGGGCGGCTACGGCATCCCGGGCGGGTACAAGCCGGAACGGGATATTGTCCTCCTGCTGACACCCGTGGAGATGAAAACGAGTTACGAGGTTCTGCACAAACTCTGCCAGACCTACAACTGCGGTGGCATCACCTATGGCGGGTCCTGGTCCATGATCGGCGGCTATGCGGGCGGACCCGAGGGGGCTGCGGTCTCGTGCATTGCCTGCACGCTCCTGCTGTACACGGCCTACCAGGCATCCAACGGGGCGTCCTTCCCCTACGACATGAAGTACATGGGCAACTGCGGGCGCAAAGCCCAGTGGGCGCTCGGCGTTGTCTTCCAGGCCTTGAGCCGCAACACGCACATCTGCGCCAACTCGGTGCTGAACCAGACGGCTGGGCCCGCAACCAAGATGCTGCTTTACGAGTCGGCCGTGGGGATGATGAACCTGGCAGTCTCGGGCGCGACGTCGTGCACCGGCCCCCGAACGGCGGGCGGGAAGTTCACGAACTTCATCACGCCGCTGGAGACGCGATTCGCTGGCGAGGTCTTCAAGGCGTGCGCGGGCATGACTCGCGCGAAGGCCAACGATATCGCCAACCGGCTGCTGCCTTTGTACGAGGCGGACCTGGGCAAAGCCCCCAAGGGCAAGAGTTTCCCCGAGTGCTACGACGTGGAGCGACTGAAGCCCACAGAGGAATGGCAGCGCATCTACGACGAAGTCAAAGACGAAGTCATCAAGGCGGGCATTCCGCTAAACTAGCGGCGGGGTACGGATGGCCGAATTCGTTACCGGTATCCTAACCATAGATTTGGGCACATCCTCGCTCAAGGCCGTGCTGTACGACCCGGACGGGCGAGTGCAGGTGAGCAGCACGCAGCGGTATTCGTACCGCTCTGAACGTCCGGGCTGGGCGGAAGGCGACCCCGAAGCCTGGTGGCGCGCTTTCCAGGATGCCCTGGCCGACTTACGGAAGCGAGGGGCCAATCTGGCGTCCGTTGCGGCGATTTCGTTCACCGGCCAGATGCATACGGCGGTGCTGCTGGATGCCGAGGGGAAAGTCATCCCCCCGACTATCCTGTGGCTTGACCGTCGGGCGGACCGAGAGACCGAGGAACTGCAGCGTGCGTTGCGTCTGCCACCTTATCAACCGAACAGTACTTACACGCTGCCCAAACTGGTCTGGCTTCATCGCAACATGCCCGATGTGATCGCCAGGGTGCGCAAAATCCTGTGGCCCAAGGACTACCTTCGCTTTCGGCTGACCGGCGAGATATGCACCGACCTGACGGAGGCGGGCGGCGCGGCGTTGCTGGATTGGAGCACGCGCCGCTGGGCCACCGAACGGCTGGCGCTGGCGGGGCTGACCGCGGACGTCCTACCGACGGTGCGTCCTTCGGATGGCGATGGCGGCGCCATCTTGCCCGATCTGGCTCGCACGCTTGGCCTGAATCCGCACGCGAAGGTGGTCGTGGGCATGGGCGATGTCGCGGCACTGTTTGGCGGCGCGCCGCCCAAGCCCGGCCGAGTGGTCTGCTCGCTGGGTAGTTCCTCCATGGTCTTCGCCGCCTTGCGGGAGGGGCAGGACGTCTCGGACGCGGCGGGCCGCCTGTACGTGTACCCGTTTGGCCCTTACCCGCTTCTGGGCGGCGTCTCATCCACCACAGGGGCTTGTCTGGTGTGGGCATGGGAGACGATCTGCGGAGGCCGTGAGCGAGGCCTGACTTTTGAGAAGTGCATGGAGGCTGCCCTCCAAGTCCCTGCCGGCGCGGGAGGCGTGTGCTTCATCCCGTATCTGGCTGGCGAGCGTAGCCCATACTGGAGCGATACGATCCGAGGCGGGTTCTACGGGCTTCAACTCGCCCACGATCGGGCGCATCTGGTTCGGGCGGTGATGGAGGGGGTGGCGTACAGCCTGCGGCATCTGCTGGACATCTACGCCGAGATCGGAGCACCTGCGGAGGAGTTGGTGCTGGCGGCGGGAGGCACGACGACTCCGGGCTGGGTGCAGATCATCGCAGACGTGTGCCAGCACGATGTCCTTGTGTACGCAGGAGAGGAGACTGTAACCCGAGTCCTCTACGCGCTCTGCCAGTCCAATCTGGGCCGCGCAGGTTTCCAGGAGAGCCTGCTGCGCACTTTTGAAGCCCCGAAGGTCGTATCTTGTAGGAGAGAACTCGCAGACGTGTACAACGAAGCCTATGAGCGCTACCGTGCGTTCTCGGCCTTTGCGGCCGAACAGGCCCAGCGGCTGGCCGCGCAGAGCGCACCGCCGCAGGGTGGACGCGCACAGTAGGGCGTGGCTGAAGCAGGAATGCGATTCAGATGGAGGGCATAATGATAGGAAAACAGAGGCGCCTGCAGCGGTTGTTGGTGGGGCCCCAACAGCGGTGTCTTTTGGTCGCCCTGGACCATGCCGCATGGCTTGGCCCGGTGAAGGGGATTGACTGCCCGACGTCCATCGTGAGGAAGGTTCTGGCCGGCGGTGCCAACGCTCTTCTCATGGGGCCAGGGTTCACCCGTGCCGTAGAGGATGTGCTGCACCCTTCCACGGCTGTCGTGTTGCGCGTGAGCCTGACGCCGGGACTCGCGCCTGAGGCGACCCAAGAGGCGCCCCTGGCGACGGCCGAGACCGCCTTGCGCCTGGATGCCGATGCGGTTGCGGTGTCGGTCTGGTTCGGCCGAGGCGGTGAATTGGCCGTGATGCGGTATCTGGGCGAGTTGCTGGAGCAGTGCGACCGCTTTGGGATGCCTGTGCTGGCGGAGATGATGCCGCCGCCGGACAAAGCCTACGATCCGGACGCCATCGCCCATGCGGCGCGGATCGGTTTTGAGGCCGGCGCGGACATCGTCAAGACCAACTACTGCGGGCAGGTGGAGTCTTTCCGCCACGTTATCAAGTCCGTGCCGGTGCCCATTCTCGTGGCGGGTGGGCCAAGCAATGGCGAAGGAGACGAGGAGTCGCTTCAACTGGTCCGAGAGGTGGTTGAGGCTGGCGCGGCGGGAATTGCTTTTGGCCGCAGGATCTGGCAGTCTCCTCACCCAGACCTGCTGGTGCGCAAGATCAGTGCGGTTTTGTTCGCGTCGGAGTCCGGTTCAGCGTGATTGCGGACTTCGGACGCTGCGGATAATCGGTTTAGGAGCGTGATGATGGACAAAAAGTACGTTTTGAATCGCTTGGCCGAGATTGTCGGCCCGGAACACGTTACGGATGAGCCGTTCATTCTGCTCACCTACACTCAGGATTTCGGTACGCAGCCACCCATGTGGCCTTCTTTCGTGGTCCGGCCAGGTACTACCGAGGAGGTCGCCGAGATTCTGAAACTGGCCAACGAGTTGCGAATCCCCGTGTCGCCTCGGGGCGGCGGCTCGGCGCAGGAAGGGGGATGCCAGTCCGACGGCGGCATCGTGCTGGAAACGCTCCGCATGGACAAGATTCTGGACATAGACGAGGATACAGGCACCGTTACGGTGGAGGCGGGAATCACCTTCGTCAAACTGATGAATGCCCTGGAGCAGAGGGGCTGGAAGATTGGCATCGCGCCGTCGGGGGCCATGGCCGGCACGCCGGGGGCGCACATCGCCCGTCCAGGCGTGGGCTGGGGGAACATCAAGTATGTAACGCAGGGAGATCAGGTCGTTGGGCTGAAGGTGGTGCTCCCCACGGGCGACATCGTGAGCACGGGCAGCGCCGGCAATCCGAACTCGGACAGTTTCTTCCGCTACTGCCTTGGGCCCGATCTGGCCGGCCTGTTCATCGGTTCGGAGGGTGCGTATGGCGTTATCACGGAAGCCACCCTTCGCATGTACCCCTGGCCGGAGAAAATCTACCTGGAACGTTACATCGGCAGCAACCTGCGCGACGCGATTGACATCTTTCGGGAGATTGCCCTGCACAACCTGGTCTGCTACATCTCTGTCCCCGTCATCAAGCCCGATATGATCCTGTTTGATGTCAACGTGGAGGGCGATGCGGTGGAGGTGGAGCACCGGCTGGAGCGCATTCGGGCCATCGTGCGAAAGTATCCGGGGATTCGCTTCATGGGGCCTGAGGGGCCGAGCAGGTTCTGGGAGCGCAGGTGGTTCAACACAGGCGAGGAGTTCAAGGATGGCATCGCGGGCGCTGTCAACTATTTCTTGCCCTTTGAGAAACTGGAAGAGGCCACCTATGCCATGCGCGAGATCATGGACAGGCACGGAATCCAGAAGTACGCGCAGCAGATGTTCCCCGAGCCGATGGGCTCCGAGCATGTGAGCCTGATGTTCCACCACCCTGGCGACAAAGAGGAGTATGCGAAGATTCAGAGGGCGCTGCCCGAGATGATGGACAAGGCCCTGGCGATGGGGGGCTGCCCGTACTCCAAGGGGCGACAGTGGGCACCCTATCTGGAAAAGCACCTGGGCCACACGGGCTACTGGCGGACGCTCAAGGCCATAAAGCAGGCATTGGATCCGAACCACATCATGAACCCTGGTGTCGTTGGGCTGTAGCGGACTCGCGTTGGAGGAATCGTCTATGCTAGAGAAACTCATGCAGCAACTATATCAATGTTCACGATGCGGCTTCTGCCGCGTGTGGGAATGGGAAGGGGTGGGGAGCGTCTGCCCGACATATCCCTTTACGCCCGGATGGGAAAGCCAGTACGCTCGCGGGCGGGTTCGGCTGGCGCGTGCGACCGCGGAAGGGGAGATGGAGATCACGCCGGCCATGCTGGAGCACGTGTACCAGTGCACCCTGTGCCGCAACTGTGAAGCGCATTGCCCGGTCGGGGTTCCGTTGGGCGAGATTTTCCACGCCTGGCGTGTGGATTTGGCTGCTGCCGGCCACAACCTGCCCGTGCATCGCCAGATCGCCGAGAATGTCGCGGAGCATCGTAGCCTGTACGGGCCTCGCGGCGGACGGAAGGGCGCCGAGGTGTCCGAGCCACGGAAGGTGTCGGTGCTCTACTTCCCCGGCTGCACCACCATCCGCAAGGCGCGCAAGGTAACCAAGGCTACAGCCGATCTGCTGGGGAAGTTGGGCGTGGACTTCGCCGTGTTGGAAGAAGACGCGTGCTGTGGCTATCCGCTGTACGAGACGGGGATGGTGGAGCAGGCGAAAGAGGCTGCGCAGCAGAGCATGGAGCGCATCAAGCGCTACGATCCCGACATCATCGTTACGACGTGTCCGTCGTGCTATCGGGTGTTTCGCTACATCTATCCCGAGGAGTTAGGCATTGAGCACGGGATAGAGGTTCTCCACATGAGCCAGTACCTGCCCGAATTGGTGAAGGGCAAACTGTCGGGCCTGCCGGTGCGGGTTACCTGGCATGACCCGTGTGTACTGGGGCGGCACCTGGGCATGTACGAGGAGCCTCGGGAATTGCTTCGCTTGGTTCCCGAATTGGAACTGGTGGAGATGTACTCCAATCGGGAGAACGCCCAGTGCTGCGGAGCCGGCGGGGGCGTCATGGCGGCCTTTGATGCGATATCCAGTGAGGTCGCC
>DAOTVT010000236.1:0-2684 GCA_034436295.1 Anaerolineae bacterium | reverse complement strand
ACACGCCCGCCGCCACCATCAGGATCAGGAGGATGACCACCGATTGCAGGAAGGCCCTTGTGCTGATTTGCGCGCCTGGCTTGGTTTCCATGCGTGTCGTCTCCTTCGCGTCGGTGTGCGGGGCTTCTATGCCCGCATTCTAGCCGAAGAAGCGCATGGAGGTCAAGTAGGGCGATCACGGGCAGGGCATGAACAGGATGGGTAACTGCAAATGGGGATGGGGGACAGGAAGGGCACGATGGGCTACATAACCGCGAATGGATGCGAGTGTGGGCTTGACGTGTTCAGCGCGGGGAGCGCGCACGCCTCATGCAAAAGAGTGAAGCAATCTCCGAGCGGGCTAGGCGGATGGCTTCTGGGACTCCGCGCCCTCACCATGATGCCCTCCTGACCATTGGTGCTAGGGAATCCGCGTGGGTTCGCGGTGATGATGTCCGTGGCCTGTAATGGCAGGCCACGCGCGGGCATATACAGACATCAGGTCCTCAGTCCACGACCTGGCCCCTACAAAACCCGAAAGGCCCGCCCCATCGGCTCAAAGTCTGCAACCTCCTGTCTCTCCAACTTCCGTCGGATTTGCTCAAATCGCCGCACGGTCTCCGCGTCGTAGAGCCGTTCGCCGCATCGCAGGCACACCTCTGCGCGCACCTTGACCACCGCCGTATGCATGCCGCCCTTGAGTAATTTTTCTACCTCTTTTTCAATCAATTCGCCCCCGCAGACCGGACACCTGTCAAAAGGTTTCATTTCCTTCTCCTTGTTCGCCCGTTGATCCATCGCTCGGGATCAGGACGGTAGACCGTAACCAACACTGCCCATTTCGTAGCCGGATTGTACGCCCATACACTGTGCACTGGCTGGCCTAGGAAACTCTCCCCAAAGACCAGGCAACTTGGGTAGGGCTTGCTGTGGGGATAGTCTTCAATGACCTCGCCTCGCAGCACGCTGAAGAAGATTTCTTCAAACGATAGACTATCCGCCTGGGCTTCTTCATCCGCATGGTCTGTGATGCGTATCCGTCCGTTGCGAATGCAGTCAATTAGGTCCTGAATATCCATAGCGTGTTTTCACTTGCACAGGCCTACGTCGGCCTCATTCTACTAGATCACCCGGCGACCGTCAACGCACGGCGAGAGCGGAGGCCCCGGCTTAGAAATACGCCTCGTAGCCACGTATCTGCAGGTCGTCGCGCATGATCTGCAACTCGCGCCGCAGATTGGGATTCACGGGGACGCCTCGCTGCCGCACCACCTTCTCCATCTCCCATTCTTTCTCGCCCGCCACGTAGATGCGGTCGCGGCCAGGCTCCTTGCGCGAATTCTGCAGATCGCGCATGATCTGGCCCGTGATGCGCCGCGACACCTCCAGTGGGATGAAATGCTCAATGTCAATGGCCAGGAAGAAATGCCCAACCATGTACGGGCGGCGCGAGCCATCGGGGGCGTAGCCCAGGAGGTCGCGCAGGAAAGCCCCCTCGCTGAGGGACGCGCACAGCACCTCCACCATGGTGGCCAGGCCGTAGCCCTTGTGCCCGCCGTACATCTCGCCCTGGCCACCCAGCGGCAGGAACGCCGCCAGGCCTTTGTCCAGATCTTTCAGAATCTTGTGGGGGTCGGTGGCGGGCTTGCCCTCGGCGTCAATCAGCCACCCCTCGGGGACGGGCTTCTCGGCGCGGGCCAGCACCTCAATCTTGCCGCGCTGCGTGATGGGCGTCGCGCCGTCAAAGCAGAACGGGAACGGCATGTCCGACGGCGCGGCGAAGGCGATGGGGTTGGTCCCCAGCATGGGCTCGGTGCCAAAGGTGGGGGCGATGGCCGGGCGCGCGTTGGTAACGGTGAAGCCCATCATCCCCTCGGCGGCGGCCATGAGCGGATAGTAGCCCGCAATGCCAAAATGCGTGCTGTTGCGCACGGCCACCGCGCCCAGGCCGTAGCGCCGTGCCTTGTCCATCGCCAGGCGCATGGCGCGGTACGCGATGACCTGGCCCATCCCGTGGTGGCCGTCCACCAGCGCCGTCGTCTCGGTCTCCTTGACGATCTCAAACTGCGTCTGCGTGTGCTGGACGCCGGCCTTGATGCGGTCGTAGTAGTACTTCAGCCGGCCCACGCCGTGCGACTCAATCCCGCGCAGGTCCGAGGCGATGAGCACGTTGGTGCAGATGCGCGCCTCGTCGGGGGGCACGCCCAGCGCCTGGAACACGTCCATCATGAAGTTCTCAATGACTTCCACGGGCATATACACAACATCGTCGGCCATGTGTATTCTCCTCAAAGAGGGTGTAGATTTTCGCGCGCTATTCTACCACGATTTGGCTCCAAACTGAAACCAGCGCCCCGCGGGGTTACGGGCAAATTCGCGTTCATTCGCGCAGATTCGCGGTTACTTGTCGCCCGACGCTGAAGCGCGAACCACGGGCATCCACGAATCAAGCGAATCGGCACGAATGTAAAGGGCGATCCGCCCTGCGCGCTAACCCCAGCCCCCGAAGGGGCTTGGCCCCCGTAGCGCGTGGGTTTGGCACCGCGCTAGCGCACGACCCCAGGGGGCTGAATCGTCTTTGCGACTGTGCGCGGTTCGCGGTGGGGCCATGGGGGAGAGCCATCCACGAACAAAGGCCGCCGGCGGCCAGGCGCAGGTATCCGAGGTGCGGCGCACTTCCGGAAGTGCACCGCACCTCGGATACC
>DAOTVT010000235.1:0-15803 GCA_034436295.1 Anaerolineae bacterium | reverse complement strand
CAGCCCGACACCCTCGTCCCCGACCCGGGCAACCCCCAGGCGCTGAACCGCTACGCGTACGTTACCAACAACCCGCTGCGGTACACCGACCCCAGCGGACACGCAAATGACCCTTCTGTCGGCGCGGGGTCGCTGAAACTGTCCGCGGCACTTGCCGTAACACCGGCGCCAGTGCCTACGCCACGAAGGGTACAGGAGACTCCGACGCCCCAGCCTCACTGGAGGAATTACAGCATGGATCTCCCGCTGTCTAGCCAGTATCAAGGCACGTCCAACGACTGCGCCCCATACTGCGTTGCGATGGCCCTGAACGCATACAAGGGCACGGATAAGTTCCGGGGCGAGGAAGTAGCCGCCCAGATGAACCTCATGGCCCTGTTGCCAGCCACACCAGGCAATGAACTGTTGCCCCTGCTCCCCAGGCTTCCGAGCCGCGTTCCAGGATGGGCAACCTTCCCCTGGGGGATGGTGGACTACCTTAGGGCGCAGGGGGTTCCTGCAAGCTGGCACCCATTCGCAACCGAAGAGGAACTCCTGCGCAACATGGGCCAGAATCAGTTGACCATCATCATTGTGGGCGATATCAGGGGCAAGAGCGGTACCTGGGCGCATGCAATGATCGTGTGGCGGTACGATGCAACCACCCGAACGTACTACTTCGTCGACCCGGCGGCGAAGGGCGGAGAACTGTACCCGCTGCCCCGAGGAGAGTTCCTGGAGCAGTGGTCCACCTGGTGGAACATCCTTGTTGAGTTGAAGGAGGCACGGCCATGAAGGGTACCACCCGACTATGGCGCGCTTGCGGGTGCCTCGTCGGCGCCCTCATGCTAGCCTGCGCCGCCACAGGGATTTTCCTTTTCAGCCCCATTTGGGTAGACTCCTTGCCTCCGCTGGAGATCGTGTTTCAGGTCGGCCCAAATGAGCCCCGAGGTAGTACAGAGATCGGTTTCACCGATAGTGATGGAACCCGAATTGAGTACTTGCAAACGCGCTCCGGCTCCCTTCTCCCAGCATGGTCGCCCCTGGGCGACGCCATCGCCTACCGGTGGGGACCAGCCCGCGGGTACAATTCATATGACCAAGGCCAAGTGTGGATCAAGAAACCGGTGGGCCGGTACTTCCTCTTAACCAAGGATTGCACGCGGAGAACGTGGGGCACAGGACGAATTCGGTGGACGACGGATGGCCGCAGCCTGTTGACCATCGTCTTCGCAGAGGACGGGAAACGCGATTTCATTGCTCTCATTGACCCCTCGCGCTGCAAGGTATCGCGCGTCTTGGTTGAGTCGGCTGCAGGTGAGGACCTGCTTGATCCAGACCTGTCAGTTTCGGGCGAACTTGCCTTTGTAGCACGGCGCAAAGTGGAAGAGCATGGAGAGACGATCGTCGTCATAGACCCCCACACCAGCGACAGGCGGGCCATTGCCCAAGGCATCAGCCCAGCCTGGTCGCCCGACGGGCAGTGGCTGGCATACACAGCCCTAGACGGCATTTACCTGATCCAGAGAGATGGGACCGGGCGCCGACGGCTTCTGGATTGGAGCGCGTACTGGCCACAGCCATGGGCATGGTACCGGCATGGATACTACGGCCCGGAAGGCTGGCCGGCGAGGCCTGAGTGGTCGCCCGACGGCAAGTGGATCGTCTATCACCGTCTCATCGGCCAAGCGGGCATAGAGCAACGGTTCGCGATCTTCAAACTGAACGTGGAGACTGGCGAGGAGATGAAGATCGTGGACAGCGGAATCAACCCCCACTGGCGCTGGAACGTGGTTGCAACGCCGGTGGAGTAGCCTCTGGAGCCGACGCCAGGACTGCCACCGACCCCGGATCCCAGTCGGCCGAACTGCGCTACAAATCCTGGGGCGAGACCCGCTACACCGACGGCACCACGCCCAGGACCTACCACGCCCTGAAAGAAAATCCTGACGACCCATGTCTGAAGCGCCGCCCAGAACCTGGAGCGGTTTGCGGCCTTGCCATCCGATGACAAGGAGCGTGACGCAAGCAGTGGGTCCTTGCCGCGAGAGGCGTGATAGCCCATTCGGCCATGTTGATACGGTCTCGCCGGGGGCTGCGGGATCCCAGCAGGCTGGCCAACGAGAAAAGGGACGCGGCAAGAAGGAGAGGCCTCCGAAGAGGCCTCTCCTTGCATCGTTCATACACACCTCCCTGACTGTGATTCGGCGCCTGTATCTGGTTGGTCTACCCCCGCTACCTGTTTGTATAGTTCCCTGTCCTCACCTCCTTACTCTGAACTTCTGAGGGCTTGTTGCCCAGGGTTATCCTCTTGCTGTTCAGAAGTCTTGCGCCTCACCTCCTCTCCACATAAACCGGAGTCCTTCCCGCCCGCGAACCGCCCGTTGGCCTGGCTTATGATGTTATCTTTATCGCGTTCATTTCGCACCTCCATCAGACGAGCGTACGAGTGCTGGCGACAAAGAAAACGAATGCTACTCCTAGGAGCCCAATGTCCACGAACGCCAGCAATACTCGCTCTGCCTTGTCAAAGGCTCCTATGAACCAACAGATAGTCACGAACGCTGCGAGAGCGAACAGAAAGTAGGCTGCGGTCTGCATCAAGATCGTTACGGTCGTCATCATTTTCGTTTCACCTCCCACCGGTATTCTCCGCTTGGCTGGCCCGGGTTACAGCCCCGGCGCCCAATCTCACTCTCAGCATACCATAGATGCCCGATGGTGCACTTTCGCCTTTCTCGCGGCTATGTTTCGTGAGGATTACGTACATCTTCGCCAATCCTCACCCGAACCTCACGAGAGGGCGGCCTTGAGGCTTATCTTTACCGGGGCAAAGCAAAGAGAGCGGTCGCCCGCTCTCTCGCCGTTGTGCGCATGGGGTAAATTGAATCTAGCAGAGACGACGCGACTTCAGCAGCCGCAATCCTTCCAGGCGAATCAGTTCGGGATAAAGGGCGCGGTACGCGGCGCAGTAGGAGGAGGTGCCCTCGCCCTGGGGTCCGGTTGGTCTGGACATCAGGGGGCAGCCGCCCCCGCAGGCATACCGCCAAGCGCAGGCCGCGCAGCCGCACCGCTCGTCCACAGGCGGATTTGAGAAGGAGCCGCGCACGGCTGCTAGAGGATCCGGCGAACGTATGTCGCCGACCTCGCGGTGCATCTGCATCTGGCACGGGCTGACCCGGCCGCGGTGGTCAATCACGAGGTACGTGCGTCCCGCGCCGCATGAACGGCGGTGGGCCTGGCTGAAATCGGCCCTGTCCAGCACGGCGAGCAGGCTGTGCGCAGGCGGCTTGGACTCAATCGCAGCGAAGGCCAGCCGCACGGAACGGATTACTCCAGCCACCACATCGTCAGCAGGCCAGCCATCGGCGGGTCGCACGAAATTCAGATTGAACGGCAGGCCCATGTCCAGTGCGAGTTGCACCGCGTCGGGCGAGCGCTCGTCCTCCGCGCCGGTTACGGTGATGGACAGATGGGGTCGGATACCGTACTGCCCGGCGCGCTCCACGTTGCGGCGGACCTGCTCGTAGGCCCCATACCCATCGCGGCGCGCCCGCTGCCTGTTGTGAGCGTCACTGCAGAAGTCCAGCGACACAGAAAGGTGCATCCCGGTTTCCGCCACGAAGGCCAGGACATCGTCGGGGAGGCGGACGCCGTTGGAAATGAGAGTCTCACGCAGCACCAGCCCCTTACGCTCAGCCTGGGTGTGAGCCTCAGCGTGCAGCAGACGTATCAAGGAGAAGTTTAAAGTCGGCTCGCCGCCCGCGTACTTCAACTTCACCGCGCGGAACCCATGCTGAGCTGCGGAGCGGAAGACGGCATCCACAGCGGCGCGCCCGGTTGCCGCGTCCATCGCGCTGCCGTCCTTGTGTACATAGCAATATGCGCACCCCAGGTCGCAGGCGTTGGTAACGTGGAGCCACGCCGTAACCGTGCTAGCGTGGTCTGGGGGGCAACCCGCATTCTGCTGAGCGTCGTGCGGGACAAGCACGCCCAGCGCAGCCAGCGTGTGCGACGTGCAATCCGAGAGGAGTCGCGGCTCCTGGAATGTCTGGAGTAAGTCTCTTGCCGCAGCGTTGAGCACCGCAACCCCTGCCGGCCGGCCAGGATTGAAAACCGCCTGGTAGTCGCGCGTCAATGGCTGCGTATAGAGGCCAGGAGCCAGTCGCCAACGGCCGTGAAGAGCCGCGGTGTGCGCGGGCGCTTCCTCGGCGGCTGGCACGCAGGCGCAATCCGTATCGCCAGCCGCCGGTCCGGAATGGAGCGCGACTGGCCCGAGGCCGTCGGCCGCGCATGCGCAATCCTGCGCATCCGGAATACCGGTCCTGTCATCATATACGACAAGGGGCTGCTGTTTAGCACAAACCTTGTTCACGATGACCCTCCTTTGTCCATGGCGCCCCAATCAGCCAGGTCGCATATCATCTCTAGCGAATCTTCGCCCGCTGTGGCAGCGCGCTCAAAGCCGCAACGGCGGAAGACGTGGATCGCCCGCCCGTTATCACTGCGCGTTACCAGGCTCACCCGCTTGTACCCGGCCTGTCTCGCCCATTCTAGCGCCTGGCGCACCATCGCCGTTCCCAGTCCGCGGTTGCGGTGCGTGGGCAAAAGCCCGATCCCCAGCGTGGCCTCCCCGGCACGCCCATCTACCGGGAAAACCCGACACCACCCGACTATGCCCTCACTGTCCTCGGCCACCAGGAGCAAGTGGCAAGGGCAGTCCGGTTGCGCCAGCGCGTGCTCCCACTCGGCGTCGGGCTCAAAGCGCGCGGTGCGCATCCATCTCCCCTCGCCGCAGATGCTATCTATTGTCCTGACCAAGCCCTCGCTGTCGCCAGCGACAAACCGTCGCACGTGGATCATCGCCCGTTTACTGCGATACGCCGAAGGAATCCTGAAGGAAACGGTGCATGCGGGTTGGCCTGGACAGAGAGCAGGTTTTGGCCGCCTGCTCAATACCTTCCAGGACTTGGCCCAATTCCCCAGCGTTCAGCCCCTTCAGCAGGGCATACATCCTGTCCATGCCGCGGCGCATGTCCCGGAAATCCTCAGCATACTTCTCGTCATAGGCAAGGGAAAGGGTGAAATGCTCGCCCGCCGATTTGAACTCCCCGCCTTGGAGCGCGATCTCGCCTTGGAGCAATTCTATCTTCCCCAACTGCACGAGAAGAAACGATTGCTGGAGTTTCCGTTTTCGCAGGATTTGCCGCTCACGGGCTCCCAGCGTCTCAAAGATTTTTCGTCTCGCTTCGTCCGCGGTCTGCTGGGCGATGTCGTCCCTGCCCGCGTAGTGGTACAGCCACGCCAGGTTCACCTGGGCATCCACGCGCATGTGCACGAGGTTGGGCTCTGCAGCAGCGTCCATCGCTTTGTTCAGGGCATCTTCGC
This sequence comes from Anaerolineae bacterium, assembly GCA_034436295.1. GTDB lineage: Bacteria > Chloroflexota > Anaerolineae > DTLA01 > DTLA01 > DTLA01. Next base: position 10,436 of record DAOTVT010000235.1, on the reverse strand, counting down.
CCAGGTTCACGTGTTTGTTGCGCTCTTCGTCGGCCCCCTTGAGAACACGGATCAAATCACGGTGCGCGCAGCCCAGTTCAATGAGCGCCTGAGCTCGCTGTGCATCTTCCTTTATCTGCTCACGGAATATCGCTTCTGCTCTCTCAGCAAGCACAATGGCCTCTTCCAGCAACCGCCGCTGTTCGTCTGCGGAGTACAGCGCTTCCAATTCCGCCTTGCGCCTGCACATTTCCGAAAGTGCTGTGAGTGCCATGCCGATGCCACGGGGCTGTTCCAGGCGGATGAAGATGTCCAGAGCCTCACGACACGCCCGCTCGGCACGGTGCGGCTGATCGGCTTTGGCCTGGATCAGGCCAAAAGTATTGAGGCTGAAAGCCACAGGACCGGCCGGTCCCAGTTTTCTCCTCATCTCCAATGCATCCTGACAGATTCGGAGTGCTTGCTGGAACTGCCCGGTCCAGGCCAGGGCCCAGGCCATGTTGTTCAGCGTGTTAGCATACTGCGCCTCCAGCGGGAACCGCAGCGTCGCCTCCTGCTCCTCATCCACCAACCGACGCCACAACCGCGCGGATGCCCTGTATGCGTCCACAGACTCTCCATAGCGCCCCATGGTGCGATAGAGATAGCCCAGGTTGTTCCACGCCTGAGCGAGAAATACGTCGCGAGATTTGGCATAAAAATCGGAACCCTCCGGCCCTTTTAGCCGCGCTAGCGCATTCACGGCACCGTTCAGGAGATTCTCGGCGTCTGACAGTCGCTGGCTCCTGCGTGCCAATGCTTCGCCCAGCAGAATGTCCATCCGCGCCCCGACGAGCGTGCACGGCACCTCGGACAACCCCTCGCACCGCGGCCGCGCTTCTTGATAGATCTTGGCCACTTCGTCGTACTGGCCGCGAAGGATCATGCGCTCCAGCCGATGCAGCAACAGGGTAAGTTCCACTTCCAAGCGCGCCAGGCCATTCAGATCGGCATTTTGCGGCCATTTTCGGAGGAATTCCCTCGCCTCGTCATCTAGTTCCATCTGGGTGCCGATGTCATTGGCCCAGTACATCTCCCTGTGGTACTCTTCCCACCTCTGGAACCCCGAAACGGGTTTGAGCCTCCAACTATAGTGCATTTCCTCAACGAGCAGGCGGGCCAGCGCGAGGTGGGCTTGCCCCACTTCCGCCGCGCGCTCTTCCAGCGGCTTGCCCATAGCCTCCTTGAGCTTTTCGCGCGCCTCCCGGATGGCCTTTTCGTAGTACGCAAGGATTATACCGTATTCTCTTTCGCGCCGTGCTTCCGGCACGCGCTGCAGCACATGTTCCTCAAACATTTCGTACAGCGCGTCGTGCAAGAAGTACCGATCCCCCAGCCGCTTGATGAAGGAAAGTTCGCTGATCCCATCAAGCAGCCGTTGTGTCTCGTCCACGGGCATACCATGAAGGCTTGCGAGCATCTCCGCGCTCAGGCCCTTTCGCGCCCACGCCAGCGAGCGGACAATGTCGGCCTCGCGGGTGGTACGATCCTGAATGTCGGCTACCAGCCCCTTCTCTATGCTTTTCAGAACGCGCTTCTTCCCCTCTTTTCGCAATCTCCCCTTCGCCTCATTCAGCGAATCGGTAACCTCAGGCAAGAGGCTGCCTGCCATGACCAAGTGATCTATCAAGAGAGACAACAGGATGGGGCGGCCCTCGGTGTAAAGCCACATAACGCGGCGAGTCTCTTCAGGGATGGCCTCTATCCTCTCTGCCGTGCGGATATCCCCTTCCTTCCGCACGGCTTGGGCCACGGCGCCAAAGTACCGAAGCGCGCTTTGTTCGTCTAGATTGCCAAAATCCACGTGTACAAACCGGTCGCCGAAATTGTTTTGCAGGGTAGTCTTGAGCCGCAGCACGTCGCTCTCGGGTCGGCCTGCCAGCAGGACAACCGTGTTCTGCGCCTCCCGGAGGAAGGTTCCCGTCAGCCACGACAGGATATTGGATTCTTCCGGCTGCAATTGCAGTTCCTGCTCAATGCGTCCGGCTTCATAAAGGAGTTTCTCGGCGGTATCCAGGGCAAGAACCAGTCGCTTGTCGCGTGTTAGCCGATTGAATTCATCCAAGAAAGTCCTTCCCAGGCGCTCCCGCGCCCCGGACAACTCGCGATGAATCTCGGCCAGATGAAAACTTTCGCGCTCAAAACGCTCTAGTGCTTCCTGAAAGTCCTTCATCGCCGCCTTCCCGCCACCGAGGGCCTCCCAGACTTCGCGCGTGAAGCCCTCCACGCTGTGAGTGCGGCTATGGAAGAAATCCACCAAGTCGCGCCCGGCCTCTGGTGGCACCAGGATTCGCTTAGGGTCATGCCATAGCCCGCCTTCTCTGCACCTCTGCAACACCTTGCGGAGGAGGAAGGTCTTCCCCATTCCAGGGCCGGCAGTGATGAGGAGTACCCTTGTCTCGTTCCCGGACTCAAATATGGCATGATGTATGACATCCAGTTCCTTGTCGCGGTCAACCAAATCATGCGCGGCCCGCGCAGGAATGAATTCGCGTGCGAATTCCGTCATCGTCCTTCCTCCTATCAAGGCTTGTTTCCGAGTCGCCCTTCGTGGTACTTCACTTCTTCCCGCCAGCGGTCGGCCTCTTCGGGGTACCGAGTTTGCCAATCCGTGTACAGGTTGATCGCCGTCTGGTGGCAGCACCGCCACCTCTCAGGCTCCACAACCCTCAGGTACTCCTCCAGCAGATGCCGGATGGCCTGGTCCACGATCCACCAGCTTGCCGTATCGGTATTCCAGCGCACCAGTTTCGTATGGATGAGGCCGCGCAGAATCTCGCTCGCTCTGGCAAGCGTCCAGCCGCCAGTCCCCCCACCCGCCGCGTGGTATGCAGCAATGTTGGAAATCACCCGCTCATACTGGTAGGCGTCCAGCAGGACGGGGATGCGCTCCTCGTCAAAGTTTCGCAGCACGCACAGGGCTTGCAGGTGCTCGCGTTCGGGAGGCCACCCGCCATCGGGCCTCCGGATGGGCTCCAGCAGGAGGTCTATCATGGCCCGCATCTCGGCAGGGGTGGCTTTCTCCAGCGGATATGGGATGACGACGTTCGCCAGAGGATAGCCCAGGGTCGCTTTGTGGATGTCATCGGCATGGGAGGCCACGCCTGGCCGCTGCTTCCCCAGTTGCTCGCGGGTGTGCTCAGGATCGCCAAAAGGCTTCAGTTCGTGCTCTTCTACCAGGATACGCACCTGTGGCGTCTTCCACGGATTTGCCTGGCCGCGCCCGGCCATGGCCATAACGACGCGCGGCTTGACCACCAGCGGGCCAAGCACGTGCTTCTCCAGGAGTTCCAGGAGGTCGGGAGCGGCTTCGTACACGAAGTCCACAAGGAGCACAAGAACATGCGTCCCGAGCGCACGGTCTGCCACCTCACATAGGTACCTCCTGGCCTCGTCCAGCGGCAATCGCTCCGGTTTCCACAGAAAGGACACATCGGGCGTTTGTCCCAGGCTCCGTCGCAGCGCCTCAAGAGTCTTGCCCACAATCTCAAGGACTGCGTCCTGCACTGGCTTGGCCTGGAAGTCTTGAAGGTTGATGTACGCCGCGCAAACATTGGGCGTCTCGGGCAGTATCGTTTCCGCAAGATGCCGGAGCAGCCAGGTCTTGCCGGCGCCCCGGTAGCCCCAGAAGACGACGACCCGTTTCCGCTCCGGCTCGCCGCGCCAGATGCGCCGGACCTTTTCTACCACAAGATTGACGGCTTCTTCGCGATTGACAAACAAATCCGGGGAGTAGGACGGTATCTTCATTCCCTGTACTGCCTCCTATGCGCGCAAACGGCAGCCGCCCCGACATGAAAAAGCAGGACACCGGAAGACCAGACCTTGATCCTACGGTGTCCTGCAATACATCGCGACCTGCCCCTTTCCTAACAACAACGGCCTTCAGGGCTGTTTCTTGTGCCGGTCCGTCTCATACCAGCGCAGCGCGGCCTCAAAATCCTCGGGGGACAACTTGCCACTGGCCCCCGCGCGCTGCCGCATGGAGTATAGCATGCGCCTAGTGAAGGCCAGCACCTCTCGCGGCAACGGCTCGACCGCACGCACCACCCGGAGGTCCACGCCACGGAATCCAGGCTCTGCGATCATGTCCAGACTCGCATGTTCTGTGCTCGTCGCTGCGGCCACCCGACGCCTGAGCAATTCTAACAACGAGTCGCGCGACCATTCTATTATAACAACATTATCGCGCGATGTCAATAGGGGAAAGGCCCTTTCTACCAACGTTTTCATTTCTGTCGGGAGGAAAGCCTTGACAAAAAGGCGCTGCTCCCTCCAGCCTTCGGCCTGTTCCAGGAGCGGTCGCAGCAACGCTAGCGCGTTTTCGGGGTTCGCGATGGTTTCGGGGTAGGCATCAACGCCATCCAGCAATAGGTAAACCGCTTGGAACTGCAGTTTACCTATGAGAAGGTCCAGCCAGGGCGCTATGGGGTCTTCTTGCTCATGTCGTTCCTGTGGCAAAGGGGTTTCTTCCAAGGTGCGCCGGAACTCATCCAGGCTCCTCTCACTGGGAGGACTCAGCCACACGGCCCCCGGGTCGTAGGATTGCGCCAAGGCGCGAAGTCTGGCTTCTGGATCTAGTTTCTCGCGAGGCCCCAATTGCTCCAGCAAGTAATCCAGCGGTTGTGGCAGGCCCTGCTCCAGTAGGGCGCGCACGGTCTGACGGGTGTCGGCATCAAGGGAAACAAACTGATAAGGCCGGTAGGCTAGATGCAGGAAAAGTTCAAAGGCCGCCGCCTGGGCAATCGCACGGAGATGGGCAGATAGGCGTTGCGGCTCCGGGGCCAGGACAACGCTTTCGGGGAGCATATAGACGATGGGGAATACCTTCCTGCCGTCTTCGCCCGCACGACACGCATCAGCCAAGCGAGCGCGGAAGGCGGATTTTCCCCCACCTGTAGGCGCAAACAAAAAAGAAACCTCGTCGCGCCAAATAGCCTCAAACTTCTCATGGGCGACAAGATACTCCTGAATCCGCGTGTCTGCACTGGCGTCCAGCACCTCAAAGGGATCGTAATTGAATTCAAATACGCACGGTACATCATTGCTCCGCGCCTCGCGCGTGGAGCCACCTGCTTCCCCCAAGCACACCCTCCAGGATCACCAAAAGCGATAAACTCAACACAATCTACACTGTGCACTTCAGATTATACTCTCAATCTCATGTGCCCTCACTCCCGCCTTCCTAACACCAGTCTCACCTGAAACTCACCTACCATGCGTTCTGCAGCCGGACCCCCCTTTGCTTTTCCGTAATGACAAATATCGGGTTGGCCGGGTCAGGCTCAATCGCCTGCCGCAGGCGGTACATCGCCTGGTCCAGCAGTCCCTCGGCACTATATCTGGCCTGTCCTGGTTCCAGTCGGTGGAGTTCACCCGTCGTTTGTAGATAGTACCTTAGCACGGTTTCGCGCGGGCAGAGCCTGCCACGTTGCTGGTATAGATACTTCAGCAAGGCGAGTTGTGCGGGCTGCAACCCTTCGACCTGACGCCAACCTACAAGCACTTGGTCCGTGTCAGGATCTATGAACAGTCTCGGGGGTGACTCGGTTTCAACCCTTACGCATTCCTCATCCGTCAGTGGCTCTCTCCGGCCTCCCTCTTCCGCCTTGGCAAGAAAGCGGGCGACAAATGGCCGCAATGTCGCCAACCACCCGCGGGCACTGTAACCGCCACACCCCCTCAACCAGCGTCGGAGTCTCTCGGGCGGCCCCAATCTGCTAAGTGGAAAAGCAGTTTCCCCAAGGGCAAGGGCGAGGCGGCGCTCCATCATCGTCTCAAGCGCAAGAGCATCCCACTTCAGGCGGTACACATCTACCCGCCGCCGCACCACACTTCCGGGCGACCAGTCGCTGGAATCCAATTCGCTTGGCACGAAGATCGCGTATGCAAAGCGCGGGTGTTCAAACAGTGCCAGCGCGTTGAGGAAGGACTCCAGTTGATCCGCCAACAGGGTGCGATCAGCTTCGTACCATGGTTCCAGCCCGTCCACAGTAACACGTACCCCTTCAAGGCCCAGCGCCTGCACCGCCTTCGCGACTTCTGCAATGACCAACGGGATTGGGCTTGAAGGAGGCAGCACATCAAGCGCCGGCCTGAGGAGCGCCTCCTGCAATCTGGAAACCTGTTCGCCCCCGTACTCGCTTTGAAGCGGCTCAAGGTGCTGTCCCAGATCACCGAGGAAGAATGTTTGCGCAAACCACCCCAAAGCGTTCCTGACCCAACCAGGCAATTGTCCCCAGTTTGGGGGAAACTGTGTGAGATGGTGCATAAGCGCCCGAGCGACGGCATCCAAGGCCTGGGCGGTATAGGCCCTCACCAATCGCGTGCCAGTAAGGCTTGCATCTTCTACTAGCGTGAAGGGCCAGTGCGCTACGAGCGCTGTGGGCTTCGCCTCTGGCGGCGCCCAGGTGCGTTCCAAGGCGAGCCGTAAGGCCGTTTTTCCGGCACCCGCGTCGCCGAAAACCAGCATGGAACGCCACCGCGCCATAAGCGCGAAGTTCGGCGGCGGCACATAGCATTGGGCCAGCCAGGGCTCATACTCAGCCTGCAGACTGTCAAAAGCCGAAAGCCCCAGCAACTCAGCCAATTCCCCGTTCCTCCAAGTATCGTTCTCGCTCAGTCTAATGCCCAGCCTTGTGTCTTGGACCGGTACTGTTCATAGAGCCCTGACGTTCTCGTGCTGTCCGAGCCGCCCTTTGTGGTACTCCACTTCTTCCCGCCAGCGGTCGGCCTCTTCGGGGTACCGAGTTTGCCAATCCGTGTACAGGTTGATCGCCGTCTGATGACAGCACCGCCACCTCTCAGGCTCCACAACCCTCAAGTACTCCTCCAGCAGATGCCGGATGGCCTGGTCCACGATCCACCAACCCATCACATCGGGATTCCAGCGCACCAGTTTCGTATGGATGAGGCCGCGCAGAATCTCGCTCGCTTTGGCAAGCGTCCAGCCGCCAGGCCCCCCACCCGCCGCGTGGTATGCAGCAATGTTGGAAATCACCCGCTTATCCCGGTAGGCGTCCAGCAGGACGGGGATGTGTTCCTCGTCAAAGTTTCGCAGCACGCACAGCGCTTCCAGGTGCTCGCGTTCGGGAGGCCACGTGCCATCGGGCCTCCGGATGGGCTCCAGCAGGAGGTCTATCATGGCCCGCATCTCGGCAGGGGTGGCTTTCTCCAGCGGATGTGGGATGACGACGTTGGCCAGAGGATACCCCTGGGTCGCCTTGTGGATGTCATCGGCATGGGAAACCACGCCTGGCCGCTGCTTCTCCAGTTGCTCGCGGGTGTACTTCGGAAGGTCAAAAGGCTTCAGTTCAACATCTTCCGCCTCAAAGCGCAACTGCGACGTCTTCCACGGATACGCCTGGCCGCGCCCGGCCATGACCGTGACGACGCGCGGCTTGAACACCAGCGGACCAAGCACGTGCGTCTCCACGACCTCCAGAAGATCGGGAGCGGCTTCATACACGAAGTCCACCAGGAGCACAAGAACATGCCTCCCGAGCGCAACGTCTGCCACCTCACACAGGTACCTCCTGGCCTCGTCCAGCGGCAGGGGCTTCGGTTCTGAAAGGAGCGTGAAATGTGGCGTTTGACCCAGGCTCCGTCGCAGCGCCTCAACAATCTCGCCCACAATCTCAAGGACTGCGTCTTCTACTGACTTGTCCTGGAAGTCTTGAAGGTTGATGTACACCGCGCAAACATTGGGCATCTCGGGCAATATCTTTTCCGCAAGGTGCCGGAGCAGCCAGGTCTTGCCGGCGCCCCGGCAGCCCCAGAAGACGACGACTCGTTTCCGCTCCGGCTCGCCGCGCCAGATGCGCCGGACCTTTTCTGCCACAAGATTGACGGCTTCTTCGCGATTGACAAACAAATCCGGGGAGTAGGACGGTATCTTCATTCCTTGCTACTCCTTCCCCATGCCCAAGATTTCCCTTGCCCTATCCCACGTCAGCGGCGGGTTTTCTGCGGCCTCTTTCACCAAGGCATTAGCCAGACGGATCAGGCGCTGCGGCGCGCCTTCGGATTTCAAAGCCGCGCCCAACAGCGCGTCTTCCAGGTCGTCTTTCACTCTGCCAAACAAACCCTTGATGTCTTCGGGGGCACCCGCAGACTGCAGGCGTTGGCGCAGCAGGTCGCCCAGGGTATCTTTGCCCCATGCGAGGGTTGCTCGGTCTACAGTCGCAGGAAACAGCGAATCAATCTCGCTGGCCTGCCGAACAAAGGCCTTTATGAAGATTCTGGCTCTCGCCACCACAGGCATCATGTCCCCGAGAGCCTTGAGGTGGACCTTTGCCTCGGGGATGGAATCCTCATCCAGGATGTCGTCCGGAATCTCAACACACACATAGTGCTGGGCAAACGTCGCCAGGCGCGCTCTGCTCAGCAATGCGATCATCGCACGCTGATCCGCATACTGTGGCACTTTCAGGCCTCGCGACAGTCGCCGGAACTGGAGTGCGAGCGCCTCTGCCCGATTCTCACCCAGCCCTCGGCCCTCTAGGCACACCCGCGGGTCACCAATGGCATCTTCTGTCAACCGGAACAGCAACGCCAGAGCCCTTTGCTGAGGGAATGGTGTACGCTCAAAGAGGTCAGGGTTCCGGGCCAGTTGCGTCAGGTTAGCCTCCGCAACGCAAGCGGCCAGCGACCTCTCGCAGGCGGTAGCGGCGTCGGCGGCTGGCCCCTCCAACGGCGGTTCCCACGTGAAGGCAAGCGTATCTGCAGCCCCCTGTCCAGTAGCGAACCCCTGTTTTTCGCACTGGTCCATCAGGTACAACCTCGCTGCTGTCCGACCGCTGCCCGGAGCACCCCTAATGATCACAGGCCCGGGTTTGCCGATTATGTCCCAGCCCGGAGGAGGAACACTCCGCTCCAAGAAGTGAGGGTCGTCCTCTGCCTTCTCTGGCCCAAATGGGTTGAACTTCAAGCCTTTGTTGCGCACCCACGCAGCCACGGACGGCGCCTCCGGAGGCTCGGGCCTTGGAGCTAGACCTTCAAGCATACGCCCAACGCTCTCAAATAACGAGAGTAGCGCCTCATCTTCCCAACCTTCCGCTTCCTTGTTCTCCTTTAAAGTCTTGTACTGTTCGCTCGCCTCATGCCATCTTAGCCACATGGTGGTACGAATCTGCTCCAACTGGGCCCTGCGCACGCTTTCCAGAGTGCGCTGCAACTCGTCCTTAACCTCAGGATCGCCGCGGTACTTGCCCCGTACGCTTTCCAGTTCGCGAACAGCCTCTTCCAGGTACTTCCGACGCGTTTCTGAGGCTTCAGCCGACTTGTACTTCTCCACGAGTTGCCTGAGATAGGCGATCTCAACTAACTTCTTCTGCTCTCGCTCCCGCCGTCGCTTCTGTTCTTCCTGCCACCACCACGCGCCAAGCGACGCCACTGCTCCGGCGAATGCCAGCAATGGTGTAGTCGGCCCGAGGAGCAACTCCCAGAAGTGCCGCCGCCAAGCGCTCCGCGAGTCCTCCAGCGTAACCTCAAGGGATTCCCTCCCCAGAACAGGCTCGCCGTCCGCATTCAGGACGCTTACTTCCAGAGAGGTGGTTACTGGGAATGTGCGGGTTACGGGCAGAGCCTGACGCGCGTAGCACTTCGCGGGCTCTTCCGCCGTCGCCGTAGTCGCGACCACAAGCCTCGGAGGCACCGGAATTCCCTCGTGGTCAGTCAATACGAGCACGTCGGCGAGCGTGGGCGTCAGCATTACCGTGTAGGTTACCGCCTCCCCATGTACTGCCAGGGCGGGGATACCCACGCCGGTAGGCGGTTGAACGTTCGCGTCGCCACGCGGACACCCCGGCCACAGGTACGCCGAGACTGCCCACCCCGGCTTGTCCGCCGGCTCCAGCGGAATCGTCCGAGGATATGAGAGTCTCAGTTCAGTCCCTCCGGACGTGGCCCCTGTCCCCTCAAGGCAAAACACCTCCTCCGTCCGCCAGGACAAGTCGTCCACCTTGGAGCGATAGGCGACAGAAGCAAAGTACAGTGCAACCGACAAACAGAAGAGGAAGCCCACAAACCAGTCGTCGGGCAGGAACTTCCCGAGTTGAAACAGCGCGAACGCCAGCAAAGCGCCCGCCATCGCAATCGTCCACTCAACCGGGAACGGATACAACTGGCCGACATACACAACGACCGCTGCGGCCACCACTGCAAGCAATGACGAGACTAGCGACTTCCAGTTGTTCCTCCGGTGTTTTGCAAACCGGCTGGTGCGCACCCTCCGCCAGGGCGCTTTCGTCCATGGGTCGCCGGATTCCTGCGGCGCAGCCCCGCCTACATCCTTACGAACCTGACGCATTGTGCCCTCCGTCGCCCTGTCTTGCACGGTTTGCCAAAACTATAGCAGATTCGCGCTTATGCGGCAAGACGCCCTGCCCAGGAGTCTCTCCCGCCCGAGAGCCGATTTG
>DAOTVT010000234.1:0-7127 GCA_034436295.1 Anaerolineae bacterium | reverse complement strand
CTAGCGCGTTCCCTGTTCCGCTAGGTCGAAATGGAGATGTGATCGTTCTATTGAAGTAGCGGGATTCAATAGTAGGACGCTCACGCAACCCCCATGCCTTGAGGAGGGCTGGGCGTGTATCAGATTGATAACCTGGATCGGGAGATCATTCGGTACCTGCAGGTGGACGGGCGCGCCAGCAACGTGGATGTAGCCCGCGCCCTGGGCGTGGCCGAGGCCACCGTGCGCAAGCGGCTGGAGCGCCTGATAGACGAGGGCATTGTGGCATTCTCCGCGTGCGTGGAGCCTAAGCGCGTCGGGTTGGAGACCCACACCATCCTGCTCATCAAGGCCGAGGTGGGCCAGGTGGAACGGGTAGGGCGCGCCCTGGCCGCCATGCCCGAGGCGCGCTGCGTGCACTTCCTCACCGGCGAGTATGACCTCATGGCCGAGGTGCTGTTGGCGAACACGGCGGCCCTGTCGCGCTTCCTCACCGAGAAAATCAGCCTCATCCCAGGCATCTCGCGGGTGTCCACATCGCACGTGTTGGCGACGTTCAAGGAGCCTCACCAGTGGACTCTGCCGGAAACCGTGCCGCCCCGCATCCTGGTGGTGGACGACGACCCCGACTTCGTGGAGATCGTGCGCCAGGTGCTGAAGACCGAGCGTATGGACGTGGTGAGCGCTGCGACCGCCGAGGATGCCCTGGCCCGCGCCCGCGCCATGAAGCCCGACCTCATCATCATGGACGTGATGATGAAGGGCATCCTGGACGGCGTGGACGCCACGCGAGACCTGCGCCAGGAGCCGGAGTTCGCCGACGTTCCCATCCTGATGATCACGTCTATCCCCACGTCGGAACACGCGGCCCTGTTCCCGACCGGAGAAGATTTGCCCATAGATCAACTGCTGGCCAAGCCGGTCAGCCCGCAGCGACTCGTGGACGAAGTGCGCCGCCTGCTCAAACGACGATAGCGCCCCAGGCGCAGAACGGAGCATCCCCAATGGCGAGGATACTCATCGCGGACGATGACGACGACTTCGTGGAGCAGATGCGCCTCGCGCTGCAAAGCGCAGGGCACGAGGTGTGCGCGTGCCACAACGGGAAAGAGGCCGTGGCCCTGCTCGCTGCCTTCCCCGCAGACTTCCTCATCCTGGACATGCGCATGTCGTACACGCTGGACGGGCTGGACGTTCTGCGCCAGATTTGCATGGGCGCGGCGCGCAGGCGGCCCGTGGTCATTATCGTTTCGGCGCTGGACGGGGCGACGGTCGAGATTCAGGAGCACGTTGCCGCGCTGGGCGCTGTGGCTTGGCTCAGGAAGCCGGTGGCGCCGGCGGACATCCTGGCGCAGGTGCAGGCGCACCCAACGGACGGCGCAATCGGGAGCCGCTAACCCTGCGCTTCGCCCTCTGTGCGGGCCGAATCCGGCGTCGCCACGGGCTGCGGCTCGGCATGCAGGGGCAGCCTGAAGGTGAAGCGCGACCCTTTGCCCACCTCCGACTCCACGGAAATGTTCCCGCCGTAGGTCTCCACGATACGCTTCACGATGGGCAGACCGAGACCCGTGCCGCCGGAGACCATCTCCTTGGCGGTGCGCGTCCGGTAGAACTCGTCAAAGATTCGCGGCAGGTCCTCGGCCGCAATGCCGATGCCCGTATCCTCCACCACGCCCTCCACCATGCCGTCGCGCACGGCCAGCGACACCGACACGCTGCCGCCTTCGGGCGTGTAGCGGATGGCGTTGCTGATGAGGTTCGTCCACAGTTGGCGGATGTGATCGCGGGTGGCGAGGACGGTGGGGTTGGCCTCGGCGCGAACGGAGAAGGCGATGCGCTTCTTGGCGGCCTCCACCTGGAGCAAATCGGCCACCTGTTTGAGCACGTCGCCCACGGGGACGGGCACGCGCTTCTCTTCGGGCGCGGCATCCTTCACGCGCGCCAGGGCCAGCAGGTCCTCAATCAGCGCCAGCAACTCCGACGCGCGCTGGTCGGACCGTTCCAGCATCTCCCGCTGCTTGTCGGGGTCGGCGTAGCCGTCCAGGATGAGCCGCAGATAGCCCTGGATGGCCGCGACGGGCGCGCGCAATTCGTGCGCCACGGTGAGCATGAAGGCGCTCTTCATCTTGTCCAGGCGCTCCAGTTCCTCCTTGGCCCGCGCCAGTTCCTGCGCTTCGGCCTCCAGCGCCTGCATGCGTTTGGACTCCAGCACCAGCCGCCGCCGCTCCAGCCCCTGGTGCACCGCCAAGATGAGCGTGTCGGCCGAGAAGGGCTTGGAGATGAAATCGTAAGCGCCTCGTTTCACCGCCTGCACGGCCAGTTCCACCGTGGCATAGCCCGTGATGATGATGCACACGATGTCGGGGTCGTGGGCGTGGATGGGGTCCAGAAGGTCTATGCCCGTGATGTCGGGCATCATCACGTCCAGGAGCACCAGGTCGGGGCTCCACTCTCGCACCTTGCGCAGCCCCTCGGCGCCGTTCTCTGCCACCTCCACCGAATACCCCAGGGGCGCGAGCACGCGCCGACACCCCTCGCGGATTCCCAGTTCGTCGTCAATGACCAGTATGCGCGGGTACTTCTCTACCATGCGGTGGCCTCCTGCTTATGCCGCGGCGCCTTCATCCGCGCCCGCTGGCTGTGCTTGCGCGATGCGCACCGGCAGGATCACGGTGAAACGCGTCCCTTTGCCCACCTGGCTCTGCACGGTGATCTGCCCGCGATGCATTTTCACGATGCCGTAGGTGATGGCCAGGCCCAGCCCCGTGCCGCGACCGATGGGCTTGGTCGTGAAGAATGGCGTGAACAACTTGGGGATGTGCTCTGGCGGGATGCCGATGCCCGTATCCTCCACGGAGATGTGAACCCGATCTCCCGCTGGATCCAGCGCCGTTGTGAAGGTGAGCGTGCCCCCCTCGGGCATGGCCTCGGCGGCGTTGTTGGCCAGGTTCACCAGCACCTGGCGCAACTGCGTCGGGTCCGCCTGGATGACGGGAAGGTCGGGCGCCAACTTCTGCACGATGACGACTTTCTCGTACAGGGGCAGGCGCTCCAAATCGCTGGCGAGTTCGCGGACCAGGCCGTTGACGTCGGTCTCCTGGGCCATGACGCGGCTTTGGCGGGCGAAGTTCAGCAGCGCCGTAACGATTTCCTTGCAGCGCGTCGCCTCCCGCGAGATCATCTGCAAGTCGCCCTTGATGGTGGAGTCGGGAGGCACCTCGCGGTTCAGGATGTCGGAGTAGAGCATGATGGTGCCCAGGGGGTTGTTGATCTCGTGGGCCACCCCCGCCGCCAACTGGCCGATGGAGGCCAGATTCCTGGCGTGCAGGAGTTCGTCCTGAGTGGACTGAAGTTCGGCCACCATGCGGTTGAACGCCTCGGACAGTTGGCGGAGTTCGCCACGCCCCTTCTCGGGCACGCGCACCGACATGTCGCCGCCCGCCACTTTGGCGCTGGCCGCCACCAGGGAGATGATGGGTCGCGTGATGGACCGCGCCACGGGCAGCGACAACGCCACGGCGATGAGGATGCTGACGATGGCGATGAGAACAACCCGACGGTTGAAGTCGTGCACCAGCGACAGGAACGCCCCCTCGCGCGCGCCCACGTATAGGATGCCCACGATTTGGTTGGCGTGGTCGCGCAAGGGGGAGTAACGCGTGATGAAGTTCTCCTTCACCACGAACGCGCGGCCCGTATATTCCCGCCCCTCGTACAGCACGGCCTTCGTAACTTCTTCGGACAACCGTGTGCCGATAGCGCGCTCGCCCGTCTCCGTGAGCACGTTGGTGGACACGCGCCAGTCGCCCAGGAAGATGGTGGACGTATCCACGCCAGCGACCTGCTTGATGCGGTCCACCAGGGTGAAGTCGCGGTTGAACAACTGCATCACAACCACAAAGCCGAGGAGTTCGTTGGAAGGGCCTCGCGCCGGCGCCACCGCCGTGAGGGCCAGGCCCGCGGTGCCCTCTCGCGGGTCAAACGGTTCCGGCGCGGCTCTGGGCGTTTCTATCAGCGGGATGTGCGCCTGTTCGGCCAGGCCGATGGGTTCCAGGTACTCGGCGGGGATGATTTCGGTCCCGCTCGTCAGCGCGCCCTGGCGCAGCGCCGTCTCCACGATGGGAAGACCGCTCCAGTCTATGCCCGCCCGCACCTTCCGCTGCACGCCGTAGGCGAACAGCACGCGCCCAGCCACCAGGTGCCCATCGGGCAGAAAGACGCCGATAAACTGCGTGCCCTCCAACTCGTTGCTCACGATGCGATGCGAGATCATCTCATCCATGAGCCGAAGGGTTTGCTCCTGGCCGAGGCTGTCGGAAGACAGGTAGACGGGCAGTTCGTTGTCCAGCGCCAGGCTGAAGGCCACAGCCGTAACCTGGCGGCGCGCGCTGTCGTAGAACGCCTGCGCCAGGTTCATGTCGCGGTTCACGCGCTCGGCGGTCGCACGCGACAGGTAATCCTGAATCACGCGGGATATGGCCAGGGATCCGAAGGCCACGGGAACGAAGGCGACCAGGAAGAAGGCGACGAGAAGGATGCGGTGAAGATACCCTCGGAACAGCCCCCGCAGAGGGCTGAAAACCCGCGCGAGGCCCCCTTTCATGGGCTACCCCCTCCTTTCGGCGAACGGTGCCAGCAGGCTTCTGTTTCGTGCGCGGCTCTCGCAAGGGAATTATAGCACCTGCGCGCGCCGCCCGCAAGCGCGGCGCGTTGGCCCGCCGCCTTTGGAACCGAGGCGGCCCGAGGCAATCGGTTTGCGGGGCGCGGTCGGGCGTGCTAAAATAATACACTGCCAAGCAGAATCGCCAGTGGTGGCTTGACCATGACCGTATCGGGTGTTCTCAGTCGGATCACAGCCTTGGTCTCGCAGGAGGACCGAGAACTCATAGAGCGCGCCTACGAGGTCGCCGAGCGCGCCCACGCTGGCCAGACGCGCGCCTCGGGCGAGCCGTACATCGTGCACAGCCTGGCCGTGGCGCTGATGCTGGCCGACTTGCACCTGGACCCGAAGACCATCGCCGCCGGCCTGCTGCACGACGTGCCCGAGGACACGGCGGTAACCATTGACCAGGTGCGCGAGATGTTCGGCACCGAGGTCGCCAGCCTGGTGGACGGCGTAACCAAACTGGGTCAGATTGACCGCCTGTCCAGCGAGGGCCGCGCCAGCATAGAGGAGCAGCGCGCCGAGAGCCTGCGCAAGATGTTCCTCGCCATGGTGCACGACGTGCGCGTGGTGCTCATCAAGTTGGCAGACCGCCTGCACAACATGCGCACCCTGGGCGCGCTGCCCGAGGACAAGCGCCGCCGAATCGCGCAGGAGACCCTGGACATCTTCGCGCCGCTGGCCAACCGCCTGGGCTTCTGGCAACTGAAGTGGGAACTGGAAGACCTGAGTTTCCGCTACCTGGACCCCGAGATGTACCGCGAGATCGCCCAACGCATTGCCGAACGGCGCGGCGACCGCGAGCGCCAAATCGCCCAGGTGGCCGCCACCCTGAAGGAGCGCCTGCGCGAGGCCGGCATTGAGGCCGTGGTGGACGGCCGCCCCAAGCACATCTACAGCATCTACCGCAAGATGCAGCGCAAAGGGCTGGACTTTGACCAGATTTACGATGTGCAGGGCGTGCGCGTCATCGTGGACACCGTTTCGGATTGCTATGCCTCGCTGGGGGTGGTGCACAGCCTCTGGACGCCCATCCCCGGCGAGTTTGACGATTACATCGCCACGCCCAAGGACAACATGTACCAGTCGCTGCACACCGCCGTGGTCGGCCCCGACGGCAAGCCGCTGGAAGTGCAGATTCGCACCCACGAGATGCACCGCACGGCCGAGTACGGTATCGCCGCCCACTGGCGCTACAAGGAGGGCAGCAAGCAGCGCGACATCGCCTTTGAGAAGAAGATCGCCTGGCTGCGGTCGCTCATGGAGTGGCGCCAGGAGGTGGCCTCGGCGAGCGAGTTCCTGGACTCCATGAAGACCGACGTGTTCCAGGACCGCGTGTACGTGTTCACGCCCAAGGGCGAGGTGATAGACCTGCCGGCCGGCTCCACCCCCATTGACTTCGCGTACCACATTCACTCGGAGATCGGCGACCGCTGTCGCGGCGCGAAGGTGAACGGGCGACTGGTGAGCCTGGACTACCAGTTGCGCACGGGCGACCAGGTGGAGATCATCACGGCCAAGCGCGGAGGCCCTAGCCGCGACTGGCTGAACCCGCACCTGGGCTACGTCAAGACCTCGCGGGCGCAGCAGAAAATCCGCCAGTGGTTCAAGAAGCAGGACCGCGCGGAGAACATCGCCCAGGGCCGCGCCATCGTGGAGCGCGAGTTGAAACGCCTGGGGCTGGAGGACGTGAACCTGGAGCAACTGGGCCGGGCGCTCCAGTTTGACAAGGTGGACGATTTCTTCGCCGCCGTCGGCTACGGCGACGTGAGCCTGCAACACCTGACCACCAAGGCGCTGGAGATTGAGCGGGAAGTGGCGGCGGAACTGGCCCTGCCGCCCACCGCACCCCCGCCCCCGCAGGTCTCCACGTCCGAGGTTACCGTTACCGGTGTGGGTAACTTGCTCACCACGCTGGCCAAGTGCTGCAACCCGCTCCCGGGCGATGAGATTGTGGGCTACATCACCCGCGGGCGAGGGGTTACCATCCATCGGCGCGACTGCCCCAACCTGCTGGCCCGCACCGACCGCGAGCGCCTGATTCAGGTGGACTGGGGCGTGGCCAAACGCCAGACGTACCCCGTGAAGATTGAGGTGAGCGCCTACGACCGAGGCGGCCTGCTGCGCGACATCGCCGCGGTCGTGGCCGACGAGAAGGCCAGCATGAGCGCCGTCAACGCCCGCACCGACAAGCGCGATAATACGGCCATCTTCACCGCCACGCTGGAGATAGAGGACATTGACCAGTTGAGCCGCATCCTCACGCGCATCTACCGGCTGCCCAATGTCCTGGAGGTGCGCCGGCAGACGCACTGACGCCCGCACGGGATGACCCCTCACATCCCCCTGACCCCTTCCCCTTTCAGGGGTAGGTTTTTTGTTCGCGTTCCAGCAAGGGGTGGCGAGACAGATCCTCTGCTGCTATAATGGTGGCTACCAGTCCCCCAATACAGCAGGAGGAAGATCATGTCTCGCCCCCAAGTAT
>DAOTVT010000233.1:0-14480 GCA_034436295.1 Anaerolineae bacterium | reverse complement strand
AGCGTGTAGGTGAGCAGTTCGCCCGCCTGCACCGGATCCACCAGGTCCAACTTCGCCAGCGCCAGGCTGTGGTCGCTGGCCACCAGCGTGGTGTCGGTGGCCGAGGCGCTGCGCCCGTCCTGATCGCGGAAGTAGGCGGTGTTGGCGATGGCCGTGCCGCGCGGCAGCGGCGTGTTCACCCGCACCGTGAAGGTTACCTCGCCGGTCGCGGGCGCGGGCAGCGTGCCCAGATTCCACACCAGCACCCCGCCCAGCGGCGTAACGCCGCCGCTCGCGCTCACGAACTCGGTGTTCGCGGGCACGCGGTCGGTGATGACCGCCAGCGGCGCCGGCTCGTCGCCGATGACCTCGTAGGCGATGGCGTAGGTCAGCAGGTCGCCTGCCTGCACCGGCTTGGGCGATGCGGTCTTGCTCAGCGCCAGGATGTGGTCGCTGGCGACGACGTTCGTAACCGTCGCCGAGACCGGCTCAATCCTGTCGGCCGAGACCTCCGCCGTGTTGGTGATGACCGTGCCGTTGGGCAGCGGGCTGTTCACCCGCACCAGGTAACTCACCGTTACGGACTGCCCCGCCGGGACCGTCATGCCGGTTATCACCATCGGCGGGACGCCAGGCGTGCCGCCGGCCGACGGCGGGTTGACCGACACGCTGTCAAACCACGTTACCTCCGGCGGCAGGGTGTCGCTGATGGCCACGTTGGTGGCGGCGTCGTTGCCCGTGTTGCTGATGGTTACGGTGTAGCGCAGCATGTCCCTGGGCAGCAACTGGCCGCCGTCCACGTCTTCGGACGACTTGGCCGCGCTCAGGATCGGCCCGCTCACCACCGTGTCGCAGGTCGCGTCGTCCTTCTCCGATGTGCGCGGATCGTCCGTGGGCACGGTGGACTCGTTGGTGCCGTTGCCGTCGCCGTCATAGTACACGGTGCCCTGGTTGCAAATCTGCGTCATATGGGCCAGCGGCGAGCCCAGCCGCACCTGGAAGGTGATGGCCGTCGCCTGGCCGGGGTTGAGCGTGCCATCCCAGCGCAGTTGCGTGTTGGTCGGATTCAGCGTTACCGAACCCACCGTCGCGCTGGCGGTGCCCACGATGTAGGTCGTGTTGGCCGGGATGTTGTCCAGGAACTCGGGATCCACGTTGTTCACCAGGGCGGCATTGCCGATGTTGTGCAAGACGATGGTGTACACCAGGACGTCGCCCGGCTCCAGGAACCCGCCGTTCTGGTCAACGGAGATCTTCGTCGCCTGCAGCAGCGGCGCGTAGCCCACGCGGTCCTCGGTGGGATTGTCGGGGCCGGGCACGCGCGGATCGTCGGTTACCTTGGGCGTGTCGTCCTCGTTGACCTGGCCATCGCCGTTGCTGTCGTAGAACACCCAGCCCTGGTTGGAGATGATGGTGTTGTTGGGCGTGCCCTCGTCCACCGTAACCGAGAACTGGATGGTTACGGCCCCGCCGGCGGGCAGCGCGCCGTCCCACTGGATGGTGGTGCCTTCCACGAACAGCGCGGTTCCGCTCGTGGCCGACAGCGACCCGGGCACGTAGTGCGTGTGCGCCGGCAGTTCGTCCAGCAACTCGTGCGCGGGCGAATCGGGCTGATCCATGCTGCCGGTGTTGGTGATGCCGATGGTGTAGCGCAGGGTGTCTCCCGGTTCCAGCAGCCCGCCGTTCAGATCCTGCGACACCTTCGTGGCGACGATGGTAACGCGGCTGATGACGGTGTCCTCGGTCGTGTTGCTGTCCACCGTGGACTCGTTGGACCCGTCGCCGTTGGCGTCGTAGTACGAGGTGGCGTGGTTGGCGATGACGGTGCCGTTGGCCAGGCCGTTGTTCACCTGCACGTCAAAGGTAACCACGATGGGCGTGCCCACGTTCACCGCGCCGTTCCACTCTATGCGGTTGGCGCCCGCGTTGTAGATGACCACGCCGCTGGTGGCCGTGGCCGAGCCGGGCACGTAGGTCGTGTTGGCCGGGATGATGTCCACCAGTTCGTTGCCCGGGTTATCGGCCTGATTCTGGTTGCCCGCGTTCTCCACCGTCAGGCGATAGCGCAGCACGTCGCCAGGCTGCAGGTCGCCGCCGTTCACGTCCTGCGACGCCTTGGTAACCTGGAGCACCGTCGTGCTGTGCACCTGGGTGTTGAACGTGGACGACACGGCGTCGGGCCACTCGGTGCAGCGCACCCAGCCGGTGTTGGGCAGCATGGTGCCGTTGGGCAGCGGGCTTGCGACGCGGCCCGTCAACTGCACCACCAGGCTCGCGCCGGGCGGAATCGTGGCGCCCGTTACCAGGCTGCCGGGCGACCCGCCAGCCTGCGCCTCGTCGTAAATCTCCACGTTGTCCACGTACATCGTGTCCGCCGCGTCCAGCGTCGTGCCGGCGCGGAAGCGAATCCGCGTGGCCGTGGACTTGTACGGAGTGAGATCCACGACGATGGTGGTATAGCCGGCCTCGTCCAGTGGCCCGAACCAGGTCTGCGCCACTTGCCAGACCGAGCCGTTGTACACGTCCAGGTAGAAGGCCTTGCCCGCCTCCAGCCCCACGATGCGGCGGTCAAACCGCACCCTGGGCTGGTAGAAGTAGTTGATGTTCGCCTGCCGCCAGATGGCGCGGTTGGCGTTCCGCACGCTCAGCCGCAGGCTCCCCAAGTCCCAGACCATGCCCACATCGCCCGAGGTCGGCAGGCCATCGTCGTTCTGCTCGTTCCAGTTGCTCGTCCAGTTGACCGTGCCGTCATTCTCCGCGTAACTGAAGATGGAGAAGGTGTCGGCGTAGGTCGCGCCGAGCCTCCAGGTGGAACTGCCGGGCACGTAGGTGATCTGCGGCGGCAGCGTGTCGCTCACCACCACGCCGGTCGCGGTCAGCGTGCCCGAGTTGGTGATGGCGATGGTGTAGGTAACCAGCCCACCCGCGTCCACCGGCTGCGGCGTGCCGCCCTTGCCGATGAGCAGCGTGGGCGAGTGCACCGTGTCGGTGATGGTGTCGGTGAACGGGCCGGGCGCTTGCAGGCTGCTCACGCTGGCCGTGTTCACGATGTCGGTGCCGTCCATGACCGGCCGCATGACCCGCACCTCGTAGGTTACCGTTACGCTCTCGCCGCCGCGCACGGTCATGCCGGTGGCCACGTTGGGCGGCGTGCCCGGGATGCCGCCCGCCGACACGGGCGCGATGCTCACGTTGCCGACCCATGTCGTGTAGGCCGGCAGGTCATCCGTCAGGTTCACATTCGTGGCGTCGGCGTTGCCCGTGTTGCGGATGACGACCTGATACCGCAGCACATCGTAGGGCGCCAGCAACCCGCCGTTCACATCCAGGGAGGTCTTGTCCACCTGGATATTCGGCGCGGAGTGCACCGTGTTCATCGTCGTGGCGACGATGGGCGTCGGGAAGTGCTGGCTGGTTACCGACGCGCTGTTGACCAGCGTCGTGCCGTTGGGCAGCGGGCTGTTGACCAGCACCTGGAGCGTGGCCTTCAGCGTGGTGCGCGGCTGGAGCGTCAGGCCCGTCGCCAGCACCGGCGGCACGCCGCCCGGCACGCCCGCGTCGTAGATCATCACGTTGTCCACGTACAGGTGATCGTCCACGCTGTTGGACGCGCCGCTGCGGAAGCGGATGCGCGCGCCGCTCACGATGAACGCCGACAGGTCAAAGGTCTCGGTGTAGTACGCGCTGTCGTCCGCAGGCCCTGTCCAGGTCTGCAGCGGCGTCCACGCCACGCCGTTCCAGATTTCCACGCGGAAGTAGTCGCTCGGCCCGTCCAGGCTCACCAACTTGCGGTCAAACTTCAGGGTAGGCTTCAGGAACGGCGTCAGGTCGGCCTGCCGCCATGCGTACTTGCTGGCCCCGCTCACGTGCAGCCTGCGGCTCAGCGACTCGCTGAGGATGCCCACGTCGCCCGCTAGCGGGCCGCCATCGCCGGGCGATTCCACCCAGTTGCTGGCCCAGGCGTGGGTGCCGGTGCTGCCGCTGTAGGTCATGCTCTCAAAGTCGTCGGCGTAGGTGGTGGTAACCGCCAGCACCGTGGAGCCCGGCACGTAGGCCACCTGCGCGGGCAGCGTGTCGGCCAGCGAGACGTTGCCCGTCGGATAGCCGCCCGTGTTGGACACGAGGATCGTGTAGGTCAGGACAGCGCCTGCCTCCACCGGGTTCGGCTCGCCGACCTTGGATATCTGGAGCACCGGCGCATAGGCGGTATCCGTGAGCACGGCTGTGCGCCAGGTCGGGTCTTCGGCGCACTGCGCCTGCACACGGTTGACGATGGGCGTCCCATCCACCACGCCCGCGCTCACCTGCACGCGGTAGGTCAGCGTTACCGACTGCTGCGCCCCCACCGTCATGCCCGAGACGATGAGCGGCGGAGCGCCGATGACGCCGCCAGCCGACGCCGGGTCAATCGTTACCGCGTCCTGCCATGTGGTGAAGGCAGGCACGGTGTCGCTCACCACGACGCTGGTCGCGTTGGCCTTGCCGTCGTTGCGGATGACCACCTGGTACTGCAACAGGTCGCTGGGGCCAAGCGGCGCGCCG
Organism: Anaerolineae bacterium; assembly: GCA_034436295.1. Lineage (GTDB taxonomy): Bacteria > Chloroflexota > Anaerolineae > DTLA01 > DTLA01 > DTLA01. Next base: position 9,959 of record DAOTVT010000233.1, on the reverse strand, counting down.
TTCAGATCGCTGGAGGTCTTCGTAACCACCAGTACCGGCCCGCTGACCACCGTCCGCACCGTGGGGTCGTTGATGGCGGGCGTGGTCGGGTCGTCCGTCGGCGCCAGCGACTCGTTGCTCCCGTTGCCATCGGCGTCGTAGGCCAGCATGCCCTGGTTGCTGATGACGGTGCCGTTGGGCAGCGGCAGGGCCAGCGTTACGTTCAGCCGGAAGGTAACCGCCGTGCCGGCGTTGACGTTGAGGTTCGTGATGCGCAACTCGGGCGAGGTGGCGGCCAGCACCGCGCCGGCAGGCAGGTTCTCCACCGACAGGTAACTCGTGTTCGCCGGGATGGTGTCGGTGAACACCATGCCCACGGCGTTCATGTTGCCCGAGTTGGTGATGGTGATGTCGTAGGCCAGCACGTCGCCGGGTTCCAGCGGCGCGCCGTTGACATCCACCGCGGCCTTGGTGATCTCAATCCGCGGCGCGCTGGTAACCGTGTCGGTGATCGGCCCGGCCAGCGCCACCGCCTCGTTGGTCGTCCCGTCGCCGTCCGCGTCGTAGAAGGCGCGGCCCGTGTTCACGATGGCCGTCCCGTTAGGTAGCGGGTTGTCCAACTGCACGGCGAACTTCACCGTTACGGGCACGCCCACCGGCAGGTTGCCGTTCCAGGCGATGCGGTTGTACGTCGCGTTGTACGTTACCGAGCCGGAAGACGCCCACTTGCTGCCCGTGATGTAGGTCGTGTTGGCGGGTATGTCATCCAGGAACTCGGCGCCGGGCTTGTCCAGTTGATCCATGTCGCCCACGTTGGTGAAGACCACCGTGTAGGAGATGATCTCGCCGGGGCGCAGCGGCGCGCTGTCCACGTCCACCGACGTCTTGTGCGCCACGACGAACGGCGCGCTGGTGATGAGGTCAATCACCGGGCTGGCGCGCGTGCCGTCGTTGGTGTTGTTGCCGTCGGTGTCGTAGTTCAGCACCGCCAGGTTGTAGATGGGCGTGCCGTTCACCAGGAGCGGGTTCGTCCGCACCGAGAAGGACACCGTTACCGGCTGGCCCACGTTCACCGCGCCGTTCCACTCTATGCGGTTCAGGCCGGCGTTGTACGCGCCCGAACCCGACGTGAAGAACAGACTCGCGGGCACATACGTCGTGTTGGTCGGGATGACGTCCAGCAGTTCAAACCCAGGGTTGTCGTGCTGGTTCATCGTGCCCACGTTGTTGAGCACGATGGTGTAGTTCAGCACCTCGTTGGGCCGCAGCGGGTAGCCGCTGGGGTCAAATGAGGTCTTGGTAATCTGCACGTCCGGCGTGCTGGAGATGGTGGACACCAGTTGCGCCAGGACCGGCGTCGGCGTCTGCTGGCTGCTGGCGCCCGCGCGGTTCGTGATGGTGGAGCCGTTGTCCAGCGGCCGGGCGACGTTGCCCTGGAAGGACACGTTCATCGCCATCCCAGGCCCGATGGACAGGGTATCGGTGAGCACCGGCGGGGCGTTGCCGGGCACGCCGGTGTCGTAGATGATCACGTTGTCCACGTACAGGTGATCATCGGCGGCGTTGGCCGGGCCGCTGCCGAACCGCAGGCGGAAGTTGCTGGCCTTGTAGCCGACGAGGTTCACCACTTCGTGCGTGTAGCCGGACTCATCCGCCGGCCCGTTCCACGAGCGCACGGTCGTCCACGTGCTGCCGTTGTACAGTTCCAGCGTGAAGGTGTCGCCGCTCTCCATGCCCACCAGTTTGCGGTCAAACTCCAGCACCGGATAGAACATGCTGCGGATGTCGGCCTGGCGGCGGATGGTCTTGCTGGTGCCGCTCACGTGCAGGCGCAAACTCCCGCTCTCGGACACGACGGTGATGTCGCCCGACAGCGGCCCGCCGTCGGCAGGCGACTCGGCCCACGCGCCCGTCCAGGGTTGCGTGCCGGTGCTGCCGCTGTAGTCGCCGGAGCCGAAGTCGTCGGCGTAGGTGAAGGCGCTGGCGATGAGCGTGGAGCCGGGGATGTACGTAACTTCCGGCGGCAGCGTGTCGGTTACGACCACGTTGGTGGCGGTCGTGGTGCCGGTGTTGCGCACCGTGATGATGTACGTTACCACCCCGCCCGCCACGATGGGCGACGGATCCGACGCCTTGCTGATGGACAGGGCGGCCGTGTGCACCGTATCGGTTACCGTGGTGGTCAGCGAGGCCGGGATGTTCGGGCTGCTGATGGTGGCCGTGTTGGTGATGACCGTGCCCTCGGCCAGCGGCGCGTTCACCCGCACGTCGTAGGTAACCGTTACCGTGGAGCCACCCGGCACCGACAGGCCCGTGAGCACGTTGGGCGGCGAGCCGGCCACCCCGCCCGGCGGCGTAACCGTTACGTTGCCCTGCCAGGTGGTATTCGCCGGCAGCGGATCCACGATGCGCGTGTTCGTGGCGATGCCCGCTCCGGTGGCCGTCAGCACCACCTGGTACCGCAGCGTGTCGCCGGGGGTTACATCGCCGCCGTTCAGGTCAATGCTCGTCTTCGTAGCAGCCAGGCTCACGCTGCTGTCCACCGTGCTCGTGGCCGTTACGTACTGCGGCACGGGCAGTTCGTAGCAACTGACCGCCGCCTGGTTCACGATGGACAGGCCGTTGGTCAGCGGCGACGTGGCCGTTACGTTGAACGTGAGGGTAATCGCCTGCCCCGCGTTCAGCGTGTAGCCCGACAGGATGTTCGGCGGCGGGTCAATGGGCGTGCCCGCGTCGTAGATGCGCACGTTGTCCACGTACAGGTAGTCGGCGCTGTCGTTCGCGCTGCTGGCCCAGAACCCAATGTAGAAGCCGCTGTTCTTGTAGGCGCTCACGTCAAACGACCGCGTTACATAATCCGACTCGCTCAACGCGCCCACCCACGAGTAGACGGTGTACCAGGCCCCGTTCCAAACCCGAAATTCGTACCGGTTGCCAGCCTCCAGGCTCACCGCCTTGGCGTCAAAGGAGACGCGCGGCGAAACAAACTTGCTGATGTCCGCCTGCCTGTAGGCGTAAATCTCGTTGACGCCGTCTCCCTGCATGCGGAGCCTGCGGCTGCCGGTCTCGTTCACGAGCCGAACGCTGCCGGTGGAGGAACTGCCGTCATCGTTGTATTCCAGCCAGTTGGAGCCCCACGGCGTATTGCCGGTGTTGCCGGTGTAGGTGTTGGACTCAAAGTCGTCGGCGTAAACGGTGGGCACCTTCAGGCCCGCGCTGTCGGGCACATAGGTTACGTAGGGCGACAGGGTGTCCACCACGCTCAGACTGTTTGCCGCCACCGGCCCCGTGTTGGTGATGTAGAGCGTGTAGGTCATGAGCGAGCCGGGGGTTACCGTCATCGGTTCGCTGACCTTGCTGATGTCAAACACCGGCGCGGAGACCGTCCGCGAGACCTGGTTGCTGAGCACGGGCGTGGGCGCTCCCAACGCCGAAACGTCGGCGCGGTTGCGGATGATCGTCCCGTTGGGCGTCGGGCGGTTCACCGTTACGTCAAAGGTTACCGTAACCGGCGTGCCCACCGGCACCGTGAGGCCGGTTACGATATTCGGCGGCGTGCCGGGCGTCCCGCCAGCCGACGGCGGGTTGATGGTAATGTTGTCGGCCCAGGTGGTATTGGCGGGCAGCGTGTCGCTGATGACGGTGTTCTCGGCAGGCGCGTTGCCCGTGTTATTGATGGTCAGGGTGTAGCGCAGCGTGTCGCCGGGCACCAGCGGCGCGCCGTTCACGTCCGCCGCCGACTTGGTGATGGCCAGCACAGGCGCGCTGGTAACCGGATCCACCACCTCGTTGGACTGCCGCAGCGACTCCATGGAGCCGTTGCCGTCGGCGTCGTACAGGATGTAGGCGCGGTTTCGGATGGACGTGCCCACCGGAATCACGCTGTCCAGCGTAACGCGGAAGCGGAACTGGGCCGAAGCCCCCGCCGCCAGGTCAATGCCCTCAATGCGCAGGACGGGACTCGTGGACACCAGGACGCCGCCGCCCGGCAGCGCGCCGGACGACAGGAAACTGGTATGCGCGGGAATGGTGTCCGTCAGCACCATGTCCACCGCGTCCATGTCGCCCGTGTTGGTGAAGTTGATGGTGTAGCGCAGTTCATCGCCGGGCTGGAGCGGCGCGCCTCCGGTCATGTCCTCGGAGTACTTGCTGATCGCTATGACCGCGGCGCTGGTTACCGTGTCGGTTACGATGTTGGTGTACGACGGCGTGTCGCCAGGCCCATACGAGCCGTCGCCGTTGCTGTCGTACCAGCACGCGCCCTGGTTGACGATGTTCGTCCCGTTGTCCAGCGGCGTGTTCAACTGGATGGCGAACTTCAGCGTTACCGGCTGGCCCACCAGCAGGTCGCCGTTCCAGACGACGACCGTGCCGCCGGAATGGCCGATGACGCCGCTGCTGGCCCACAGGGACGACGGCAGGAACGTGGCGTTGGCCAGTGGCAGCGTATCGTCAAACTCGTTCTGGCCCAGGTTCAGGTAGTCCATCGTCCCGACATTGGTCAAGACGACGGTGTAACTGATGATGTCGCCGGGGCGCAGCGGGTAGCCGTTCACGTCCAGCGACGACTTGTGCGCCACGACAAACGGCGCGCTCACCACGGTGAAGTTCACCGAGGACGTTACGGTTGTCTCGTTGGTGCCGTCGCCGTTGCCGTCGTAGGTGAAGTAGGCGGTATTCTGCACGCTAGTGCCGTTGTTCAGCGGCAATTTCACGTCGGCGCTGTAGGTGATGGTAACGGGGTGGCCCACGTTGACCGGGCCGTTCCACTCAATGCGGTGCGCGCCCGAGTTGTACACGGCCGTCCCCGACGTGGACGCCAGGGTGCCCGGCACCAGCGTTACGTGGGGCGACAGGACATCCCAGAACTCGTCGCCCGCGTTGTCGCCCTGGTTCATGTCGCCGGTATTCCACAGCACCACCTGGAAGTTCAGGCGGTCTCCGGGCACCACATTGCCGCCGTTCACGTCCGTGCCCGTCTTGGCCACGTTGCCGATGGGCGCGCTGGTTACGGTGTTGGTAACCGTCGCCGTGATGGGCGACAGGCGGTCGGCGCTCACGGTCGCGGTATTGGTAATCAGCGTGCCGTTACCCAGCGGCACGTTCAGTTGCACGGCCATCGTCAGCGTAACCGACGTCTGCGCCGTGATCACCATGCCCGACACCAGGTTTGGCGGCGTCCCCAGCGTCCCGCCGGCCGACGCCGGCACGCGGGTAACGCTGCCGGGGACGAAGGTCGTGTTCGCCGGCACCGCGTCGGTAACCGCGACGTTGGTCGCGTTCTCGGTGCCGGTGTTGGTGATGCAAATGGTGTAACTCAACACGTCGCCCGGGCGCAGGTTGCCCCCGTTCATGTCCTGCGCCACCTTGCTCACCACCAACGCCGGCGCCGAGGTTACCGTGTCCTGCGTCGGGTCGTTGAGCGCGGGCGTGCGCGGGTCGTCGGTGGGGATCATCTCGTAGTTGCCCAGGCCGTCGCGGTCGTAGCGCACGTAGCCCTGGTTGCTGATGACCGTGCCGTTCCACAGCGGCAGGTTCACCCGCACACGGAACTGAATCGTAACGCTGCCGCCGTTGGCCGGGATGGAGATGTTGGAGATTTTCACCTGCGACGACGTGCTCTCGTTCACCGCGCCGCCCGGAATCGTGGGCACGTTCAGGAACGTCGTGTTGGCAGGCACGACATCCGTGAAGACCGCGCCCGACACGGGCCGGTTGCCCGTGTTGGTGATGATGACGGTGTAGCGGATGACGTCGTTCGGTTCCAGCGGCGCTCCGCCCGTCATGTCCTCGGATATCTTGGTCGCGTACAGCGACGACAGATAGTAAATCGTGTCCTGGGTCGTGTTGGTACGGGCCACCACGTCGTTGGCGTCCCAGTCGCCGTCGGCGTCGCTGTCGTAGCGGATTTCGGCGGCGTTGGTAACGACGGTGCCGTGGCTGAGGACGCCCACATCCATCGCCCAGGTCAGGGTCAGCGGCACGCCCACGGTGATGGGGCCTGACCACTTCACCGACGTCCCGTCAATGCCCCACAAGCCCCACGGTTGGGTTGCGGTGCCCGGCTTGTAGGTGAGACCCGGGAAGATGGGATCGTAGAACTCAAAGTGCGAAATGCCGTTGATGTCCGGCTGATCCATGTTGCCGATGTTGGTGATGACGACGGTGTAACTGATGACATCGCCCGGCTCAAACACGCCGCCGTCCAGGTCCAGCGAGGTCTTGTGCGCCACGATGAGCGGCGCGCTCACCACCGTGCCCGAGGCGTAGGGCGTGTACGTGGTGCGGTTGTTGGCCTTGTCGCCGTCATCGTCCCAGTACAGGCGGCCGCGGTTCTGGATCCCGGTCCCGTTCGGAATGGACGAATCCAGCAGCACGTCAAACACGATGGTAACCGGCTGGTCCACCGGCAGCGGGCCGTTCCACAGGACGCGGCGGTTCACGCTGTCGTAGGTGGCCGTGCCCGACGAGGCGAACAGGGTCCCGCTCACGAACGACGTGTACGTGGGCAGGTCGTCGCGAATCTCGTTGCCCGAGTAGTCGCCCTGGTTCATGGTGCCGGTGTTGGTTACGACGAGCGTGTAGCGCACTTGGTCGCCAGGGCGCAGGGGCGCGCCGTTCAGGTCCTGCATCGTTTTCACGCCCGCCACGGCTGGCGCGCTCGCGACGGTGAAGGTTGCCGGCGCGCTGGCAACGGGCGTCGGATTCTCGGCGCACCAGACGCCCGCCGTGTTGGTGATGACGGTGCCGTTGTCCAGCGGGCGCGCCAGGGTAGCCCGGAAGGTAACCGTAATCGGCTGGCCGACGGGCGCACTGATGCCCGTGGCGATCTGCGGCGGCGAGCCAGCCGTCCCGCCCGCCGACGCCGGCGCAATCGTTACGCTGCCCGGCACGAAAGTGAGTTGCGGCGGCAGCGTATCGCTCACGACGACGCCCGTGGCGGGGGCGTCGCCCGTGTTGGTCAGCACAATGGTGTACGTTACCGGCTGGCCGGGCACGATGCTCCCGCTGTGCGCCTGCTTGGTCAGCGTGAACTGCGGCGAACTGGTTACCGCGTCGGAGACGAGATTGGACTGCGCCAGCGTGTCGTTGCCGCCCACGCCGTCGCTGTCGTAGAAGATGTAGGCGCGGTTGGTGATGGACGTGCCCACGGTGATGACGCTGGCCAGGTTCACGCGGAACACGAACGACGCCGACGCGCCCGCCGCCAGGTCAATGCCCTCAATGCGCAGCACCGGGCTGGTGGAGACCAGCGTCCCGCCGCCCGGCACGGGGCCCGGACTCGCGAACGTCGTGTTCGCGGGGATGGTGTCGGTGAGCACCATGTCGGTGGCGTTCATGTCGCCGGTGTTGGTGAAGACGATCTCGTAGCGCAACTGGTCGCCGGGACGCAGCGGCGCGCCTCCGGTCATGTCCGCCGAGGTCTTCGTAACCACGATGTTGGGCGAGGCTGTAACCGTGCTGACGACAGCGTTGGTCTGCGCGGGGATGTCCAGCCCGTCGTAGTCGCCGTCGCCGTCGCTGTCGTAACGCACCTCACCGGTGTTGGTGATGGTCAGGCCGTTGGTCAACGGCGTGCTCAACTGGATGGCGAAGGACAGCGTAACCGGCTGGCCCACCAGCAGGTCGCCGTTCCAGCGGACGCGGTCGGTCGCGAAGGTGATGGTGCCGCTGGAAGCCGTGTGCGAGCCCGCCACATACGAGGCGTAGGTCAGGGGCAGGATGTCCACGAACTCGTTGTGCCCCAGGTTGTAGTAGTTCATGGTGCCCACGTTGGTCATCACGACGGTGTAACTCAGCACGTCGCCCGGGCGCAGCGGCGCGCCGCCCGTCATATCCTGGGCCGACTTGGTCGCCACGACGTAGGGCGCGCTGACGACGGTATTCGTAACCGGCGCCGAGACCTTCCAGGTCGCGTCCTAGGTGCAGCGCGTTGCGGCGGTGTTGGTGATCACCGTGCCGTTCTGCAGGGGCTTGTTCACCTTGACGTCAAATCGCACGGTTACCGAGCCGCCCATGCCCGGGACGGAAATGCCCGTGGCGATGTTGGGCGGCGTCCCCGGCGTGCCGCCCGCCGAGGCCGGGGAAATCACCACGCTGCCCGGAACGAACGTGGTGTTCGCCGGAAGGGTGTCGCTTACCACCGTGCCCGTCGCGTTGCCGTTGCCCGAGTTGGTCAGCGTGATGACGTAGCGCAACGTGTCGTCGGGGTTCAACGGCGGTGTGCTCACAATCTGCGAGGACTTGGTGATGGTCAGCGAGGGGCTGCTGTGCACGGTCGTGTACGCCGACGCCGAAACCGGCGTGATGATCTGCGTGCACGTTACCGAGGCCGTGTTGGTGATGGTCAGGCCGTTGGTCAGCGGGGCCTGCGACTGCACCTCAAACGTAACGGTAACCGCCTGGCCGGGGGCCAGGGTGTGGCCGGTGAGAATCCACGGCGGCGCGCCCACGCCTGCAATCTCAATGATGGGCGACAGCCGCGTCCGCACCAGGCCGGCGTGCTCGGAATCCCACAGCGTGGCGCGAGGCCCAACGGAAGACGCGCTCTCGGGCGAGAACCCCGTCAACTGCACGCTCCCGCCCACATAGGACGTGTTCGCCGGCACCGGGTCGTAGATGGACACGTTGTTGGCCGTGGTCGTGCCGGTGTTGGTAACGCGCACCGTGTAGGTGATGCGCTCGCCCGCCTCCACCACGGCGGGAACGGCCTGCTTGGTGATGGCCAGGATGGGCGCCTGGAGCACGTCGGTAACCTGGGCCGTCGCCAGCACAACAGCGCCGCTCTTCACGGTGGCGGTGTTCGTCATGAGCGTGCCGCCCGACAGGGGCTGCAGGACTACCGCCGACAGGCGCACCACCTTCGCCGCGCCCGCTTCCACCACGAGACTGGTCGTCATAACCGGCGGCGCCGCCAGGGCGGTGCCCTTGTCGTAAATCTCCACATCGTCCACATACATGACATCGCCGGTGCTCACGGCCGAGCCCGTGCGGAACCGAATCGCAAGATTGGAGGCCTTGTAGGGGGTGAGGTTCACTTCCTCGGCAACGTAAACATCCTGCGTGGAGCCTACGCTCCAGGACATGACGGCATTGTGCCACACGCCGCCATCGTACACGTCCAGGTAGAACCAGTCGTTGGTTTCCACCGACCACAACTTGCGGATGAAGCGCAGCGTGGGCTGGATCATGGTGGAGGTGTTGGCGGGGCGCTCCACGGACTTGTTGGCGGCGCGCAGGCGCAGACGGTAACTCCCCGCGTCGTTCTCAATCACGATGTCGCCAGTGTGGGGGCCGACGGCGTCGTTCGTCTCCACCCACGGGCCGGCCCAGTTGGCGGTGCCCGTGTTGTTGGACCAACTCACCACGTCGAAGTTGTCGGCATAGGTCAGGGGGGAGGCAGCCACGGCGCTCCCGCCGATGTACTGCACCTGCGACGGGAGGTCGTCACGCACTTCCACCGTTACCGGCGCCGGGTCGGTGTTCGTCATCCAGATGGTGTACTGGATGACCTGGCCCGGCACGGCCGTCCCGCCAGCGCTGGAGGTCTTCGTCAGCAGGATGCCGGGAGCCGCATGGGCGGGCCAGACCGCCAACCCCATCCCGACCGCCAGCGCAAGCGCTACGAGTACAACCACGCCCAACCATGTTGCCTTCCTCATGACAGGCCTCCTTGTACGCACTGGTCTGCGCATAGGCCAAAACGAAGCCGCAGCGCTTTCCGCCGGACTTCCCGCCCATGCACGAACTCGCGCCTCCGTGCCTCGGCGCTTTCTTCGGTTGTTATCGTTTTTGTGGAAACAAGCGGCGGGGTGCCACCTTCTCGCCCATGCGCCAACCGCCTCTCTCGCGCTGAAAGGCAGCCGGCCCAGCCGCATGGTGCGACAAGGCCCCAGAGCATCAGACTCCTCGTTACGTTATGTATTATACAACCTTTTTCTAGCACTTGTCAATAACCTTGTCAACTTGCCCGCCAAAAA
>DAOTVT010000232.1:0-25240 GCA_034436295.1 Anaerolineae bacterium | reverse complement strand
GGCGCGGTGCCGCACGACGGGCAAATCTCCTGCGCCTGCCGGTAGGCCGCGCGCGCCTCCGGCAGTTTGCCGGCCTTCTCCAGCGCCCGCCCCTGCGCCATGAGGACTTTGGTCTGGAAGGCCGCATCCTTGCTGGCCGCCCGCGCCTCGTCCAAAGCGGCCATCGCGCCGTCGTAGTCGCCCAGGGCCAGGCGCGCCAGGCCCAGGTAGTACCCGATGTCCGGCCGCTTGGAGGCATCGGTTGAGGCCAGCGCGCGCCCGAAAGCCTCGGCCGCCGCCTGGTAGGCCCCGTTCTGATAGTCTATCAGGCCGCGTCGAAACTCGTCCACCGCCTCGCCCGCCTGGACCAACTCCACCAGCGCCAGATACGATTCCCGCGCCGACGCAGAGGCTTCCGTGGCCGCCCGAAACTCGTCCAGAGCCGCCTTCTTGTCGCTGTCGCGCAGGGCCAGCCCCTTCAGGTAGTGGATCTTCGCGGCCAGTTCGGGCGATGAGGCCAGGGCAAGCAGCGCGTCGTAGGTCTGCACCGCGTCGGCCGTCAGCCCGGCATCCAGTTGGACGCGCGCGATCTTCTCCAGCAGGCGCACCCGGGCCTGGCCGTCGCCTGCGGCGGCTTCCCGATAGGACGCGACCGCCTGCTCGGGATTGCCCAACTGCACGTAGGCGTCGCCGTTGAGTTCGTGGAACCATGCCGACAGCACCCCCGTCGCGGTGATGAGCCGAGTCTGGTACTCAATGGCGCGGGCCCAGTCGCCCGCATCTCGGTACGCCGTGGCGAGAACCGACAGCGCCCTGGCCTGCGCCGTCGCGTCGGCGAACTCCGGCTCGCCCAGCGCAGCGGCGGCTTCGTGGGGCTTGCCCAGCGCGACGAGGCTCTGCGCCAGGAGCAGGCGCGCCTCAGGGGCGAGGACGGGCGACCGATCGCGCGCCTGCGTCGCCAGCGACACCGCCCGATCCCAGTCGCCGACCTGGTAGGCGTACCTGGCCGCGTCCAGCAGGGCCTGCGGCGAAGGGGTGGGCGTCGGCGCGGGCGGGGCGGCAGTGGGCGAGGGGGCAGGCATGGGCGCGGGCGTGCGCTCCGCCGGACGCATGGGCGCGAAGCATGCCCCAAGCGCCACGGCAGCCGCAATCAGCGCGAACACTCCCAGCCAAGGCAGTCTGTCCCTGCGAGCCATGCCGATGATTATGGGTGCGAGGGGGCCTGCTGTCAAACCACGTTCGCCGCCGCGCAAGTGAGGTAGGTTCCTCACACGAAGACACAAAGACACGAAGGTTTTTTCTTTGTGTCTTTGTGCCTTTGTGTGGGCAAAGATATTTCACACGAAGACACAAAGAACACAAAGTTCATTTCCTTTCTTTGTGTCTTCGTGCCTTTGTGTGGGCAAAGGTATTTCACACAAAGACACAAAGAACACAAAGTTCATTTCCTTTCTTTGTGTCTTCGTGCCTTTGTGTGAGAATAAGGATGTTTCACACGAAGACACAGCGAAACCCCGCCCAGATCTTGACATAGAACGAATGTTCGTGTATAATGAGACCAGGAGCGGCGGCCGAGTAGCGCCGCTGCCGAAGGAGGTTCACATGGCCCTTTCTGAGCGCCAACAGCGGATTCTCTCGTTCATCCGCCAATACACCGCCGAGAAGCACTACCCGCCCACCATCCGCGAGATCGGGCAGGCGGTGGGCATCTCCTCCACCTCCGTCGTCAACTACAACCTGAACATTCTGGAGCGCGAGGGGTACATCCTGCGCAACCGCGACATCTCCCGCGGCATCCGCCTGGCCCACCAGGAGCCCACCTACGCCGCGCCCGTGCGCATCCCGCTCGTCGGCGTCATCGTCGCGAGCGCCCCCGTTCCCATCCCCGACAGCGATTTCGCCATGCTGGGCGAGGATGAGGTCGTGGAACTCACCCGCGACATCATCAGCGACGAGCGCGGGCTGTACGCCCTGGAAGTGCGCGGGAACTCCATGGTGGACGCCCTCATCCACGACGGCGACCTGGTCATCATGCGCCACCAGAAGGAAGCGCAAAACGGGGACCTGGTGGCGGTCTGGCTCAAGGACGAAAAGGAGACCACCCTCAAGCGTTTCTACAGGGAGAAGGACCGCGTCCGGCTTCAGCCCGCCAACCCGACGATGGAACCCATCTACGTGCACCCGGCCAACGTGGAAATCCAGGGCAAGGTGGTGCTGGTCATCCGGCGGCTGGATCGCGTCGCCTAAGTTTAAATTTTCGTGCACAACGTCCAAACCCCTTGACATAGAACGCATGTTCTAGTATAATAGGCTAGAACATGCGTTCTATTTGTTCCGGGTCAGGAGGTTGGCCATGAGTCCCGAACCGCTCACCCAGTCGCAAGAAGAGTTCTTGAGGAAACTCCAGCGCTACGTGCACAAGCACGGGTTCGCCCCAACCTACGAGGAGATGGTAACCGAGTTCGGCCTGAAGACCAAGTCGCACGCGGTGCACTACGTGCGGCAACTGGAGCGCAAGGGCTACATCCACCGCAAGGCCAACTCGCCGCGTGCTTTGGAGATCGTCCCCCGGCCCTTCGCGGTGCCCTTCTGCGGGAAGGCATCCGCGGGCACCGGCATCAACTTCACCGACATCGTCGGCACGGTGGAGGTCCCGCCGAGCCTGTTCGTCCCGGCCGACAACCTCTACGCCGTGCAGGTGCAGGGGAACTCGCTGGAGGACGCCATGATCCGCCACGGCGACCTGCTCCTCGTGCTGGCGACCGAGCGCGTGGAGAACGGCCAACTCGCCATCGTGCGGGTGCCCAGCGACGAGTTCCCCGATGGCGCGTGGCTGTGCAAGCGTTTCTACCACCGCGGCGCGCTGGTGGAACTGCACTCCGAGAACCCGCGCTATCCGCCCCGCTTCCTGCCCGCCCAGGACGTGCAGGTGCAGGGCAAGGTCGTGGGCGTCATCCGCAGCGAGTATTGGAACGGCGAAGCCGGCGTAGCCTAGGAATGCCCAGGAGGGAGTCCCATGTCCATCTGTGAGTACCGTTCGGTTGACAAAGACGGCCGCATCATCTGCCAGAAGATCCGCGAGGGCGACCGCGAGGTCTCGCCCAGCCTATGCCGCACCTGCCCTGCGCGGCAGTCGGGCTGCGAACACCTGCGGTTCACGCTGGCGAAGACCGAGCCAAGCCCCATCGTCGTTCGCTACGCCACGGGCCGCGTGGAGGTCTGGAACAACGAGCCGCCGGCCATCCGCTTCCACACCGCCGCCTGCGCGCTCAAGGTCGCGCCGGTGCAGAGCGCAAGCCAGTGCCTGGCGTGCTCGGCGCGGACGTGCCGCGGCGTCCAGGAGGCCGAACCGGCTGCGCGCGCCGGCAACATCCTCGTGTTCCCCCAGGCGGTGGCGGCGGTTTCCTAGCGCGGGAGGCGCGCCATGAGTGCTTTTCACCAGGTCTTGAACTATCAGGCCGACCGCATTGAGGATGTCCTGTACAGCCACCGCCTGCCGTCGCGGGTCAGCGGCGGATTCGTAACGCCGCGATTCGTGCGCTTCCGCGTGTCGCTGCCCATGGGCGCCAAGGTGCGGCAGGTGGCGAACCTGGCCGAGGAGTTGGCGCTGTCGCTGGGCGTGCCGTCGTGTCGGGTGTTCCGCCAGAACGGCGAGGTGCACGTGGAGGTGCCCAGGGAGCGCGGCGACGTGGTGCACCTGCTGCCCCTGTGCGCGCGGGTCACGTCCGTGCCGCCGCACACGGCCGTGCTGGGCCTGGACGAGCGCGGCGCTCCGCTGCTGTTGCGCCTGTCCAGCCCCGACGTGGCCCACGTGCTCATCGCGGGCACCACGGGCAGCGGCAAGACGGAACTGGCCCGCGCGATGATCGCCTCCCTCGCGCTGTTCAATCGCCAGTCGGCGCTGCAAATGGTGCTGATTGACCCGAAGTGGCGGGGGTTCGCGCCGTTCTCCGACTTGCCGCACCTCCTGTTCCCCGTGGTGCGGCGCACCGAGGAGGCGCTGGCCGTCCTGCAGCGCCTGGTGGCCGAGATGGAGCGCCGCGATGCCGAAGGGCGAGACCTGCCGCGCGTGGTTGTGTTCATAGACGAACTGGCCGACCTGGTATCGGTAGGCGGGCGGCCGCTGGAAGAGGCGGTAACCCGCCTGGTGCAGCGCGGGCGCGGCGCGGGCGTCCACGTCGTCGCGTGCACGCAGAAGCCCACCGCCGCGGTCATCGGGTCGCTGGTCAAGAGCAACTTCCCCGTGCGCGTCGTGGGCAGCGTTACAAGCCCCGAGGACGCGAAGGTCGCCACCGGCATCGCCGGAACAGGGGCCGAGCGCCTGCTGGGGCGGGGCGACTTCCTGCTGGTCGCCAAAGGCCAGATCATCCGCCTTCAGGGGGCCTACATCTCGGCGCCGGAAATCGCGCGACTGACGGCGAACGGCTTTCGGAACGGGCCCGCGATTCGCCTGCTGCCGAGCGGCAAGAGCGCGACGGGCTTTGTGCCGCGCCTGGTGGATAAGGTAGCCAACAGCCTGGCGCGCGGGTCGTGAGCATCGGAACTCATCTCTTTGGAGGTTTGGGCGTGAAGAAACTCTGGTTCTTGGCCGCAGTGTTTCTGGCGGGGCTGGGCGTGGTCATCGGCAACCGCATGTCCACCGAGGCGATGGGCGTCGTCGTCGGGGTGGTGCTGGGGGTGGCCGCCAGCATCCCCATGGTGCTGATTATCCTCCTGTTCCTGGCCCGCCGCGAGAGGAAGGACGAGGAGCGCAAGCAGGCGGGCTACCCGCCGGTCATCGTCGTGGCGGGCGGCGGGCAAGCCCAGCCCATGCGGATGCCCTACATGCCGCCACCGGCGAACTACGGCGGCGAAGGGCAGCGCACCTTTACCCTCATCGGCGACGAGGACACCGTGTCCATTGAGCCTGGGCGCGGGGGAGGTCTGCTATGAGAATCGGCTTGCTGTGGTACGATGGCGACCCCAAGAAGGCGCTGGAGCAGCGCGTGCGCGAGGCGATGGAGCGCTACCGCGAGAAGTTCGGGCGCGCGCCCAACACCTGCTACATCCATCCCGCCGACCTCAACGGCCACACGCTGGCGCTGGAGGGGGTGAGGGTGTTGGCCGCGTCCAACATCCTGCGCCATCACGTTTGGGTGGGCTACGACGACGAGGCGCAGAACCGCGCGGCGTAGGCCGCGATAGGTTCAGGGAGCGGGGCGCGGGGCTGGCCTCGCTCCCTTTTTCTTTGCGCGTGAGTGCCTCATCGGCACAGGCTGGCCACGAGGAACTCCAGCGCCGCTTCGGGCTCCTGGACGCCAGTCTTGATCTCCACATCGGTCTGCAGCAGCAGGCGGTAGGTCGCCTTCAGACTTTCGGCGGAGCCGCGGCGTGCGGCCTCCATCCGCTGGCGCAGTCGCCACGGATACACCCCCAGCCGCGCGGCGATGCGCTCCTCGCTGTAGCCCTGGTCGGCAAGCGTGCGCGCCTGAATCAGCAGCCGATACTCGCTCACCATCAGGCCGAAGATGCGCAGGGGAGGCTCGCCCTCGTGGAGCAGTCGCCGCAGGGTGTCCAACGCCGCGCGAAGGCGCTTGTGCGCGATGGCGTCAATGAGATCCCACACAACGGCTTCGCGGGCCAGCGGCACCAACTGCTGAACGTCCGCCAGGGTGATAAGGCCCTCGGCGCAGTAGGCCGCCAGTTTCTCCAGTTCGGAATCCATTAGGCGCAAATCGCTCCCGATGAGTTCAACGAGGGCGTTCACCGCCGCTTCGTCTATGCGCGCGCCTTTGGTCTTGGCGCGGGCGCGTATCCACGCGGCCAGTTGCGCCTCGCCATCGCGGCTGCGCGGGTTCGGGAGGATGAAGGTCTGGCGGCGACCCTTGTCGGGGTGCTCGGCGAGGAGCGCCACGAACGGGCTTTTGCTGGGGAGGAGCGCCGATTCCAGGAAGACCAGGTACGTCGTGGGCGGGAGCGCGGGCAGATACTCCACCAGACGCGCGCGGTAATCCTTCTGCGCGGGGCCGACCGTCGGCTCGGCGTCGTCGCCCTCTTCCTGTTCGGCGGCGCTGGGCTTCTTCCGCGGCGGCGCGTGAAGGCGGGTGAGCAGGCCCTTGACGATGACAAGCCGCGCGTTGCCGAAGAACGGGATGCTGTCGCACGCGTGTCGGAGTTCTTCCAGCGACACCGCCGCGCCGTCAAGGACGCTCGTGTTCAGGCTCACGATGTCGGCGGGGCCGAGTTCCGCTTTCAGCGCCGCCAGTGCCTCGTCGCGCGAGAAGTCGTCGTCGCCGTCAAAGATGTAGAACATGCTCAGTCGCGCTCCAGGATCACGCGGTGGGCCACCATGCGGCCCGCCTCCAGCCGCTCCACGCGCGCAATCCGCACGCCCTCAACATTCGCGTCCGTGGTGAACTGCTGCTGGACGGTGAGGCCGAGCGGCTGGGCCACCAGCGCCGCCAGCGTCGTGGCCGTGATGACCGCTGGCAGGTCGGCCAGGGTGCGTTTGCGGCGGAACCCCAGCGTGGCGAAGGCCGCCAGCCCCGCCAGGATTCCCGTCGTGGCGATGCCCGTGCCGCACCGCGGGTGGATGGCCAGGTCGCTTTCGCCAGCCCGCAGCCGCGCCAACGCCTCGGACACGGCGTCGGCCACCGTCTGCGTGTCCACCTGGCCGTAGATGTAGAAGCCGCGCGGGGTGCTCCTGCCCACGAAGTGGCGCGAAGGGTCGCTGCGGGTGAGCAGGTGAATGGTCGCATGTTCCAGCGCGTGGTTCTGGCGAATCCGCCGCAGAGGCTCAAACTCCAGGATGTTCATCGTTCTCCCTCCCCAATCTCCCCGTGAACCGAGTGTACTACAAAGCGCGGCGGTGCGCAAGCGAAAGCGCGTAGGGCGGGTTCCCACGCCTGCCCCTTGACCTCACCTAGCCGGCCGGGGTGGAGATGGGTGAGGTGGATTCTGCCTCCGGCGGCTATGGAAAGCAGCCCGACCTGTTCGGCCATTGTGCCGTCAACCCATGGCGAGCGTAGGTCAGGTTCCCATACCTGCCCCCTACAAAGCGCGGCGGTGCGCAAGCGAAAGTTGTGGTATAATGGGAGATGAGTTCGGCACCCATGCACACGACACCCCCGAACTCCTGGGTTGGCCATTTGCAGGATCGCCAAGGAGGTGTGCGATGCGACGGTATGTTTCCTTGTTCGTCTGCGCGGTGCTGCTGTGCGTGCTCATTCCCTCGCCGGCTGCGGCCCAAATCCCCCGTCCGTCGTTGGGGTTCTGGCCGGGGTTCCGCTTCCTGCCGGTGGGGCAAATCGCCGAAATCCAGGTGCGGGCTTCGGCCGTCGTGAACCTCTACGGCTGCGAGGTAGAGGTACGCTACGACCCCACCGCGTTGGAGGTGCAGGATGGCGACCCCAACACCGATGGCATCCAGGTGGTCGTGGGCGAGGTGTTCGGCGGCCGCACGGCGTTTGTGGCGCTCAACGAGGTGGACGCGGGGGCGGGCGTGATCCGTTTCGCGGCCACCTTGCTGGAGCCGGCGTCTCCCATCCAGGGCAGTGCGACGCTCATGCGGGTGCGCTTCAAGGCCCTGGCCCCTGGGCCCACCATGCTCCGCTTCGGGCGGGTCATCCTGGTGGATGTGGGCACGCACGTCATAGATGCGCGGCTCGTGGATGGGGGGATGTGGCTCGGGCCGATCCGCTAGGGGCCGGCCTCAAGCGCCAGGCAACACAAGAGCGCGCTCCCGCGCATGGGTACAGGCTTGCGTTCAGGAGCGCGCTCTCCGACGTTCGGCTCGGCTTCTACTGCGAGGGGGCGGCCTTGCGGCGGCGGGAACGGCGCACCGCCCACACGATGAGCACCACCGGCGCGGCGATGAGAACCAGCACCGGCACGCCATACACCACGATCCAGATCAACGCGTCCACCAGCGTCTGGCCGGTCTGGGTGAGCGCGCGGAAGGCATCGCGCAGCGTCTTGAGCGGCTTCCAGCCGGGTTCCACAATCGGCTTTTCCAGCGGCTCCGGCCAGATGTCCACGCTGATCGTCGCCATGGCCGTCATGGTGTCCAGGTATTGCTGGCGGCCCTGCAGCATCTCAATCTGCTCGCGAATCTGGGTCAACTCGCGGAAGATGGCCAGCACGTCCTCGGCCTTGCCCGTCTTCTCGCGGGCGGTCGTCAGCAGTTCCAGCAGTTCCTTCTCCGTGGCCCGCAGGTTGCGCAGGCGCGACTCGTTGTCGGTGTATTCCTGCGTAACGTCCTCGCCGGAAATGGATTCCGCGTCCACCTTGATCGCCTGGGCGCGAATCCTCTGGAGCGCCGTCTGGAGTTTGCCTGCAGGGACGCGCAGCGTAACCTGCGCCCGCAGTTGTTCGCTCTCGCGCCACGAGTTGGACGTTACGATGTAGCCCCCCAACTCCGTGGCGAGGCTCTGCACGGCATCCAGCATCGCCGCCGTGTCCTTGACGGTGATCTTCAGGCTGGCCGTCTGGACGACCTTGCGGTCCGGCGCTTCAACGGCCGATGCGGGTGCTCGGCTCCCCCCGGAGGGTTGCGCCGGCGCCATCGTGGGGACCGCCACCGGCGGCAGTTCGCGGCCATAGGTGCCTTTGGTCGCGCCGTCCTGAGCCGGCGTTGCAGGAGACCCGCACGCCCCCAACAGCGCCGCGACCATCACCGCGCCGATAACCCAAACCCATCGCCTCTTGACCATGCTCTCTCCTCCTTGCTCCAACCCTGGCACGTTTGTCCGCAGCCGCAACGTTCGGAGCGGGGCATCGCGCCACGGTGGGTTTGCTATCCTTGAGACGCCGAGAAGCGCCTGAGAGTTCCCGCTACCAGCCGAACGAGAGCCGCGCGATGAGCCGTCGGGGCAGGGCGTGCTCGTCCATCTTGCGCTGGGTCTCCTCAATCGGGTAGGGCTGCCGGTAGAAGGTGAGCGTCATGGCGTCGGTGTCCAGCATGGCGTAGGCGGCCAGGGGTATCCCATCGCGGGGCTGCCCCACGCTGCCCGGGTTGATGATCATGCGCGGGGCGTCGCCCAGCGCCAGCGACCCATCTGGCCGGGGGGAATACGTCCGGCATCGGGCGCCATCGTCGGTGAGCGCGAAGATCATCGGGACGTGGGTGTGCCCCACCAGACAGTACGGGGTGTCAAAGTGGGCGAAGTTCGCGCGGGCCACCGACGGCTGCAGGATGTACTCCCATATCGGATAGCGGGGGCTTCCGTGCACCAGGGTAAACTGGCCGATGACCAGTCGTTCGGGCAACTGCGCCAGGAAATCGCGTTCCGCCGGCGACAGTTGCTCGTAGGTCCAGATGACCGCCTGCTGCGCGTCGGCGTTGAACTCGTCCAGGTCAAGCCGTTTGGTTGCCGCCCAGTCGTGGTTACCGGCCACGGCCACAAACGGGAGGGACCGAAGCCGCTGGATGCACTCGCGCGGGTCGGGGCCGTATCCGACGATGTCTCCCAGGCACCACACTTGGTCGTAGTCGGTGGCCGCCTGGAGCACAGCGTCAAACGCCGCGAGGTTTCCATGGATATCGGATACGATCAGACACCGCATTCTGCATCTCAGGGGGTGAGTTGCCCGCATGATACCACAGGTGGCCGTGGGCGTCAAGAAAACAAACGGCGAAACGTTTCAAGGGTTGTAACCGCGAATGGGACGTATCCACGAATAACACGAATCCACGCGAATCGGGTGGCGAGATTGCTTTGGGGCTTGGAGCGACGGGTAACATGGGAGGGGTTAGGTGAGGTCAAGCGCCTCCCCCGCCTTCCCAGGGTTGACCCATCGGCCGGCCTGTGCTATCATGTATCCATCGGAGGGGCCGGATGTCCAAAGCGGACGAGCAACTGATTCAGCGGCTGAAACAGTCGCCCGCCGACGACTTCTATCTCATCTTGCGCGTTTCGGGCGACGTGGCCGAGGTGGCCCAGCGGCTGCGCGCCGCGCCCGTTGAGGTGCGGCACGCGCTGCGCCTCATCGGCGCTGTGGCCGTGCGCGCCCAGGGCAAGGAAGCCTTGCGCCTGCTGGACGAACCGTGGCTGGTGCGGATGGAGGAAGATCGCCCTGTCCGCGCCCTTTCGTAGTGCGTGCAAACATTTGGCCGGCGAGGAACGTATGGAAGGTGAGAAGATCAGCAAGGCCCTATCGGCCGCGATGCTGCAAAAGCCCGAGGCCGAGTCGCTGCCTGTCATCGTGAAGTACCGCCGCGAGCCGTTGGCGGCGAAGGCGCTGGTCAAGGGGGTTGCGCCCACCTACCAGTACACCCTGATCCCCGCCGCCGCGATGCGCCTCAACCGCGAGCAGATCGCCTGGCTTGCGGAGCAGGCCAGCGTGGAGCACCTGTGGCTGGACATGCCGGTGCACGCCCTGCTGGACGAATCGGTTCGCCTCATCCAGGCCCCTGCCGTGTGGCAGGCGGGCTTCCGCGGGCAAGGGATGCGCATCGCCGTGGTGGACACGGGCATTGACCCGCACCACCCGGACGTGGCCGGACGCATCGCGGCCACCGCCACGTTCGTTGGCCAGTCGTACTACGACGACAACGGCCACGGCACCCACGTGGCCAGCATCGCCGCCGGCAACGGCGCGGCGAGCCACGGCCTCTACGTGGGCGTCGCGCCCGAGGCCAGCCTGTACATCGCCAAGGTCCTCGCCTCGGACGGCAGCGGCATGATGAGCGACGTGATGGCCGGGGTGGAATGGGCCGTGGAGCAGCGGGTGCACGTCATCGGGCTTTCGCTGGGGAGCAGCGGCCCGTGCGACGGCACCGACGCCCTGAGCGCCACCTGCGACGCCGCGGTAGAGCGAGGCGTCGTGGTGTGCGTGGCCGCCGGCAATTCGGGGCCTGGCCGATACACCGTCGGGTCGCCCGGGTGCGCGCGCCAGGTCATCACCGTCGGCGCGTCCGACGACCACGACCAGGTGGCCTCGTTCTCCTCGCGCGGGCCCACCAGCGACGGCCGCGTGAAGCCCGACATCGTGTTCCCGGGCGTGGGCATTGTGGCGGCGCGCGCGGCCGGCACCGCCATGGGCCAGGTGGTGGACGAGCACTACACCAGCGCGTCGGGGACCAGCATGGCCACGCCCCACGCTGTAGGGGCCGTGGCCCTTCTCCTCCAGGCGAATCCATCCCTCACGCCGCGCGAGGTCAAGGAACTCCTCATGCGCACGGCGCGCAACATCGGCTACGAGGCCAACGCGCAGGGAGCCGGCCGCGGCGACGTGTACCAGGCCTACCTGGGCGAGCCTTCGCCGCCGACGCCCGAGCCGCCAACGCCCGAACCCGGCCAGGGATGCCTCACCGCGATCCTGCGCCTGCTGCGCGGGGACACCTAGGGTCTCGCTTGCCATAGGCGCGAATGGCAGGCGCACCCCCAATCTGTTTAGGAGGCTGCGAAATGAAATGCGCAAACTGTGGACAGGAACTGCCCGAGGGCACGCGCTTCTGCACGTCGTGCGGCGCACCCACCGGCGCGGGCGCGGCTCCCGCCCCGACCGCCCACCAGGACGAGCCGCCCTTGCCCAAACTGGACATGGAGTCCGAGCATGTCCGCCATGAGTTCGTCGGCGGCAAGGGCCGCGTCTCCTACCGCATTGACGGCACGATCATGCAAGTCGTGAGCATCCAACTGGAGCCGGGCGAGGTCATCTATTCGGAGTCGGGCGGGATGTCCTGGATGAGCGCCAACGTGGAGATGCGCACGCACACCGGCGGCGGCCTGGGCAAGATGCTCAAGCGGGCCGTGGCGGGCGAGTCGCTGTTCATCACCGACTTCTTCGTGAATGATGGGCGCGGCGTCGTGTCCTTCGCGTCCGAGTTCCCGGGCAAGGTCTTGCCCTTTGACCTGAAGGAGGGCGAGAGCCTCATCGTGCAGAAGGATGCCTTCATGTGCGCCGAGAAGACCGTGGACCTGGACATGCACTTTCGCAAACGGCTGGGCACGGGCCTGTTCGGCGGCGAGGGGTTCATCATGCAGCGCCTCACCGGCCCGGGACTCGTCTTCGTGGAGGTGGACGGTGAGGTGGTGGAGTACGAACTCAAGGCCGGCCAAATGCTGAAGGTGGACACGGGCCACATCGCCGCCTACGAGCCGACCGTGGACTTTGACGTAACGCTGGTGAAGGGGCTGAGCAACATCCTGCTGGGCGGCGAGGGGCTGTTCCTGGCCACCCTGCGCGGCCCGGGCAAGGTCTGGCTGCAAACCATGCCCATGTCCAAACTGGCCAACAAGATCGCCCAGTTCATGCCCCAGGTGGGCGGGCGCGGCTCCAGCGGCGGCGTGAACATCAAACTGTTCGGCGACTAGGCGGGGCGCGCCATGGAATGGCTCTGCGCGGGAGCGGTGATCTGGGTGGCGCTGGCCGTCATCGGGCTGGTGGCCCTGGCGGGGCTGATCTTCCTGCTCGTCAAACTCGGCGTCATCGTGCACTACGCGACCAGGGCGGAGCCGCAGGACACCGGCGACTACACGCTGGATGCCAGCGGCGCGCCAGACCAGCAAGGGGGACAGCATGATGCATAGAACGATTCGCATTTCGGCGGGCGAGGTTTCGGCGCTGGCCGACCTGAACGATACCGCGACGGCCCAGGCCATCTGGGACGCCCTGCCCATCCGCGCCCAGGCCAGCACCTGGGGCGACGAGGTGTACTTTGAGATTCCCGTGCGCATGGGCACGGAGAAGGGCCAGGCCGTCGTGGACATGGGCGACATCGGGTACTGGGCGCCCGGACGCGCCTTTTGCATCTTCTTCGGCCTCACGCCCGCCAGCCGTGGCGAGGAAATCCGGCCGGCCAGCCCTGTAACCGTCGTCGGGCGGGTCCGCGGCGACGCGACCGTTTTCCGGCGCGTCCGCGACGGCGCGGAGATCATCCTGGAGCGGGCCGACGGAGCGTAGCCGTACATTGCAACAAACGGCGTCCGCCGGTGGGCGCCGGAAATCCCACAGTTATGGAGGAGAGGATTGGATCGGACCGAGCAATTGCTGAAGCGGCTGACCGAGGCAAGCGGCGTGCCTGGGTTTGAGGCCGAGGTGCGCGCCCTGATTCGCGGCGAACTGGAGGGCATCGCCGCCATTGAGCAGGACCGCATGGGCAGCATCGTGTGCCGCAAGGATGGGACGCAGCCCTCGCCGAAGATCATGCTTGCCGCCCACATGGACGAAATCGGGTTCATGGTCAAGCAGATCACCAAAGAGGGCCACCTGCGGTTTGTGCCGCTGGGCGGATGGTGGGAGCAGGTGATGCTCGCCCAGCGGGTCATCGTGAAGACGGCCAAGGGCGACGTCCCCGGCGTCATGGGGGCCAAGCCGCCGCACATCCTGTCGCCCGAAGAGCGCAACAAGGTGGTGGACAAGCGCGACATGTACATTGACATCGGGGCCACGTCGCGCGAGGAAGCCGAACAGGCAGGCGTGCGCCCGGGCGATCCGGTCGTGCCGGTCAGCGCCTTCACACCTCTGGCCGGCGGCAAGACGTACCTGGCCAAGGCGTGGGACGACCGCGTGGGCTGCGCGCTTTTCGTGCAGGCGTTGCAGCGCCTGACAAAGGAAGAGCACCCGAACACGGTTTACGGCGTGGGCACCGTGCAGGAGGAAGTGGGGCTGCGCGGCGCGAAGACGACGGCCTACGTGGTGAACCCCGACGTGGCCATCATCCTGGAGAGCGACATCGCCTACGACATCCCGGGCCAGCGCGATGGCGAACCGCTGATCGCCCTGGGCAAGGGGCCGTCGCTGATGGTGTTTGACGCGGGCATGATTCCGAACACGCGCCTCCGCGACCTGACCGTGGAGACCGCCGCGGCCCTCGGCATCCCGCTGCAGTTCTCCAGCATGGAGGGCGGCCGCACCGACGGCAGCATCATCCACCTGCACAACGCGGGGGTTCCTACCATCGTCCTGGGCGTGGCCGCGCGGCACATCCACAGCCACGCCGGCGTCATCCACCGCAGCGACTACGACCACCTGCTGGATTTGCTGGTGGCGCTCATCAAGCGGCTAGATGCGGCGACGGTTGAGGCCCTGGTGCAGTAGCGCGTCGCGGCGACGGCTTGGTTCTACTCGGTGTTGGCGAGCGAGGTGCGACGCACTTTTGGAACTGCGTCGCACCTGTACCCATGCCGCGACCAATAGAGTTTGGAACAATCCCAACGCTGTGATTTTTGCGCCAAGTATGAACCTGTGTTATACTTGCCGATGGCCTGGCACCGAGGGCGCGGCACCGTTTCCCGGAATCGCCGGCAGGTTTCGGCGATTGCGCGAAAGTGAGAATGGCAGGTGAAACTGGATAGAAAGACCCTGCGCGCCCTGGGCTTAGCATCTGGGGTTGGGTTCTCCATCGTCGGGAGCATTGGGTTTTGGGTTCTCGTGGGCCGCTGGCTGGACACGCACCTGGGGACCGAGCCATGCGCCCTCATCGCAGGTATCCTGATTGGCCTGATCTCCGCGGGCAGCATTCTCTACGAACTGGCCGCGGTGCGCGAGAAGACGAATGACGAAGGGCAGCACAATTTGGATCGCGACGCTGACGACTAGCGGGGCCGCTGCGGCCTTTGCGGCATTGGGCCGACCTCTCCTGGCCAGCATCAGCCTGGGGCTTGCGCTGTGCGCTGCCAACGATCTGTTCTTCGTGCTGGCCCTACGGTTGCTATCCACGCGAATTGCGACGCTGTGGCCCAAAGCCACGGCGTTGCTGTTTCCCCTCGCCTGGATGGCCAAGCAAGCGGTGCTGTTTGTGGGCGCGTATCTGCTGCTCAGCCAGTCCCACCTGCCGGTAGCGCCGTTCGCCCTGGCCGTGGCGGCCTACCAGACCCTGCGGGTGGCCGTCATGATGATCTGGCCCGAGCAGTACGCCCAGTGCTTCGCCCTTGAGCCTTCTGCTACAAAACACGCTCTGACCGGAGGAAAGGCGGAATGAAAATCCACGCACCCCTGGCCGCCGAGACGATTGCTCACCTGGGGCCAATTCCCATCACGAACTCCATGCTCACGTCGGTGCTGGTGATGGCGCTCCTGCTGGTGCTCGCCTGGCTGGCCACCCGCAAGATGCAACTCGTACCCGGCCGCTACCAGGCCCTTTGGGAAATGGTTGTGGAGTTCTTGCTGGATCTGTCGGAGGACACCGCCGGCAAGCGGGTGGGGCGAAAGGTCTTCCCCCTCATCGCGACGTTCTTCATCTTCATCCTCACCGCCAACTGGCTGGGGCTGCTGCCCGGCGTCGGCCCGTCCATCTACGTCAAGGTGGCCGAGTCGGCGGGGCACGGGGCCGAGGAGATTGTGCACGTGCCGCTGTTCCGCGCGGCCAACGCCGACCTGAACATGACGGCGGCCATGGCGCTCCTGTCCATCACCGTCGTGCAGATTTCGGGCATCCTGGTCAACGGCGTCAAGGGCTACCTCAAGCACCTGGCGACGCCGCCGCTGCTGGCCCCGGTTCACATCGTCAGCGAGTTGTCGCACATCATCTCGCTGGCCGCCCGTCTTTTCGGCAACATCTTCGGCGGCGAGGTGCTGGTTACGGTCATGTACGCGCTGGTGCCTGTGGTGGTGCCGGCCGTGTTCCTGGGCCTGGAGGTGCTGTTCGGGTTCATCCAGGCGCTTATCTTCAGCGTGCTGAGCATCGTGTACATCGCCCTGGCCACAGCGGGAGACCATGAAGAACACGGGGAGCAGGCTCACGCCGCCCCGGCTCACTGAGAGATCACCCTGCGACCGGATCCGCAGGGCAAGCCCAGTCATACTTCTAAGCGAGGAGGAATCAAGTCCCATGACTGAGAACGGATTGATCAAACTGGCAGCAGCCATCGCTATCGGCATCGGCTCCATCGGCCCCGGCCTGGGCATCGGCATGGCCGTGAGCAAGGCCATGGAAGCGGTAGGGCGCAACCCCGAGGCAGCGGGCTCCATCCGCACGCTCATGATCCTGGGCGCCGGCCTTGCCGAGGCGGTCGCCATCTACGCATTCGTGATCGCGCTGGTTCTGAGCCTGGTCGTCTAGGGCTGGGTGCAGGCGGGCAAGGGGAGCGTGGCCTTCCCTTGCGCCCTGCCCTTACGTCGCCAGCACCGAGTGGCGCGGCGGTCCGGTCGCTGGAGCGCCGGTGCCTGGGACGATTTTGGATGTTAGGGAGGCATAAAACGGATGGACAAACTGGGAATCAACCCGGTCGCCCTCCTGTGGCAATTCATCGCGTTCGGCCTGTTGGTGTTCGGGCTGTACAAACTGCTGTACAAGCCCGTGCTCCGCATGCTGGACGAGCGCGCCGAGCGCATCCGCAAAGGGATGGAGGACGCGGCCAAGGCCCGCGAGATGGCCGAGCGCGCCCAAGAGGAGTTTGAGAGGCGCATCGCCGAGGCCAGGAAAGAAGGGCAGGAGATCGTCGCCCAGGCAACGCAGATGAGCGAGAAACTGCGCCAGGAAATCCTGGAGCAGGCCCGCGCCGAGGCCGAGCGCATGATCCAGAAGGAGCGCGAGCGCCTGACCCAGGAGCGCGAACAGGCCATGAGCGAACTGCGCGCCCAGGTGGCCGACCTGTCCATCATGGTCGCGCAGAAGGTCGTCGGCGTGTCGCTGGACGAGGCCGCCCAGCGCAAACTCATCGCCGACTTCTTGCGTGAAGCAGGAGACCTGAAGTGAGAAAGAATCGCCTGACCCAGACCTACGCGGAAGCGGCCTACGAGGCGGCCACCGGCGTCTGGCTACGGGCGCTGGCGGCGGTCCAGCAGGCGCTGGAGGCCAACCCGAGCGTGTTCGCCAGCCTGCGCGATCCGGGCGTGGACCTGGCGCGGAAGCAGGCGCTGGTGGCCCCGCTGCTGCCCGCCGACGCGCCGCAGGAAGTGCGCAACTTCGTCTCCGTGCTCCTGTCGCGCAATGACATCGGCCTGCTGCCCGACATCCTGGAGCAGTTCCGGCGGCTGGCGGTGCGCGGCCCCAAGGCGCAGATCGTCCGCGTTACCAGCGCCGTGCCGCTCACCGACGACGAGAAGCGCGCCCTGGCCGAGAAACTCGCCGCCCAGTTCGGCGAAAACCTGGAGTTTGAGTACCGAGAAGATCCCTCCATCCTGGGCGGGCTGGTGATTCGCGTCGGCGACCGGGTCATTGACGCCAGCGTGGCGGGGAAACTGAAGGCGCTGCGCGAGACCCTGGTGGCGCGCGAGTAGGCCCGCGCGCCAGACCGCCTTCGCGTGGGTGCGTTGCGCCCGCCGCATAGATTCTGTGAGGAGGTTGGACGGTGGCCATACGAGCAGATGAGATAGCCGCCCAAATACGACAGCAGATTGAGCGATTTGAAGCGCCCGTTACTTCTGCCGACGTCGGGACCGTGCTGGAGGTGGGCGATGGCATCGCCCGCGCCAGCGGGTTGGCCGGCGTGATGGCGAACGAAATCGTGGAGTTTGAAAACGGCGTCCACGGGTTGGCCTTCAACCTTGAGGCCGACAACGTCGGCATCATCATCATGGGCGATTATACCGAGATTGAGGAAGGCGACCAGGTGCGCAGCACGGGGCGCATCGTCTCCGTGCCCGTCGGCGAGGGACTCATCGGCCGCGTGGTCAATGCCCTGGGCGAGCCGATTGACGGCAAAGGCCCCATCCAGTTCAGCGGATACAGGCCCGTGGAGCGCATCGCGCCCAACGTGGTGGTGCGCAAAGAGGTGGACACGCCCGTGCAGACGGGCATCAAGGCCATTGACGCCATGATTCCCATCGGCCGCGGGCAGCGCGAACTCATCATTGGCGACCGCCAGACGGGCAAGACCGCCCTCGCCATAGACACCATCATCAACCAGAAGGGCAAGAACCTGATCTGCATCTATGTGGCCATCGGGCAGAAACTGTCCAGCATCGCCCAGGTGGTGGCCACGCTGGAACGCTACGGCGCGATGGACCACACCATCGTCGTCGTGGCGTCGGCATCCGAGCCGGCCGCGCTGCAATACCTGGCGCCCTATGCGGGCTGCGCCATGGGCGAGGAGTTCATGGAGCAGGGCAAGGATGCGCTCATCGTGTACGACGACTTGAGCAAGCACGCCTGGGCGTATCGGCAGGTGTCGTTGCTGCTGCGCCGCCCGCCCGGACGCGAAGCCTACCCGGGCGATATCTTCTACCTGCACTCGCGCCTGCTGGAGCGCGCGGCCAAATTGCACCCGGACTACGGCGGCGGCTCGCTGACGGCGCTGCCCATCATTGAGACCCAGGCGGGCGACGTGTCGGCCTACATCCCGACCAACGTCATCTCCATCACCGACGGGCAAATCTACCTGGAAAGCGACCTGTTCTACGCGGGCATTCGGCCTGCGCTCAACGTGGGCATCTCGGTGTCGCGCGTGGGTGGCAAGGCCCAGGCCAAGGCCATGCGCCAGGTGGCGGGCAAACTCAAACTGGAAATGGCCCAGTACCGCGAATTGGCCGCCTTCGCCCAGTTCGGCTCGGACCTGGATCGGGCGACCCGCGCCCAACTGGAGCGGGGCATGCGCATCCAAGAGGTGCTCAAGCAGCCGCAGTACGAGCCGGTGCCGCTGGATCATCAGGTCATGGTCCTGTTCGCCGTTACCAACAACTACCTGGACGACGTGCCGGTGGAGAAGATTCGCGACTTTGAGATGGCCTTCCGCCGATTCATGGACACGGCGCATCCGGAAGTGGGGCAGGCCATCATGCGCGACCTGGCCCTGTCCGACATGACCGTCCAGCAACTGCGCAGCGCCATTGAGGAATTCAAGGCGACGGGGGCCTACTAGCGACCCTGGCGCGCCACGGTAAGGAGTAGCCCGTGTCCAGCATCCGAGAGATACGCCGACACATCCGAAGCGTGCGCAACATCTCCAAAGTTACGCGGGCCATGCAGATGGTGGCCGCGTCCAAGATGCGCCGCGCCCAGGAGCAGGTGCTCGCCACCCGCCCCTACGCCCAGAAATCGTGGGAACTGCTCACGCACCTGGCGGCGCTGGCGGTGCGCACCGAACAGGAAGAGCACCCCCTGCTGGCGGTGCGGCCCGTGCAGGCGATCGGCCTGGTCGTCATCACGTCGGACAAGGGGCTGTGCGGCGGATACAACCACAACCTGCTGCGCGTGGTAACCGATTACCTGCAGGCGCAGGAGAAGCCGGTGAAGGTCATCACCGTGGGACGCAAGGGGCGCGATTTCATGCTGCGCACCCGCGTCAACCTGGTGGCGGAATTCACGGGGGTGCCTGCGCTACCGACGCTGTTGGACGTGCTCCCCATCGCCAGGACCGTCCTGGACGACTATCTGGCGGGCGTGTACGACGAGGTGCTGCTGGCCTATACCGATTTCGTGAACACGCTGATTCAGAGGCCGGTGATCCGTCGGCTGCTCCCCCTGCGGGTGGCCGGGGACCTGACCGAACAGGCCGTGAGCGAGTACGTGGAGAGCGGGCCGCGCGTCCGCATCCCGGAGTACATCTACGAACCCGACCCGCAGGCGGTGCTGGCGCAGATTGTGCCGCGCTTCACCGAACTGCAAATCTACCAGGCGATTCTGGAATCCATCGCCAGCGAGCACAGCGCGCGCATGGTTGCCATGCGCAACGCGACGGATAATGCCAACGAATTGTTGGACCAACTGACGCTCTCCTTCAACCGCGCCCGACAGACGGCCATCACGAAGGAGATTCTGGACATCGTGGGCGGCGCAGAGGCTCTGGCCAAGGCTGCGCAGGCCTAGCACACGCACGGAGGAAAGAATGGCACGAGGTACTGTGGGGAAAGTCGTGCAGATCATGGGGCCGGTGGTGGACGTGGACTTCGCCGGTCAGGACCTGCCCGAAATCTACAACGCCCTTGAGATCATCCGCGACGATGGCAAGCGGCTGGTCTTGGAAGTTCAGCAGCACCTGGGCGGCGACTGGGTGCGCACTGTCGCCATGGATACCACCGACGGGTTGCGGCGCGGCGTGAGCGCCGTGGACACCGGCGGCCCCATCCGCGTGCCCGTGGGCCCCGGCACCCTGGGGCGCATCTTCAACGTCATCGGCGAGCCGATTGACAACCTGGGCCCGGTGCAGGCCGCCGACATGTGGCCCATCCATCGCCCGGCCCCTTCTTTTGAAGAGCAGGTTACCGAGCCGCAGTTCTTTGAAACCGGCCTGAAAGTCATTGACCTCATCGCGCCGTTCACGAAGGGCGGCAAGACCGGCATCTTCGGCGGCGCAGGCGTCGGCAAAACCGTTATCATCCAGGAACTCATCCGCAACATCGCCACCGAGCACGGCGGCTATTCGGTCTTCGCGGGCGTGGGCGAGCGGTCCCGCGAGGGCAACGACCTGTGGTACGAGATGAAACATTCGGGCGTGCTGGACAAGACCGTGATGGTCTTCGGCCAGATGAACGAGCCGCCCGGCGTGCGCCTGCGCGTGGGGCTGACGGGCCTCACCATGGCCGAGTACTTCCGCGACGAGGGCCGCGACGTGCTCCTCTTCATTGACAACATCTTCCGTTTCGTCATGTCCGGCTCCGAGGTGTCGGCGCTGCTGGGGCGAATGCCGTCGGCCGTGGGTTACCAGCCGACGCTGAGCACCGAGATGGGCGAACTCCAGGAGCGCATCACGTCCACCAGCCGCGGCTCCATCACGTCCATGCAGGCCGTGTACGTGCCCGCCGACGACTACACCGACCCCGCGCCGGTAACCACCTTCGCCCACCTGGACGCCACCATCTCGCTGGAACGCTCCATCGCCGAGCAGGGCCTGTACCCCGCGGTGGACCCGCTGGCGTCCACGTCGCGCATCCTGGACCCGCGCATCGTGGGCCAGGAACACTACGACGTGGCTCGCGGCGTGCAGCGCGTGCTCCAGCGTTACAAAGACCTGCAGGACATCATCGCCATCCTCGGAATTGACGAATTGACCGAAGAGGATAAACTAGTCGTGTCCCGCGCCAGGAAGATTCAGCGGTTCCTGTCGCAGCCCATGTTCGTGGCCGAGTCGTACACGGGACGCGAAGGGCGCTACGTGAGCATCAAGGACACCGTGCGCGGCTTCAAGGAGATTCTGGAAGGCAAGCATGACCACGTGCCCGAGCAGGCGTTCTACATGCAGGGCACGATAGAGGACGTCCTGAAGACCGCCGAGACCCTGCGGGCATAAGCGAGGGCAGGCCAATGCCCACGACGAGACTGGAAGTGATCACCGCCGAGCGCGTCGTGTATTCCGACGACGTGGATATGGTGCTGGTGCCGGGCGTGGAGGGGCAGTTGGGCATCTTGCCGCGCCACGCCTATTTGCTCACGGCGCTGGCCGAGGGCGAACTGGTCATCCGCAAGGCGGGCCAGGAGGACGAGTACATCGCCATCGGTGGCGGGTTCATGGAGGTCGGCCCGGACCACGTAACCATCCTGGCCGACAGCGCCGAGCGGGCCGAGGAGATTGACGTGGCCCGCGCCGAGGCTGCCCGCAGGCGCGCCGAGGCGCTGCTGGCCGAGAAGCGCGACGTTACGGCCCTGGCCGAGGCGGCCGCTGCCCTGCGCCGCTCGCGGGTGCGGTTGCAGGTCGCGCGCCGTCGCAAGCGCGGCGGCATCGGTTCGCCCGAGTAGGGGTGAACCTACGTGTTCACCTGTGAACCTACGTGTTCACCTGTGAACCTACGTGTTCACCTGTGAACCTACGTGTTCACCTGTGAACCTACGTGTTCACCTGTGAACCTACGTGTTCACCCGTGAACCGGCGTGTTCACCCGTGAACCGTCGTGTTCACCCGCGAACCGGCGTGTTCACCCGTGAACCCACGTGTTCGCCCGCGAACCGGCGTGTTCACCCGTGAACCGGCGTGTTCACCCGCGAACCGGCGTGTTCGCCCGCGAACCCGTGTGTTCGCCCGCGGGGTAATCCGTATGGGTGAACCTACGTGTTCACCCGTGAACCCACGTGTTCGTCCGCGAACCGGCGTGTTCACCCGTGAACCGGCGTGTTCGCCCGCGGGGGCGATGCCTGAACCGTCCCCGCCTCCACCGAAACCAAAAGGGGTACATACATGCTAGAAAAGCAAATCGGAGTGGACCTCGGAACCGTCAACATCCGAGTGTTCGTCAAGGGCAAGGGCGTTGTCCTGCACGAGCCTTCCATCGTGGCCATATCCGTGCTGGAGAACAAGATTGTCGCGGTGGGCAACGAGGCTCGCACCATGCTGGGGCGCACGCCCGAAAGCATAGAGGTGGCGCGCCCGCTCAAGGATGGCGTCATCGCCGAGTTTGACGTTACCGAGAGCATGTTGCGCTACTTCATTGAGAAGGTCTGCGGCAGGTTCCGCCTGTTCCGGCCGGAAGTGATGATCAGCGTGCCGGTGGGCGTTACGTCGGTGGAGAGCCGCGCGGTGCGCGATGCGGCCCTCCAGGCGGGCGGCAAGCAGGCCTACCTGATCCCCGAACCGCTGGCGGCGGCGCTGGGCGCGGGGCTGCCCACAGGCACACCCACGGGCAACATGGTCGTGGACATCGGCGGGGGCACCACCGAGGCCGCCGTCATCTCCATGAACGACATCGTGGTGTCCAACTCCGTGCGCGTAGGCGGCAACAAACTGGATGAGGCCATCGCCGCCTACATCCGCAAGAAGTACAATCTCCTCATCGGCGACTCCACAGCCGAGGAGATCAAGATTCAAATCGGCAGCGCCCTCCCGCTGGACGAGGATTTGGTGATGGAAGTGCGCGGCCGCGATCAGGTCGCCGGACTTCCCCGCACCATCCAGGTGAGTTCGGGCGAAGTAACCGAGGCCATCGCCGAGCCGCTGGCGGCCATCGTCGGCGTGGTCAAGGGCGTGCTGGAGAAGACCCCGCCCGAACTGGCCGCCGACATCATTGACCGAGGCATGGTCATCGTGGGCGGCGGCGCGCTCCTGCGCCAGGTGGACGCCATGCTCACCCAGGCCACGGGCGTGCCCTGCTTCGTGGCCGAGGAGCCGCAGTTGTGCGTGGCGCTGGGCACGGGCAAGGCGTTTGAGAGCGGCCACATCATGCGCCGCCTCTCCCTCCAGGCGAAAGCCAGCCCCTTGTAGAAGGGGCTTTCACCGCAGTTCGTAGGGCGGCTTCCCATAGCCGCCGCATAGGTGCGGCGCACTTCCGAAAGTGCGTCGCACCTGGTGGTCTCACCGCTGAGAACACCGAGAACGCGGAGATTTCAGGGCGGATCTCTGCGCCTTGTGTGAAACATTATCCTCACACAAAGACACGAAGGCACAGAGGGTTTTCTCCGTGTCTTTGTCCCTTTGTGTCTCTGTGCCTTTGTGTGAAACACGATGTCTACCTCACCTATCCCCACCCCAGCCCTCGCCTTTCCTCTCCGCCGGCGGAGAGGAAAGGGGAGGGTGCGGGAGGGGTTAGGTGAGGTCAAGTAGCGCGGCTTCCCCTAGCCGCCGACCTGCGGGCAGGTGCGGAAACCTGCCCTAGCCCGCCAGCGCAATCGCCACCGCCACGGCCATCACCACCGCCTGCGCAACCAACACCGGCCGCATCATCCGTCCCCAGTCGGCCCGGAAATAGTCGCGCGTCAGAATCAGGCACAGGTGCACCGGCGACAGCATCAGCCCCGTCATCCCGCCAGCGTACATCAGCAGCACGTAGGGCAGGTGCAGGCTTCCCCCCACATGCAGAAGGGGCAGCACCACCGGCACGCTGATGCTGAACGCCGCGGTGGTAACGCCCGTCGCCAGGCCCACGATGAGCGGAATCGTCGCGATCATCGCCATGGGCGGCACGCCCGCCGCGGCCAGCGTCTCCGAGACCTGCTCCACTACGCCGGTCGTGCCCATGACCTGCTTGAAGACCATCGCCCCGACGAGCACCAGGGCGATGTGCCAGTCCAACCCCCGCCGCAGCACGCCGCGAATCTGGGCCCACGAGAACCGCGCCGCCAGCCCCAGGATCACGAGCACCACCGGCAGCGTGATCAGCAAGTCCACGTCCAGCGCCATCGTGGCCACGACCACCAGCAGCACCGGCCAGATGCTGCGCGCCAGAGCCCACAGGCTTCGGCGGCGGTCGGTGTGGGGCACGTCGCTGTCGTTCTTGCGGAAGCGGGCCAGGACGATGGCCCACCCCGCCGCGACAGCCGCCACCGTCAGCGGCCACTGGTTGCGCGTGAACGTGCCCAGGGGGACGGCGAGAAGTGCGGAGCAGAGCACCAGCGCCGGATACAGCGGCATGATGTATTCCCAGATGTGGCGGAACCAGTAGTTGGCGAAGGCTTTCTGGTTGTTGTCCACCTGGAAGTGGCGGCCCACCTCGCCCACCATCGGGGCCGAGAACATGGCGCCGCCGGGCATCGGCAACAGGCCCGCCAGCGCGGGGACCATCGCCAGCACCACCCGCGCGTCGCTGATGAGTTCCAGCAGCGACTGCACCATGGATTCCATGTAGCGGGAGGCTTTCAGCGCCTCGGTGAGGGTGAGGATGAGAATGACGATGACCACCAGACGGATAGTCTCGGCGCTGGTGGCGGCGCTCCATGCGTCCAGCGCCAGGGCCTGGGGTGCGCGCCCCATCAGCAGGCCCAGCGCCACGGCTCCCGCCAACAGCGTCGCGCCCACGTCCGCACGGCGGTTGAGCGCGATGATGACGGCGGCGAAGACAAGCAGCAGTTTCAGGAGTGCGATCATGGCGTTGTCGGCGATGCTCCTCGTTTGCGGCAGATTGGCCCTTGCGGCCGGACGTGAGTATAGGCCGAAGCCGCCCGCGCGTCAAACCGCCGCGGGGATGGATAGTGTATCCATGTGTGTGAGAATACTGTTTCACACAAAGGCGCAGAGACACAGAGGGACAGAGACACGGAGAAACCCTCTGTACCTTCGTGTCTTTGTGCGAGAATACTGTTTCACACAAAGGCGCAGAGACACAGAGGGACAAAGACATGGAGAAAACCCTCTGTGCCTTCGTGTCTTTGTGTGAGAATACTGTTTCACACAAAGGCACAGAGACACAGAGGGACAAAGACACGGAGAAACCCTCTGTGCCTTTGTGTCTTTGTGTGAGAATAAAGTCTCACACAAAGGCACAGAGACACAGAGGGACAGAGACACGGAGAAACCCTCTGTACCTTCGTGTCTTTGTGTGAGAATAAAGTTTCACACAAAGGCACAGAGACGCAGAGGGACAAAGACGCGGAGGAACCCTCTGTGCCTTCGTGTCTTTGTGTGAGACTAATGTTTCACACAAAGGCGCAGAGATTTCCCCTGAACCCTCGGTGTTCTTGGCGGAGAGAAGACCAGGTGCGACGCACTTCCGAAAGTGCGTCGCACCTGTGCGGCGGGTATGGAAAGCCGCCCTA
>DAOTVT010000231.1:0-15938 GCA_034436295.1 Anaerolineae bacterium | reverse complement strand
GTCAGGATGCGCTTCTCCGCGTTGTAGGCTTGCACCTCAGCCGTGGCCGTGATGGTGTCGCCGATTCGCACGGGCTTCAGGAACTCCATCTGTTGGCTCAGGTAGATGGCTCCTGGGCCGGGGAGTTTCATGCCCAGAACGGCGGAAATCAGCCCGGCCGTGAGCATTCCGTGCGCGATGCGTTCCTTGAAACGGGTCTTCTGGGCGAACTCGGCGTTGACGTGGACGGGGTTGAAGTCGCCGCTGAGACCGGCGTAGGTGTAGATGTCCGACTCCGTGATGGTCTTGGAGAACGATGCCGTCTCGCCTATCTGGAAATCGTCGCGAATGCGGATTTGTTCTGGCATAGTGCCTCCTCCGAAGGACAGCGCGTCGCGCTACGAGTGTTTGACCAGAAAGCCCAGGAGCGCGGAGTTGACCGCGTCGGGCTTTTCCCAAATGACCACATGCCCCGCGCCAGGAACGGTGAGAAACTCGGCGTGGGGGATGCGCTCGGCGATGATTCGCCCGTACACGGCGGGCGGCTTGAGGGCATCTTCCGCGCCGTAGAGCAGCAGCGTGGGTGCGGTGATCGCCGACAGGCGGTCGGTGATGTCCAGGCGCTGGAATGCGTCAAACAGGGCCAGCACGGCGTCTATGTCCAGGGCGGCGAAGCGAGGCACCGAAGCCTGCAGGAACGCCTGGTTCGCGGCGATGAATCCGGCGCTGAAGTTGTGGGTAACGGTCGCCTGGAAGAACAGCGCGGGGTCGCGGGTGCTGGCGGCCGCAGTCCACAGGTCAATCTGGGCCTTGAGGAAGGGATGGACCTCGCTGACCGCGCTCATGGCGATCACGGTGCGGGTCATCTCCGGATACTTGGCGGCAAACAGCAGGCTGATCTCGCCGCCGTAGGAGATTCCCCCGATGTGGGCCTTTTCCACGCCGAGTGCGCGCAGCAATGCCGCCAGGTCATCCGCGTGCATCTCCATGCTGTAAGGCCCGGCCGGGTGCTCGGAGCGCCCCTGTCCCCGGCAGTCGTACAGGAGGAGCCGGAACCGTTTGCTCAGCACGGGGGTCTGGTTGAACCACGACGCCGTGTTCGCGAGGACGCCGTTGGACAGGACGACCACCGGCGCGTCCTCTGGCCCGTGCCACTCGTAGTGCAGGGTTACCCCGTTGACCTGTATGGTGCTCATGCCGTCTCCTGCTGGTTCGCCCGAAAAGCGGGACCCGGGAACCGGCTACCCCACTCGCTTGTACAGGCGATACTTGCTGAAGTCTGTCGGCCGAGGGAGGTTAGGGCCAGCAGCCACGGCCACCTTCATCGTCTGGCCGTCCTCGGCGATGTCCACCAGGGCGCGGAACACCCCAACCCAGCCCAACGTGTGCTGCGTCTGATCCATGTCCAGTTCGTTGCCGGTGAGGGTCCACGTCCCGCTGGACTTGATGCCCATGGGCGGATAGTCGGCCTCAAAGGTCCCGTCGGCCTTGTAGTGGAATCGCAGTCCCGCGTACTCCTGGCCCGCGGGAATCTCCCACAGTCCCACAATGGTTTGTTGTGCGCTCATCGCCTCACCTCCTCACTATCTGTACTATCTGTCTGCCGTGCCCCATCACGAATTGCCCTGGCGTTCCTGTCGGCTCTCGCCCACCTGCACGCCCGGCACCACCAGCCGCGGCACGATGCCCAACCGCTCCACTTCCTCGCGCAGGTAGTCGCGGAAATTGGGGTGCGCGATGCGAATCAGCGCCTCGGCGCGGTCGCGCACGCACCGCCCCCGCAGTTCGGCGACGCCAAACTCGGTAACGATGGTGTCCACGTCCTGGGAGGGGACCGTTACCTCCGCGCCCGGTTCCAGAATCGGCACGATGGTGCTCACCGTTCCGTTGCGGGCGGTGGAGCGCAGCGCGATGATGCCGCGCCCGCCCGGGGAACGCTGGGCGCCGCGGTGGGTGTCCAGTTGTCCGCCCGTGCCGCTGAAGTGGCGCACCCCCAGCGACTGCGAACACACCTGCCCGATGATGTCCACCTGCAGGGCGGTGTTGACGCTGACCATCTTGTAGTTCTGCCCGATGATGTAGGGGTCGTTGGTTACCTTGCCTTGCTGGAATTCCACCCCCACGTTGTTGTGGATGAAGTTGTAGAGTTTTTGCGTTCCCAGCGCGAAAGCGCCGACCATCTTGCCCTTCCACAAGGTCTTGCGCTTGCCCGTGATCACGCCCGCCTCAAAGAGGTCCACCATGCCATCGGTGAACATTTCGGTGTGGACGCCCAAATCCCGCCGATTCATCAGGTAGCGGGTGATGGCGTTGGGGATTCCGCCGATGCCCAGTTGGATGGTGGCGCCGTCCTCAATGAGGTCGGCGATGTAGCCGCCGATGGCTTCTTCCTCGGGCGTGGACGGGGCGGGCGGGAGTTCCACCAGCGGGCAGGTGTTCTCTACGATGTAGTCCACCTGCGAGATGTGCACCTGGGTGTCTCCCAACGTCCAGGGCAGGTTCTCGTTGATTTCCAGCACGACCAGGTCGGCGGCCTCCATGAGGGCCTTCTCAATCACCAGGCCGAGGGACAGGGACATGTTCCCATACCTGTCTGGGGGCGTGGCCGTGCCCCAGAAGATGTTGACCTTGCCGTCCTTGGCCAGTTTGTCGCGGGCGGCCTGGTGCAGGTTGTTGGGGATGTAGGACATGCGCCCCTGTGGGTGGGCCTTGCGGTCGGGCGCGCCGTAGAACCAGTTCTCCACGAAGATGTGGCCCGCCATGCGTGGGCTGAGCACGGCCTCGTACTCGCGCATGGGCAGGCAGACCCACAGGTGCACGTCTTCCAGGCGCTCGCCCTGGCGCCCCAGTTCGGTGAGGAGGCCGGGCGGCTCGGATGCGGCCATGGCGACGCCGATGGTCTGATGCGACTGCACCAGGCCTACAGCATCGGGGATAGAGAGACGTTTGCGTTTGTAGAGATCGTTCGCCGATGTCATAGATGCCCTTCTGCCTATGGCATGATGAAGGCCGCGCCCGCCTGATTGTAGCCGACGCCGGAGCCGACGAATGTTACCAGGTCGCCGCTCTTGACCTTGCCGAGTTTGCGGGCGTCGTCAAAGCACATGGGCAGGCACGCCGAACCGGTGTAGCCCCACTTGTCCATGATCCAGTGCGCCCGCTCAATGGGCAGGCCGAGGTCCTGCATGACCAGTTGGATGGAATTGAGGCGCACCTGGGTGAAGATGGCCATGTCCACCTCTTGCAGGTCAAAGTTGCCGTGGGCGGCCAGTTCGCGCATGCGCTTGGGCCAGCCCACGTTGTTCACGTCGGGCGGGAAGGGGGTGATGAGCCGTACTTTGGTGCGCCCTGCCTGAACCGACTCCACCGTGGCCGGCTCGTAGGTTCCGCCCGAGTAGATGCCCCAGTGCTTGTGGTAGGAGCCATCGGCGAAGGCGGTGGAGCAGACGAAGCCGGGCTTGTCGCTCACGGCCAGGACAGCCGCGCCCGCGCCGTCGCCATAGAAGAACGAGACCACGTCGTGCTTCCAGTCGGCGAGTTTGTGCATCATGTACGCGCCGATGACCAGGACGTACTTGATGTATGGGTTGGTGGCGATGAGGCCGGCGCCCAGCGCCAGGCCGGTGGGGAAGGACGCGCAGGCGCATCCCAAGTCCACCGTGCCGGCGTTCACCGCGCCGATCTTGTGTTGCACCACCACCGACGTGGCCGGGGTGATGTAGTCCGGCGAGTCGGTGCCCAGCAGAATCCAGTCCAGGTCTTCGGCCCGAATGCCGGCGTCGGCCAGGGCGTCCTTGGCGGCCTCGGCGGCGAGGTCCGAAGTCGCCCAGTCGTCGGGGGCGTACCATCGCGTCTTGATGCCGGTGGACGCCTCAAACTTGTCCACGACTTCGCCAAGTGCCGGGTTGACGGCGATCATGTCTTGCTTGAACTGCTCGTTGCTGCGCTCAATGGGCGGCAGATACCTGCCGGTTCCGACGATGGTTGCGTATCGGGTCATGGGAGTCCTCCTGAATGTGCATTTGCCGAGGGCGTTGTGTGCCCTTTCACGTGCCGATCACGATGCCGCCGTCCACCGAGATGACGGCGCCATTGACATAAGAAGCCTCATCGCTGGCAAGCCAGGCGTAGGCATTGGCCACATCTTCCGGCTCGCCCAGGCGGCCCAGAGGCACCTTCTCTTGCATGGACGCCAGCACTTTCTCGGGCATCTTCTTGACCATATCCGTCAGGATGAAGCCCGGGGCGACGGTGTTCACGCGGATGCCCTTGCGCCCAAGTTCCCGCGCCCACACCCGCGTCATGCCGATCACGCCCGCCTTGGTGGCCACGTAGTTCGTCTGCCCGAAGTTGCCGTACAGCCCCACGACGGACGCGGCGTTGAGGATGACGCCGCTACCCTGGCGGATCATCACGGGAGCCACGGCGCGCGTGCAGAGGAACACGCCTTTGAGGTTGACGTTGACGACGGCGTCAAAGGCGGCTTCGCTCATCTGGTCAACGATCTCGCCATCCTTGACCTTGACCAAGAGAGCGTCGCGGGTGATTCCGGCGTTGTTGACCAGGATGTCCACCCGCCCCCAGCGTGTTACCGTTGCATCCACCAGGGCTTGCACGGATTCCGCCGACGTTACGTCCACCGCGACGAAGAAAGCCTCGCCGCCCATGGCCGTAATCTCGTCCACGACTGCCTGGCCGGCGTCGGCGGCTACGTCGCACACGACGACCTTGGCGCCCTCGCGGGCGAACTTCAGGGCCGTGGCCTTGCCGATGCCCATGGCCGAGCCGGTGATGATGGCTACCTTTCCTTTCAACCGCTCCATCGTTCCCTCTCCTGTGTTCTAGAAGTGGCCGGACTACCCAATCCAGCCGCCGCCGTACTTGAGCCGGTATACTTCCACGCCGCGGTAGGAAACCCACTCGTTGCCCCAGAACTCGTTGCCTTGAGTCTCCCCGCGGTCTGTGTACGTCCAGTCTCCCTCCTGGTACGTGGCCTCGCGACCCAGGCGGCAGTTTTCGCCTGTGGCGATGAGCGCGCGGCGCAGGAAGGCGTAGATGGCGTCAGGCCCTGGGTCTGTAAGCGCGGCCTGGTGCACCTCCCCTGCGTAGATGATATTCCACAGGGGAATCTCCACCTCAAAAACGGTCTCCTGCCCGAAGAAGGATGCGGCGCTCCCCATGTAGGTGTCGCGGTACAGGCGGAAGCCTTCCTTGTATTCGTAGTGCGTTTCGCCCTGGGGTGTAACGCGGGCAGGTTCTGCACCGCCGGCCCATGTGCTGGCCCGTGCTCGCTGCAGGAACGCCTCAAACGAACGTGCGCTGATCTCATTCATTTCCATGTCAGAAACCGGATGACCTCCTTGTTGAATTGTTCCGGCTGCTCCACGTTGATCAGGTGGCCCGCGCCTTGCAGGATGACTTTCTCGGCGTGTGGAATCGCCGAGACAAGCACGTCGGCGTTCTGCGGGGGTACCACCCTGTCTTCGGAGCCGGCCAGGACGAGAGTAGGCACGGTGATTTGTTCCAGTCGCCCTTCGGATGTCCACCCGACGGCGCTCATCAGTTGGCGGTTGTAGGCGTAGGCGGGTTGGGGGTTGTCCAGCCTCCACGCCAGCATCTGTTCCAGGTCTTCGGGGTGCGCCGCGGCATAGGCGGGGGCAACGGACAGGGTCATGCGCGCGCGCAGGTCGTCGGCGCCTGCCACCGGCATCATCAGCGCAGCGATGATGTCGGGGCTTGGCGGGATGGCGTGAGGCCCGCCCGTGCTCGTGGAGCACAGGATGAGCCGCTTCACTCTGTGGGGGTAGCGGATGGCGAATTCCTGGGCGACGTAGCCACCAAGAGATATGCCC
Source organism: Anaerolineae bacterium (assembly GCA_034436295.1). Taxonomy (GTDB): domain Bacteria; phylum Chloroflexota; class Anaerolineae; order DTLA01; family DTLA01; genus DTLA01. The sequence continues at coordinate 10,107 of DAOTVT010000231.1, read as the reverse complement.
ACGATGTGCGCCTGCTTGATTCTCAGCGCATCCATCAGGCCCGCTAGGTCATCGGCGAACATGGGGATGGAGTAGGGTTCGTCGGGCTTGTCGCTCCAGCCGGAGCCACGCAGGTCGTAGGCGACGACGCGGAAGTGGCGGGACAACTCCGGCACCTGTTTCCACCACAGCCAGGTTGCTGTGCCGAGACCTTCAATCAAGATGAGAGGCTCTCCGCGCCCGGTGATTTCGTAGTGCAGGGACACGCCGTTGACCTTGACGGCGCCGTTGATGGTGGTTGTGGCCTTGGAGGTGGGCGACGGGGAGCAGGCAGCCAGTACGGGAAGCACGCACAGGGCGATGGGGAGCACGACCAGGGGGCACGCCCTGCGCCCGATTGCCGACAGCCTTCGTCCAGCCATCTCCATCCTCCGCATCGCAAATCAAGCATAGCATACCGCAGTTACAGGGCGGTTACAACGCGGCGCGGACTGCCGACGGCCGGCGCGCTTCGGGGTTGTGGACGAGCGGGGCGGCGCGTGTACCATGGGGGGCAGGCAATGCGGAGGATTGTGGAAATCGCCGCGGCCGCCAGGCCCTGGCCTATGGCTCCGGCCGGAACTCCCTGACGCCGGCGGAGTAGGCCACGATCATGTCGGCATCCTCGTCGCCGATGTTGCGAGCGATGTGAGGCACGCCCGCAGGCACGACGATGACCTCACCCGCCTCGGTGATGACCTTGTCGGCGCCGACGGTGTGCTCCAGCCGCCCGCGCAGGAGATACAGCATCTCCTCGCAGTTGGGGTGGCTGTGCCGGGGATTGGAATGTCCGCGCTTGATGATGACGCGGCCCACGACCATGCCCTGCGCGTTGCCGATGTCCTTGCCCGCAAGCCACCGCAGGCTTCCCCAGTCCTCGTCAATGCGTTTGGCCTCTATATCTGCAAGCGTGCGGATGTGATAATCCATGTGCGTTCCCCTCCTGTGGGCGTGCGCAGCGGATTATACGCGTATGGCCGAAGTAGGGCAACTGGCCGCATGGTGTCCCCCGAAGCCTCGCCGGATGGGCGAGGCGGACGGCAGGCGACGGGCGTCGGCGGCTCCCTGCCCGCGCAGGGTAAGGGAGCGCGGCGCGAAAAACCCTTGACGGCTGATGCGGGTAGGGTATTGTTGGGCAAGATAGAACCCTTGTTGCCGCGCGAAGGTTCAGGGCGGGAGTGAGTCGCCACCCAGGGCGATAAGGCAGATGAAGCAGACAGGCCCAATCGCGCAAAAGGGCCCGCCTGCCTCATCTGCCGGCTACGTGCGGATTCTACATCCGCGACTTGCGCGCGCCGGTCTCAATCTGCTTCCACGCCACGACGACGGCCACAGTCAGGATGGCGGCCAGCACCGCCTCGGGCAGGCCGTTGGCGATGGCGATGGGCGGCAGCGCGCTCCACGGCAGGTGCTTGAACAGGCCGATGGCGCCGAGCACCAAAACCGTGTTGGTGAGCGTGCCCAGGATGCCCGCTACGGCCAACGCCAGAGGCTCGTTCACCTTCTTGAGCGCCTTGTAGCCCAGCCACGCCACAACCCCGATGAACAGCCGTGGCAGCACCGAGATGACCGGGTTCTGGAACCACACGTCCACGGGGCCGGTGGGAGCCAGCGCGGCCTGGAGCAGCGAGAACAGCCCGAAGATCAGCCCGATGGCCGTGCCAACCACGGGGCCTTCCAGCACAGCGCCGATGATGACGGGCACGTGCATGATGGTGAGGGCCGCGCCCGCCACCCACGGGATGAACCCCAGATGGGTCCAGCCCAGGAACACGGCGAGCGCGCCCATGACGCCCGCGATGACGATCTTGCGCGCCGGTGTGGACTTGGCAACCGCTTCTGTTGACATAATCGCCTCCTTTGCTATTTCCATAATGTGGATATGGCCCGCCACGCCAGTGCGTCGGCGGGAGTCGCACTGGCCGCGAGCGCCGCAGCCAGGACGACGACAACCAGTGCGAGCATCGCGTAGTCGGACGCCCGCGCCCGGAAGTGGACCAGGTAGGTTCGCCCCTTCCCTCCGGTGTAGCACCGCGCCTCCATGGCCAGGATCAGGTCTTCGGCGCGCTGGAGCGTGGAAAGGATGAGGGGCACCAGCAGCGGGATGAGCCTTCGGAAGCGCCGCACGAAGTTCCAGCCGCGCCCCGCCCCGAAATCCGCGCCCCGCGACGCCTGGGCTTTCATGAGGCGTTCGGTCTCCTGGGCGAGGAGCGGCACGAACCGCAGCGCGACGTTCAGCGTCAGGGCAAACTCGTGCGCGGGCAGGCCGACGCGCTGCAACGGGCGCAGAAGGTGTTCCGTCCCGTGGGTGAGTTCTGTCGTGGTGGTAGTGAACGAGAGCAAACTCAGCCCCCACACGAGGACCGAGAACTTCAGGAACAGCAGCGCCACCGCGACCGCATCCCGCGCGGTGAGCGTGATGAAAGCCCACCGCCAGAACACCGTCGTGTTGGCGTCGTTCTGCGGGATGGCAATGGCCTGCAGGATGCCCAGGAGGGCCAGGAAGGGCAGCATGGGCTTCACGCCCGACAGCGCGTACCCGAGGGGAATCCTGGCGGCCAGAAACCCCACGAGGACCAGGGCGAACGAGAGGCACAACCCCGCGATGCTGGACATCGCGGTAACCGCGACGACGAGCAGCAGCCCCGCGAGCAACTTGATTCGCGGGTCGGCCCGATGAATGGCCGAACCCGTCGGCAGGTACTGCCCAAGCGTTACCGTGCGCAGCAGTTCAAACTCGGACGCGCTCATCGGCCAACCTCACAATCGCCTGCGCGAGTTCTTCCAGCGAGAGTACGTTCGTGGGGACAGGACAGCCGCGCAGCGCCAGGGTGTGCGCCAGTGCCGTCGCGGGAGGTAGCCCCAACCCGAACTCCGCAAGCCAGTCGGGGTTTGCGAACACCTGGCGGGTCGGCCCCGAGTGCGCGATCTGCCCGTCGGCGACGATGTAAACCCGATCGGCCAGGAGCGCGACATCGTCCATGTTGTGCGATGAGAACACGATGGCCCGGTCTGCGCGTCGCCACTGTCGCAGCAGCGCGATGAGATCCTCGCGCCCCTTGGGGTCTAGCCCCGCGGTCGGCTCGTCCAGCGCCAGTATCTGTGGGTCCAGCGCCAGGACGCCGGCCAGCGCAAGCCGTCGGCGTTCGCCCCCGCTCAAGGCAAGGGTGAGGCGGTCTTTGTACGCCTCAAACGGGAGGCCTACGGAGTTCATCGCAGCCCGCACCCGTTCCCGCGCCTCGTCAATGGACGCGCCGAACATGAGGGGCCCGAAAGCCACGTCGTCGCCCGCGTACCGCTCAAACAACTGAGCCTCGGGCTGCTGGAAGACCAGCCCCACCCGCTTGCGAAGCGCGCGCACATCGCATCGGGGGTCGGAGAGGTCGCATCCGAGCACGCGCACGCGCCCGGAATGCGGGCGCAGCAGGCCGTTGAGGTGTTGGAGCAGCGTGGACTTGCCCGAGCCGGTCGGCCCGATGATGGCGACGGTTTCGCCCGCCCGCACCTCCATGTGGACACCCCGCAGGGCGCGGTTTTCCAGCGGCGTGCCTTGCAGGTAGGTGTAGTGGACATCGTCCAGCACGACCCACGGGCCTTGCGCCGCGATGCCGGACGAGGGCCGGCCCGCCCCGTCGCTTGCGTCGTCGGCGGGCGTTGCGGGCGCGGCTCCCGGCGCAGCGAGGAATCGGCAGACGGCGTCCGCTAACGCTTCGGGGTCCAGGATGTCGATCGGGAAGTCGGGCCAGTGGCGGGCCAGGAGATGCGCAAGGCGCGCCACAGGCGGCGCTTCCAGCCCGCATTGTTCCAGCAGGGCGGCGTCGCCGAAGACGCGCGCGGGGGACCCTTCGGCCACAATCTGCCCATCGGAAAGCACGACGATGCGGTCGGCCTCCGCTGCCTCGCTCATGGAGTGCGTTACGGCGATAATGGTCGTGCCTGCGTCGTGGAGACGCCGGAGGATGTCCAGCAGCGCGGCCTTGCCCGCGGGGTCCAGCATGGCGGTCGCCTCGTCCAGGACAAGGCAGAGGGGCTTCATGGCAAGCGCGGCGGCAATGGCGAGGCGCTGCTTCTGCCCGGCGGAAAGCAGATGCGACGCCCGCTGGCCCTGCCCCTCCAGCCCCACCGCGGCCAGGGCTTCCGCAACCCGCGTCGGCAGTTCCTCGTCGGGGACGCCGAGGTTCTCAGGGCCAAAGGCGACATCGTCTTCCACAATCGTGGCGACAATCTGGTTGTCGGGCACCTGGAAGACCATCCCGACGGTGCGGCGGATGTCGCGGATGTGCGCACGGTCTCGGGTGTTCCAGCCGTTCACCCAGACCTCGCCTTCATCGGGCACGAGAAGGGCATTCAGATGGCGGGCGAGCGTGGACTTGCCGGATCCGTTCGCCCCTACGATGGCGATGTAATCGCCTGGGTTCACGGTCAGGCTCACATCCCGAAGGGCCGGCCTTCCCGTCCCTGCGGGGTATGTGTACGATAGGTTCTGCACGCGGATGAGGGGTTCTGTCATACTCACCCAAAACGAATCGCGGGCCCCGGCAACCGGAAACCCGCGATGATAGGCAAACCGATCCTGTCGGTCGTCTCGGTCGCGTTGGATCCAAGCGCCTGGGATCTACGGATGCTATTCGTTTGTAAGTCAGGCTCACCCCCGCTCAGCGGTGGATGGCATGTTCAGTATAGCGCGGATTGCGAAACGTGTCAAGCGTTGGTGCCCGCCTGGAGCGCCTCGGCTTGAGCGAGGACCTTCTTGGTCTTGTCGGCGGCGGCCAGGTTGCCCTGCCGCACCAGGTCTTCGGCAATGAGGCCCATGGCATCCAGAAGTTCGGGCGTAACCAGGGCGGCGTTCTCCCGCAGAATTTGCATCGTGCCGTCGGGATAAGGCGCGGCCAGCAGCCGATTGAGCAGTTGGATTTCCGGCGGCGCGGCCTCCTGGATGAGGCGAATCGCGATGTCGCCGATGCGCTCCATGCGCTCCACCCATTCGTCCTGCTGCTCACGTTCGGCGGCGTTCAGGTTGGCGCTCAGCACGACGAAGAAGGCCTCGTTGATCTCGTTCAGATGCTCGCGGAGGTAGGCTTCGGGGTCTTCGGCCTGGAGCGCGCCGCTCAACAGGGTCGTGGCCTGGTTGATGACTTGCTTGGACGCGGCGTCCATCTCTTCGGCTACCTGGACGACCCGCGCCCGCATGCCCGCCAGGCGTTCGGCTTTGGCATGATCGCCCTGGGCTTTGGCCTCCTCCATCTGCGCGGTGATTTCCTGGAAGAATGTGTAGTCCATCAGCGGCCGCCCCACGCTCACCAGCGTTCGGAAGTCTTCGTCATCCTGCGCCTCTTGCAGAAGCGCGACGAGGCCCTCGCGGCTCAGGAGGCCTTTGCTCCCCTCGCCCGCGATTTCCTCTCCCACGGGGATGCCGAATTCCTGCATGAGCCGCAGGCCCAGCGAGTTCAGCATCTGGGCCACGCGCTCCTGGCCGTTGGCCTGCGCCGCTTCGGCCGATGCCGTCAGCGTCTGGAAGAAGTCAAAGTCAATCTTGTCGCGGTTCTGGTCCAGCACCTGCTGGAATGCCGCGGGGTCGGTCGCGCGGAGCATCTCGTTGATGAGGTCCACATGGGCGCGCTGGGCCTCCATCATCTCTTTCGTAACTCCGTCGGCCTGAAGGATGGTCTCGGCCATGCTTTGCATGGTGAAGAACATCTTGGGCTGGAGGAGGTAGGCTTTGCGCTGTTCCGGCGGCAGCGAGTTCATCACGGCGTTGGTCAGTTCGCCCAGCACCCGCTGGCGCTCGGCCTCATTGGCGCCGAAGGATGGCGGCATATAGGCCAGGAGCAACTCCTTGGATCGGTCGTGGTACACAAAGGGCAGGTTCAACGCACCTTCGGCGCCACATGCCGGGCAGCGAGCCACGTTCACCCGCCCGGAGAGGAGTCGGGTCTTGGCGGTCGGGTCCTTTTCCAGGTCCAGGATGCGCTCGGCGGTCGCGCCGAACTGGTGTCCACATCGGCTGCAGGTCGCAGGGGTGATTCCTTGATTGAGCATTTCTTGTTTCCTTTCGTCGTGCGGCATATAGGGAGCGGGGCCCTATGCCCCGTTGCCGTGTCCGGTGAGACAGGTGTGGCGAGGCGCAGATGCTCCGCGTGCTTCACAACATGTCGGCCTGCGTTGCGCGCAGGCCCGGCACCAGTGTACCGCAGCGGGCGCAAAATGTCAATTTGCGCTTGCCGGGTGGCGCTTTTCCGGTCTTGGGCCGCGCGCGGACACGGAGGGTTTTCAGATTCACCCGATGGGCGGCGGGCCTACCTGATGAGATTCAGCCCCTGGTCCAGGGCCAGCCGAATCCAGCGGGCGAAAACCGTCGGGTCTATGGCGTACACGATGGCAAAGGATGTTACCAGGATGATGGCAGCCAGCCATTTGGTGTAGCGCCCGCGCGTCCGCGCAATCAAGATGAGCGACAGAACCGCCATGACCGCGGGGCCGACCACCGTGATGTCGCCGATGGGGACCTCGTAGCCGGCCACGTAGCGCTCTTCCTCGCCGAGAAAGCCCGCCAGGTCAAAGCGGATGCCCAGCGCCACGAGGAAGACCTCGGCGATGAGGACGAGCAGGAGCACCCAAGACGCCCAGCGGGTGGATTCGCCCTCGGTGCGGTACACTTCGTACACAGCGGTGGGGATGAGCAGGAGGATCGTGATGAGTGGGCTGGAGCGCAGGAGCCCCAGCACGATGCCCGCGAGGGCGATGATGCCCAGGATGGTGCATATGGTGCCCGCATGTTTGGTTGGTTTGGCCATGAGGCCTCCTTATTGTGGGGCGCGTTGCCCTTTGGCTATTGGCGCGCACGCGGCGCGGTGAAGCCCACAAAGAATCGCGGTATCTCGCCCAGGCGATACTCGGCGCGCGCGCTGTAGGCGATGGAGTTGTTGCCGGCGTCGCGAATCTGAACCCGTTTGACATCGGCCCACGTCCCCGGCAGGGGGCCAAACGCCATCTGATCCAACGGCGCGATGGTTCCCAGGCGGGCGTCGCCCAGCCAGATGGTCGCCTCGCTCTGCGAGTAGTTGCGGACGACGAGCAGGAAGATTCCCGTAACAGGCGCTGGGCACGCGCCGGAGTCTGCGGACGGGATGCGGACGAGGATCACCGGCTGGGTGTAGCCCTCAAGGCGCTGGGGCTGCACGTCGGCCTGGACGAGCACTTCGCCGTCGCCCGCCCGCACGGACACGCGGAACCCTTTGCCCGATGGAGTCGCAGGCCCCGCGACCGTGGTGATCTGGACCGAGCAGGGTTGCAGTTCGTACACGATGCGGTCGTACAGGGCAACCGAGACGGGCTGGGGCGTCTGGTTCTCTATGACCAAATCGTAGGTGGCGTCGCAACCGGCGAGAAGGCACGCCGCGCCGACGAGGAGCGCCAACAGGCCCAGCCACCTCCACATGTGCCTTGGGCGCATCCTATCCAGACCTCCCGCCCGCCCACACGATTTCCCAGATGGGCGGAAGCCACGGGTGCCACTCGTAAATCTGCTGGACTTCCACCCCTTGCATTTCGTATGGGTTGTTGTCCCAATTGTACAGGCCGCCTTTGAGGTAGTTGGGCACATAGCGGATGCCCGTGAGGCGATACTGGAGGACATGCGTGTATTCGTGCATGAGGAGCGGACGGTTGTTGCGCTCGCTCTCCAGAATGAGGATGGTGTTGCCCCAGGTCCAGCCCGTGGTGTTGGGCGGGATGCCGCCTGCGGGGAAGTTGCGCACGTAGGCGATGCGCGTGCCGTCGGGGCCTGGCTCCAGTTTCCACAGGGCGAGAAAGACGCCGATGCCCGAATAGAGGCCCGTGCCATGCCCGCCCCGCTTGCCGATTTGGCCGAGCAAGTCGTCGCCTAGCAGGTCCACGAGTCGATAGTACACCTGCCAGTCGCGGTCCAGCCACTCGCCATTGGGGCCGGTGCCCGGATAGCGGAGGGACAGGAGATGATCCTGCCAGTCCTGCTGGTTGGGGTCGCGCCCGTGGGTGGATTGGAAATCGGCTACCCAGTCGGGGTCGGGGGGCGGTGGTGTTCCACCCTCCGCGTTTTCGCGCAACCGAAGCGGCGTGGCAATGGGCCACCCGACGAAAATCCCCAGACTGCCCTTTGCGCTCATCCTAGTCCCTCCCGCACCCCCTGGGGCGCTGCCAGAAAACCGCACTCCCATTGTACAGCACAAACGTCGGACTGTAAAGCACTTGCGCGATGCGGCGAGGTCGCCTATACTTGCCGCGTAAAACTCACGCACGACAGGAGGACGCTGGCATGGACTGGGGGATGCGGAATCGGTTGGCGCAGTTGATTCAGCCCGATGGGCATTGTTTCTTCCTGCCGATTGACCATGGCTATTTCCAGGGGCCGACGCGACGGCTGGAGAAGCCCGGCGAGACGGTGCGGCCTCTCCTGCCCTACGCCGACGCGCTGTTCGTTACGCGGGGCGTCCTGCGGGCGTGTATTGACCCCGCGAACACGAAGCCCATCATCCTGCGCGTGTCAGGCGGCACGAGCATGGTGGGCAAGGATCTGGCGCACGAGGGGGTTACCACGTCCATTGAGGACATCATCCGGCTGAATGCCGCGGCGGTGGGCGTTTCCATCTTCGTCGGCAGCGATTACGAACACGAGACCCTGATGAACCTGGCGAACCTCGTCAATGCCTGTGAGAACTACGGGATTCCCGTCATGGCCGTTACGGCGGTGGGCAAGGAACTGGAGAAGCGCGACGCGCGGTATCTGGCCCTGTGCTGCCGCATCGCTGCGGAACTGGGCGCTCGCGTCGTGAAGACCTACTGGTGCAAGGATTTTGAGAAGGTGGTGGAGGGCTGCCCAGTTCCGGTGGTGATGGCGGGCGGGCCGCGATGCGACACGGAGCGCGAGGTCTTTGATTTCGTGTACGATGGGATGCAGCGCGGGGCCATCGGGATCAACCTGGGGCGCAACGTCTGGCAGAACGATCACCCCGTGGCGATGGCGCAGGCGCTGCGGGCGATCGTGCACGAGGGAGCCACCGCCGAAGAGGCCGAGGCGATATTCCGCCGACTCGCCGCCGAATAGGCCCGATTGCGGGTGCTGACGATGGACTTGTTCACGCGCGCAACGCAGATTCTCCGCGAGTTCAAGGGCGAGCGGTACGCCTTTGGGGTCGGCGCGCTGCGGAAGACGGGGGCGCTGGCGGCGGAATTGGGGCGCCGCGTCGCGCTCGTGCGCCCGCGTTCGCACGGGGCCGATGTGGTAGGTGAGGTCTCGCAGTCGCTGGCAGACGCGGGCGTTCGCGTGGTCGGCCAGGTGGTGGGTGCAGCCCCGAACGCGCCCCGCGAGGATGTGTCGCGCATCGCCGCGGAGTTGGCCACGCTTGCGCCCGATGTCGTCGTTGCCATCGGCAGCGGGAGCACGCTGGACGCGGTCAAGGCGGCTTGCGTGCTGGGGGCGCTCGGCGGGACTGTGGACGATTACTTCGGCGTCGGGCGGGTGTCGGCGCGGCTGGCGGAGACCGGCGCAGCGCTCACGCCCATGCTCGCCGTGCAGACGGCGGCCAGTTCCGGCGCCCACCTGACGAAGTACTCCAACATCACCGACGCGCGCACGGGGCAGAAGAAACTCATCGTGGACGCGGCCATTGTGCCCGCGCGCGCCGCGTTTGACTACGGCGTTACCCGTTCCATGCCGCCCGACCTGACCGCCGACGGCGTGGTGGACGGGATGTCCCATGCCCTGGAGGTGCTGTACGACTCGGTGGGCAAGCCGTACTACGACACGATGACCGAAGTCGCGCGCCTGGTATTCGGACTTGCCGTGAACTTCGCCGAGCGCGCGGTCAGAAATCCAGCGGACTTGGAGGCGCGCGTGGCCCTGGGCCTGGCGACCGACCTGGGTGCCTACGCCATCATGCTGGGGGGAACCGGCGGCGCGCATCTGACCAGTTTCTCCCTGGTGGACATCTTGAGCCACGGGCGCGCGTGTGGCATCATGAACCCGTACTACGCGGTGTTCTTCGCGCCGGCTGTAGAAGGCCCGCTTCGGATTGTGGGCGAAGTCTTCCGCGAGGCCGGCATCACCGACGC
>DAOTVT010000230.1:0-16833 GCA_034436295.1 Anaerolineae bacterium | reverse complement strand
TGCCAGAGCGTAGGGCAGGTTTCCATACCTGCCCTGGCCTCCGGCGGCTAGGGATAGCCGCCCTACGGGACTGGCCTCTGGCGGCTAGGGATTGCCACCGCATAGGTGCGACGCACTTCCGGAAGTGCGTCGCACCTAGGCAGCGGCCATGGAAGGCCGCCCTACGAAACCGGACTCGCCGCCGAGCGCTCGGTGCTCTCCTCGGTGAGAATCCCTGTCAGAGCGTAGGGCAGGTTTCCATACCTGCCCTGGCCTCCGGCGGCTAGGGATAGCCGCCCTACGGGACTCCGCGTGCTCGCCATCGCGCCACTTGCGCCAAGACGCCTCTTGTGGTATTATGGGCTTGCGGAAAACAAAACAAACCTACTCTCAAAAGGCGTATTTCACACAAAGCAAGGAGGTGCAGGATGAAACTGGCGGACATTGTCAAGCAGGCGGACTGGAAGACCGAGAAGCATGTGCCGGTCATTGAGGCGCCGGCCGCGGTCAAAGCGGGCGAGTTCTTTGACGTAACCGTTACCATCGGCAAGGAGATCGCCCACCCCAACACCACCGAGCATCACATCCGGTGGATCAGCGTGTACTTCATGCCCCAGGGCGCCAAGTTCCCGTTCCACGTGGGCACCTTTGAGTTCACGGCCCACGGCGAGTCCACCGACGGCCCCAACCAGGGCCCCGTGTACACGCACCACAAGGCCACCTTCGGGATGAAGATTTCCCAGCCCGGGACGCTCATCGCCACGTCCTACTGCAACATCCACGGCGTTTGGGAAAACGCGCAGGAGATCGCCCTCGCCTGATGCCGTCGGCGGACGGGCCAACAGAAAACGGGCGGGGCATGGGTCCCAGGGGCCGATGCCTCGCCCGTCGTTGCGCGCAAACGCTATCCGTGCTTGCGTTCGGGGTACGGTTCCCCTTCCAGTTGCGCCAGGAAGCGCTCGGCTTCCATGGCGGCGATGGCGCCGCTTCCCGCCGCGGTAACCACCTGCGCCAGCACGCGATCCTGCACGTCGCCCGCCGCGAACACGCCGGGGACGCTCGTGTGCATGCGCCGGTCCGTAATGATGAACCCCGCCTCGTCCATCTCCACCTGCCCCACGAACAGGTCGGTCTTGGGCACCTGGCCGACGTACACGAAGACCCCGTCCACGGGCAGGAGCGACTCCTCGCCGGTCTCCACGTTGCGAATCTTGACGCCGGTTACCTTGTCGTCGCCGACCACCTCGGTTACCACCGAGTTCCAGACGAACGCCATCTTCTCGTTCTGCTCGGCGCGCTTCTGGGCGCTGGGGTTCGCCCGCAGGCGATTGCGGCGGTGGATGAGGTAAACCTTCTTCGCGAAGCGGGTCAGGTATAGCCCCTCCTCCACGGCTGCGTCGCCGCCGCCGATGACCGCCACGACCTTGTCGCGGTAGAAGAACCCGTCGCAGGTGGCGCAGTAGGACACGCCGCGGCCCGTGAACTCCTTCTCGCCGGGCACGTCCAGTTTTCGCGGGGACACGCCGGTGCAGATGATGACGGTCTTCGCCTCAATCTCGCCGCTGTAGGTGGTGATTTTGAACGGGTGGCGGCTGAAATCCACGGCTGTAACGATGTCGTACTCAATGCGCGCGCCGAACTTTTCGGCCTGGCGCTGGAACAACTGGGCCAATTCGGGGCCGCCGATGCCGTCGGGGAAGCCCGGGTAGTTCTCAATCTCGGCGGTGAGGGCCGCCTGTCCTCCCATGGCATGCCCCGCGATGACGAGCGGGTTGAGCAGCGACCTGCCGGCGTAGATGGCCGCGGTCAGCCCCGCAGGCCCAGAACCGATGATGACCACATTCTCCATGCGAATCCCTCCCAGGCAATTCGGTGTTGATGCGGCCGCGCCCGAAAGGCTGGCCGCGTTTGGGGAAGTGCGACGTTCTCCCTACGATGCAGCCTCTCGTCGCACAATAGCATCAAACGGGCAGGCCGTCAAGCACGCCGCGCATCCGTAGCACTTGCTCGGGTCAATAACGGGCGGTTCGCCCGGGTCAATCTGGACGATGGCCTTGGATCGGCAGACGGCCCGCGCCGCGCACTTGCGGCAGGCGTGGCAGGCTGCCTCGTCAATGCGTGGGACGGCCGTTACCTGCGCTTTTGTGTACTCCACGATGCCCATGGTGTGCTCCTGTATATACCCCTGTGGGGTATTATACTCCATGAGCGGCGTCGTGTCAAGTTGTGGGGCGCGGGGGGCGTTTGGATCGCGAAGGACACGAAAGGGCGCGAAAGGCACGAAAACCGCGGCCGCATGCGCGCATGCCGCGCGGGGCATGGGGGCACACCTCACCCCGGCCTTCGGCCTGCCCCTCTCCGCGCGCGGAGAGGGGGAACGAGGGGGGTGAGGTCGGCACACCGCGCGGGGCTGAACCCCCGCGCTGACGGAGCGAAGCCCCCTTCGGGGCTGGCCCAGCGTGGTGGGCCGTTCCCTCTCCCGCTGGGAGAGGGTTAGGGTGAGGGGCGGTTGGATCGCGAAGGACGCGAAAGGGCGCGAAAGGCACGAAAGTCGCGGCTGCATGCGCGCATGCCGCGCGGGGCATGGGGGCACACCTCACCCCGGCCTTCGGCCTGCCCCTCTCCGCGTGCGGAGAGGGGGAACGAGGGGGGGGGAGGTCGGCACACCGCGCGGGGCTGAACCCCCGCGCTGACGGAGCGAAGCCCCCTTCGGGGCTGGGCGAGGGCCAGGGTGAGGGGCGTTTGGATCGCGAAGGACGCGAAAAGGCGCGAAAGGCACGAAAACCGCGGCCGCATGCGCGCATGCCGCGCGGGGCTGAACCCCCGCGCTGACGGAGGGGAGCCCCCTTCGGGGCTGGCCCAGCGTGGTGGGCCGTTCCCTCTCCCGCTGGGAGAGGGTTAGGGTGAGGGGCGCTTGCGCGGCGCAACGCGCAGGGGCGAGCCGCGGGTCGCCTCTACGGTCGGACACGCGGGCCAGTCTATGACCCTCTGCGTCCTCGGCGGTAAAATCCCGCCCGCCGCGGGAGAGGGTTAGGGTGAGGGGCACGCCCACGCCGGCGGAGCGGAAGGGAGGTGCGGGAGGGCTTGGGTGAGGTCATGCGCCCCGCGATTGTGGAGACCCCCAAACCGAACCTCATCGGCGCAACCCCATATTTGACAAGATTCCAAATGTGTGCTATAAACCGTCTGTAGGTTGAGTAAGTGTACGGAACGACTGGCAAGGTTGACCGCTGGAGCGTTACACTTGGCTCCGGCGGTTGTTTTTTGCGGCGGTTCTGTCTCGTACCTCCTATAATTCTTCACAAGGAGTTCACCAATGAGTGAGCGAGAAAAAGGAACGGTAAAGTGGTTCAATGGGTCCAAGGGCTACGGGTTCATCACCCGCGAGAAGGGCGGCGACGTGTTCGTCCACTTCTCGGCGATTCAGTCGCAAGGCTTCCGGACTCTTGAAGAGAACCAGAGGGTTGAGTTCACCGTTGAACAAGGCCCCAAAGGTCCTCAGGCCACCAACGTCGTTCCCCTGTAGAACGCGCCGCGCGTTTCTGCAAAAGAAAGCCGCACCCGTGCAACCGGGTGCGGCTTTTCTGTTGCGCGCGACACGCCCCCGTCAATCGTCGTACACGCGCCAGTACGCTTTTTCGGGCTCCCAGCGGTCAAAGAACTCCTGGCTGGGGCGGAACAGCAGCGCCTCGCACTCGGCCGTTACGGTCCCGTCTTCCAGGCGCAGTTCGCTGGCCGCCTGCGCGCGGGTCTCCGTCTGGCGGATCACCCACCCCACGGCGGTGAGCGGCTGGCCCGTGGGGGTGGGCTTGCGGTAGCGCACCTCCAATTTCACCGTTACCATCAGATTGTCGGCGCCGCCATCCAGCAGCAGCGCGCGCCCGGCCGTCTCGTCCAGGATGGCCGCGACGATGCCGCCGTGCACGATGCCCGGGTAGCCGTTGAAGTGCTCGGGCACGACGACGCGCGCCCGTATCTGCCGGGCTTCGCGATCATTGACCCACGTGATCTTGAGGCCGATGGGGTTTTGCCTCCCGCACAGAAAGCAATGGCGTGAACTGGGTTGCCTGTCGTCCATGATGCGACTCCTTTGGGCAATGGGATTCGGTTTGGCGCAATGGTATCACAGTTTCGCCCGCACATACAAACGTGGCGCGTCGGCCCCGCCCGCAACCGGTGGCCATTGACAGGCTATCCCCGCCGGTGCTAGAATGCGCCTGACACCGTATCTCGGCCAGTTCCCAGCCCCCGAAAGGAGACGGCGAAGATGAAACGGCTTCTCGCGGGCATGCTGGTTATCCTCTGCCTGGTTGCTGCGGGCCTGGGGTCGCCCGCCCGCGCGCAGGGCCGCACCTACTACGTGGCCACGACGGGGAGCGACGCCACGGGCGATGGCTCGCTGGCGCATCCCTGGGGCACGCCCGGCTACGGCTCGCGACAACTCCACCCCGGCGACACGCTCATCATCCTGGGCGGGCGCTACGTGCTGCGTCGCTTTGACGACGACATCCTCATCCCACCTTCGGGCACGGCGAACGCCTGGGTTACCATTCGCGGCGAGGAGGGCCATCGCCCCGTGCTGGCGGGCCGCGACAACCTGTTCGCCGCCGTCAGCCTTGCGGGCGCAAGTTACGTGCGGGTGGAAAATCTGGAAATCACCCACGACGAACAGGCTGCGGGGCCGGCCGCCTGGTTCCGCACTGCCATCAGCATCACCGGCGCGCCTGCCAGCCACATCGTGCTCAAGGACCTGTACGTGCATCACATAGACGAGGGCGGGCTGGACATTCAGGACGTGGACGACCTGCAGGTGCTGGACAGTCGGTTTGAGTACTGCGGGTTCGGCGCCATCCTGGGGCCTGCGGGCGAGCACGGCGGCGTGCGCAATCTGCTCATCCGCGGGTGCACGCTGTCCTACGGCGGCCACTACTACCAGGGCGGCGATGGCTCCAACCGCCCCTACGACCGCCCCGATGGGTTCGGCATTGAGCCGTCCGACGGCCCCATCACCATTGAGGACACCGTGGCGGCCCACAACTACGGCGACGGGCTGGACTCCAAGTCGGCCCGCACCACCATCCGCCGGTGCGTCGTGGCGAACAACTCCTGCGACGGCGTGAAACTGTGGGGCGGGGGCAGCCGCGTGGAGAACACGCTCATCTACGGGCGCGGCGACGGCGACCCCACGACGACGCCGTGGGCGGCCGTCGTCATCGGCACCGAGCAGGCCAACGCCGCGTTTGAGTTCGTGAACGTAACGGTGGATGACACGCTGGGCCACAACTACCTGATGCACGTGCAGTACGACACGCCCAACGTGCCCGTTACCCTCACCTTGCGCAACGGCATCTGGCGCGGCGCGGACTCGCCCATCTACGTCGCGGGCGCGTCCACAGTCATCGCCGACCACAACCTGTTCTACTTCCCCGACAGCCCCGACGAGGTCTTCGTCCACGGCGACACGACCTACACCTCCGCCAACATCGGCGCGCTGGGCGTGGGCAGCCTGTACGGCGACCCGCGATTCGTCGCGCGGGCCTGGGGCGCGGATGGCGACTACCACCTGCTGGCGGATAGCCCCGCCGTGGACGCGGGCACGCCCGTCGGCGCGCCGCCCGACGACCTGGACGGCAACCTTCGGCCCGTTGGCGCCGCGCCCGACCTGGGCGCTTACGAGCGGCAGCAAGGCGTCGGGACGGTGTCGCTGGTGGCGGGTTGGAATCTGGCGTCCATTCCCGTTGTGCCGGAAAGCAGCGCCATCACCGACGTGCTGCAATCCATCGCGGGCAAGTATGCCATCGTCCACTCGTGGGACGCGGCAGCGCAGGGATGGCGTACCTACAACCCCGCGCTCCCTCCTGAAGGGCAGACGCTCCTGGCGCTGGACGAGAAGACGGCCTTCTGGATTCTGATGACCGAGCCGGCGGCGCTTGCGGTGCGCGGCACGCCGCCCTCGGCCACGAGCCAGGCGCTGCGCGTCGGCTGGAACCTGGTCGCGTGCCCATCGGCGACGCCGCGCCCCGTGGCCGACGCTTTGGCGTCCATCGCGGGCAAGTACAGCATCGTCTGGGGCTACTACGCGGGCGAACCGCAGCCGTGGAAGCGATACAATCCCTCGGCCACCATCGGCAACGACTTGGCGAACCTGGAGCCTGGACGAGGCTACTGGGTGCGCGCGACGCAAGAGTGCGCGCTGGTGATAGAGTGAGGGCGGGGTCAAGTGCGGCGCAAAGACCCCAAGGGTCTCCGCGATCGTTGGGGTCTTCACATCTGTGGGGCGCTTGATCTCATCTAGCCCCTCCTGCCCTCTGCGGCGGCTATGGAAAGCCGCCCTACGAGTCTTTGTGTGAGGATAGTGTTTCACACAAAGGCGCAGAGACACAAAGGGATAAAGGCACGGAGAAGACCCTCTGTGCCTTCGTGTCTTTGTGTGAGGATAATGTTCCACACAAAGGCGCAGAGATACAAAGGGATAAAGGCACGGAGGAGACCCTCTGTGCCTTCGTGTCTTTGTGTGAGGATAGTGTTCCACACAAAGGCACAGAGACACAAAGGGATAAAGGCACGGAGAAAACCCCTCTGTGCCTTCGTGCCTTTGTATGAGGATACAGTTTCACACAAAGGCACAGAGGCACAAAGGGAAAAGGCACGGAGAAGACCCTCTGTGCCTTCGTATCTTTGTGTGAGGATAGTGTTCCACACAAAGGCACAGAGACACAAAGGGAAAAGGCACGGAGAAGACCCTCTGTGCCTTCGTGTCTTTGTGTGAGGACAGTGTTTCACACAAAGGCACAGAGACACAAAGGGATAAAGGCACGGGGAAGACCCTCTGTGCTTTCGTGTCTTTGTGTGAGGATAGTGTTCCACACAAAGGCACAGAGACACAAAGGGAAAAGGCACGGAGAAGACCCTCTGTGCCTTCGTGCCTTTGTGTGAGGATAGTGTTTCACACAAAGGCGCAGAGACACAAAGGGTAACACTTCCCGAAATGCATCTTCGCCCCTCCCCGTATTGATTTTATGCAAAGTTGTGGTAAAATAGAGTAGCGTCTGTTCGCCACGCAGGAGGCGCCGGCGAGCCTTGCGCCCGCGCGGGTCGCCCCTGCGCAGTGCCGAGACCAAGGAGGAACCGAATGCTACAAGAAGTAGAAGAGTTCCTCAGTTACTTGAGGGTGGAGAAAGCCTATTCGGACAACACGTTGGCCGCCTATCGGAACGACCTGACGCAGTTCGTGGACTTCATCCGTGGCAAAGTGCCGACGGTCGCCGACTGGAACGCTGTGGACAAGAACCTGGTCGTGGAGTACGTGATGCACCTGAAGGAGCGCGAATACGCCTCCTCGTCGGTGGCGCGCAAACTGGCTGCCGTCAAGTCCTTCTTCCACTTCCTGGCGCGGGAGGGCCGCATCAAGGAGGATCCGACGACGACGCTGGACTCGCCGAGGCTGGGCAAGAGGCTGCCCAAGACGCTGACGCGCAAGGAGGTGGATCGGCTCCTGGAGGCCCCAGGAACGGGCGACGACCCCAAGAGTCTGAGGGATCGGGCGATTCTGGAACTGCTGTACGCCACGGGGATGCGGGTAACGGAACTGGTGTCGCTGACGCTGAACGACATCAACCTGGCGTCGGGGAGCGTGCGCGTGGTGCACGGCAAGCGGCGCAAGGAGCGCATCATCCCCGTCCATCCGCACGCGCTGGAGGCGGTGGAGGCTTACCTGCAGCGGGGTCGCATCCACATGGCCAAGGACCCGAACGAGCAGACGGTTTTCGTCAACTTCCAGGGGAAGCCGCTCACGCGCCAGGGGCTGTGGCTCATCATTAAGCACTACGTGGAGGAGGCCGGCATCAGCAAGGCGGTTACGCCGCACACGCTGCGCCATTCTTTCGCCACGCACCTGTTGACCGGCGGCGCGAAACTCCCCGACGTTCAGAGGCTTCTGGGCCACGCCAGCGTCTCCACAACCCAGATTTATACCCACCTTACGAAAGAGGAACTGCGGGAGGCGTATGACAACGCCCACCCCAGGGCCAGGAAGGATTGAGGCTTCGCGTTGCACACCATCCAGGGGGATAGCATGCCGGAGTTTTACACAAAGCAGCATTTTGCGCGAGCGGCGGAAGCCATCTTCGCGCGGACGCGCCACAGGCCCCAGGTGGCCGTCGTCCTGGGTTCGGGGCTGGGGAGCCTGGTGTCGGAGGTGCAAGACGCCGACGTGATCCCCTACAGCGAGATACCCGAGTTCCCCCAGTGCACCGTGGAGGGGCACATGGGGCGGCTGGTCATCGGGCGGCTGGAGGGGACATGCGTGGCGATGATGCAGGGCCGCGCCCACTACTACGAGGGCTACTCCATGCAGCAGGTAACGTTTCCCGTCCGAACCTTCCAGCAGATGGGGATCGGGGTGCTCATCGTTACCAACGCTGCGGGCGGGCTGAACCCAGAGTTCCGCGCCGGCGACCTGATGCTCATCGCCGACCACATCAACCTGGTGGGGATGGCCGGGCTAAACCCGCTGCGGGGGCCGAATGACCCTGAACTGGGGCCGCGCTTCCCGGACATGAGCCGCGCCTACGATCCGGAGTTGCGGGCCATCGCCCGCCACGTAGCCGCGCGCGAGGGGATTCCGCTCCGCGAGGGCGTGTACATCATGCTGGCGGGGCCCAGTTTTGAGACGCCCGCCGACATGCGATTCCTGCGCGCCATCGGCGCCGACGCAGTGGGCATGTCCACCGTGCCCGAGGTAACCGTGGCGCGGCATGGAGGCACGCGGGTGTTGGGCATATCGGGCATCGCCAACACCCTGTCGCCGGATGAGGCCGCGGCCGGCCACGATGACACCACCCACGAGGAGGTGCTCGCCGCAGGCCGGGTGCTGGCCCCGCGTTTGGCCGCCCTCATCCGCGGCGTCCTGCGCGAACTGGGCGGAACCTAGCGGCCGGTACGACGTCTTGGGTGTAAAGTCCTTGAGGGTGGAGAACTCATGTCCATTATCATCACCCTGCTCAAAGCCTACGCGATATGGCTGTACATCCTGTTCGCCATCGTCGCCCTGTTCGCGTTGCGGGCGGCGCTCAAGGCCAGGGCGGAAATTCGGCAGTCCATCTTCTCGCTGGAGAAAGAGTTTGCGCGGAACCGCCTGTACCGCGCCGTTACCGTGATGGTCGTCATGGCCTTGCTGGCCGGGGCGCTGTTCGTGGCCACGCACCTCGGGGAGCCGGCCACGCCCGCGACGACGGAGCCGACGCCCACGGCGACGCGCTTCCTGCGCGCCACGCCCACCTACAGCCCCGAGGAACTGACGCCGACGCCCACGGCCACCGTTACCCGCGTCCGCCCCACGCGGCAGCCGATTCCCACCGCGCCCGTGTTCACGCCCACGGCCACGCCCGCGCCGCCGCCCCTGTGCCCCACGCCCGGCGTCAACCTGACCTCGCCGCGGCCGGGCGCGCGCCTTTCGGGCGTCGTGCAGGTAACCGGCACCGCCGCCATCGGCAATTTCTGGTACTATAAGGTAGAGATCGGCATCGGGCGGAACCCGTCGCAGTGGTCTGTGGTGGGGGATTTGCACTACGCGCCTGTGTCCGCTGGCGTGCTGGAGACGTTCAACGCGGCGGCGTTCCCGGCGGGCGAGTACACGCTGCGCCTGGTGGTGGTGGACAAGACCGGCAACTTCCCGGAGCCGTGCGCCGTGGCGGTAACGATTGCGCCGTGAGCGACCAGGGGGAACAAACCCCTGGTTTGATACGTTGTTCATTTACAGGCATGCTTCTTGCATGCAGGGGGCACAGACGGACTTGGAAGGTGCGTCTCGTTTCGGATTGCGGGAAGAACCGCGTTAGGAGGTGCGATTATGCGCGGCAAAAGGAAACGTTCCCTGGTTGGGTGGGGCTCCAAGGCGGTGAGCGTTCTGATCCTGGCCATCCTGGTGTGGGCGCCGCTGGCACACCTGACCGCAGGCCCAGCCCAGGCTGCCGACCCCACGTGGCGCGGCGAGTACTACAACAACACCTGGTTCGGCGGCAGCCCCGCTCTGGTGCGCGACGATGCCGACATCAACTTTGACTGGGGCGCGTCGGCTCCGGCAGCGGGCGTCAACGCCGACAACTTCTCGGTGCGGTGGACGCGGGTGGTGCGGTTTGAGGATGGCACCTACCGGTTCACCGTAACCACCGATGACGGCGTGCGCCTGTGGCTCAACGGCGACCTGGTGCTGGACAAGTGGTTTGACCAGGCCCCCACGACGTACACGTTCACGCGGGCCATGACCGCGGGCGATCATCCCCTGCGCCTGGAGTACTACGAACACACCGGCATCGCCCAGATTCGCCTGTCGTGGGTGCGGACGGACTACAGCCCTGCCTTCTGGCACGGTGAGTTCTACCCCAACATGTACCTGACGGGCGCGCCGCAACTGGTGCGCGATGACCCCATCCTGGACTTCAACTGGGGCACCAACTCGCCGGGTTCGCCCATCCCGGCCGACTACTTCTCGGTGCGGTGGACCAGCATCGTGAACTTCGGGACGGCGGGGAACTACACGTTCTACGCTACTCACGATGACGGCATGCGCGTGTGGGTGGACGAGCAACTCATCATTGACAAGTGGTACGCCCAGCCGGAGACGACCCACACGGCCACGGTGTACCTGGGCGCGGGCGACCATCGCATCCGCGTGGAGTACTTTGAGCAGATCGGCGTGGCTGTGGCGCGGCTGCGCTGGGAGCCGACGACCCCACCCCCGCCTACGCCCCCGCCGCCTCCACCGCCCGGCCCCGTTGAGGTCGTCGTGGACGAGTTCAGCCCGGGCTTCGTCAAGGGCGGGCCGGCATCCGGCTGGCGCACGAGTTGGTGCGGCTATGGCAATCACTCCTACTGGACGCTGAACAACGTCTATGCGGTGTCCAACTGGGCCAAGTGGACGCCCGCGCTGCCGACACCCGGGCGCTACACCGTGTACGTCTTCGTCCCGTCGTGCAACGCCACCACGGGCAACGCGCGCTACCGCGTCTATCACGCGGGGATGCGCCACGACGTGTCGGTGAATCAGTACATCTACTCCAACGCCTGGGTGCGGCTGGGGACCTTTACCTTCAACGCCACGGGCGACGAGTACGTGTACCTGGCCGACAATACGCAGGAAGCCTACCTGTCGCGGCGCATCGGGTTTGACGCAGTGAAGTTCGTCCTGGCCGAGCCGACGACGCCTCCCGCGACGTGCACCATCACGCCCAAGTTCGGCTTCGGGCGCGTCTGGAACACCTACAGCGCCGTGCGGAGCGGTCTGGGGTGCCCGCTGGCCGACGAGTTCAGCACCACCGCCGCGGAAGAGATTTTCATCGGCGGCTACATGTTCTGGACATCGGTGGGGCCGAGGGTGTACGTGCTGTACAACAACGGGACGTGGCAGTCCTTCGCCGACACGTGGGCGCCGCCTCAGCCCGAGTCGGACCCCAGCATCGTGCCGCCGTGGGGCTACTACCAGCCGGTGCGCGGCTTCGGCAAGGTCTGGCGCGAGAACCCCGGCGTGCGTTCGGGGCTGTCGTGGGCCACGGAGCCGGAGCGCGGGCTGACCCTCTCGTGGCAGAACTTTGAGCGCGGGTCCATGCTCTGGAGCAACCGCTTGGGCATCTTCGTGCTGTACAGCAACGGCACGTGGCGGCACTACGATTAGCCGCGGCGTCTGCCGCAGCGTTGTGATCGTGTGTTGCAGGGGCGATGCATGCGTCGCCCCCGCAATTTGTGTCGCGTGCGCGGGGGTTCACCCCTCACATCCCCCTGGCCCCCTTCTCTCCCCGCAGGCGGGGAGGCGGGCGGCGCCCCGCGTAGGGGCGACCCGCGGGTCGCCCCTACGGCCGGACATGCGCCCGCAGGGCTTCGCACGTTCAGCCCGATGCTTCAGCGTCGGGCGAACTGTTCCCCCTCCCGCCGGGAGAGGGTTAGGGTGAGGGGCGTTTGGATCGCGAAGGACACGAAACGGCGCGAAAGGCACGAAAGGGCGCGAAAGCCGCGAAACCACGGCCGCGCATGCGCGCATCGCCGCACGGGGCTGAACCCCCGCGCTGACGGAACGAAGCCCCTTCGGGGCTTTGCTCGTTCAGCCCGACGGCTTTAGCCTCGGGCGGAGTGGTGCGCGCGGGCGGGCGTCGTTCCCTCTCCCGCCGGGAGAGGGCTAGGGTGAGGGGCATTTGGATCGCGAACGACACGAAAGGGCGCGAAAGGCACGAAAGGGCGCGAACGACACGAAACCACAGCCGCGCATGCGCGCATCGCCGCGCGGGGCTGAACCCCCGCGCTGAAGGAACGAAGCCCCTTGGGGCTTTGCTCGTTCAGCCCGACGGCTTTAGCCTCGGGCGGGGTGGTGCGCGCGGGCGGCCGTCGTCCCCTCTCCTGCCGGGAGAGGGCTAGGGTGAGGGGCATTTGGATCGCGAAGGACACGAAAGGACGCGAAAGGCACGAAAACAACAGATGTCCTCCGCGCCCGCGGGGGTCTCGGCGGTGAAACCCGGCCGCCCGTGGCGTCGGGGGGGCGCGCAGGTCTGCCCTACGGGCAGGAGCCACCGGGCCAGCGCAGCCCATCCAGCCCGATGACGCCGCACGCCACCCGCTCCCCGTCCACGAACAACTCCCCGTACAGCGAACCCCAGCCGCTGGACACGAACACGCGGATCTGGTTGAAATTCGCCGTCAGCGTGTAGTTGGCGTAGAGCGTAACCGTGCCCAGGAATCGCGGCGAGCCGCCGTCCAACTCGTAGAAGATGCTGCGCGTCTGGTAATAGCCCGAAACGTAGCGGGCGGTGAACCGCACGGAATGCAGCGGTGGCGCAGGCGCGGGCGTGGGCGTCATTGTGGGCGTCCATGTGGGCGTGCGGGTGGCTGTCGGCGTGCGCGTGGGCGTTGGCGTGGGCGTGGCTGTCGGCGTGCGAGTGGGCGTCGGCGTGCGCGTGGGCGTGGCCGTGGGCGGCTCGGGCTCATCGCAGCGCCCGCCCGGCCAGATGAGGCCCTCGCTGCTCAGGATGCCACAGGCGACACGCTCCCCGTCCACGTACAGGTTCTGCTCGTAGAGCGTCCCGCTGGGCAGGCCGATGTACACCCGTATCGCGTTGAACGCGGCGGTGAATGTCCAGTCGCCCGCGGAACTCACCGTGCCCAGGAACTGGGTCGGCCCGCCATCCAGGGCGTAGTACACGGCGTAGGTCAGGGCGTAGCCCGAGACGTATCGCGCCGTGAAGCGCACCGCATGTACGGAAGGCGCTGGCCCAGGAGTGGCCGTGCTCGTCGGCGCGGCTGTGGGCGTCCGGGTCGCCGTAGGCGTCCGGGTAGCGGTGAGCGTGCGGGTTGGCGTGGGCGTTGGGCTGGGCGTATGGGTGCGCGTAGGCGTCGGGGTAGGCGTCGGCGGCTCGTCGCAGTGCCCGCCCGGCCAGATGAGGCCCTCGCTGCTCAGGGTGCCACAGGCCACACGCTCCCCGTCCACGTACAGGTTCTGCTCGTAGAGCGTCCCCGCCGACGTGGTCAGGAAGACCCAGATGGAGTTGAAATGCGCTGTGAATTCCCACTCGCGCGACAGGCTCACCGTGCCCAGGAATTGCGGCCTGCCGTCATCCAGCACGTAGTACGCGCTGTAGGTCATGTAGTAGCCCGACGCGTACCGGGCCGCGAACCGCACGGTGTGCAACGGCGGCAGGGGCGTGGCGGTCGGCGTGGCCGTAGGCGTGGCGGTGGGGGTGCGCGTGGGCGTTGGCGTCCAGGTTGGCCCGGGCGTGGCGGTGTACGTCGGGGTCGGGGTCGGCGTGCGCGTGGGCGTGCCCGTTGCGGTAGGCCCAGGCGTCAAGGTGGGCGTGGGCGTCATGGACGGGAGCACCACCGGCACGTAGGCGTAGTCGTCTATCTCGCACTCGCCGTAGGCGATGCGGAACCAGCCGCTTTCGCCCCAGCCCGTGCCCCAGGAATTCTTGGCGATCCAGTAGCCGCCCGCGTCGTCGTACCCGACCAGCACCACGGCGTGCCCGCCCAGCAGGCCGCCCCAGGTATGCCGATAGACGCCGCCCACGTAGGAGTAGAAGTCCTGATACACGTTCATCGTGGCGACGACCGGCCCGCCGTCGGCCAACACTTCCTTGATGTCCTGCGCCCCGCTTACCCCTGCCCATCCGGCGATGCGCGTAACCCGCGACGGCCAATCGGCGCACAGGTTGCAGGCCTGGTTGATGGGGCTATAGGGCGCGCAGGCCTCGTCCACGATGCCCACGTCGCGGGCGAAGTTCAGCGCGGCGCTGGGGGACCAGCCGACCTCGCAGCAAGCGCCGCAGCCGCAGTAGAACAGGTGCCCCTCCGACAGGTTGGGGTTCAGGTTGGGGTTGCCCGCCGCCACTTCCAGCCGCGCCTCTATGGCTCCGACGGTGCCGAATGCCACGCACGAGCCGCACGAACTCTGGTTGCGGATGGGCGTGGTGAAGTCCTGGCCGCCTACGTTGCGCCAGTCCAGGCTTGGCGGGTAGGTGTAGTCGGTGGGCCGACGCCGCGCGGCCATCAGGCTCAGGAAGCGCTCCTGCTCCAGGACGCGGGCCGGAACGCCCAAGAGGGCCGCCTGCTCCTGGGGGCTGAGGTCCGAGACGGACGTCTTGCCCGCCTGCCAGGTCGCGGGTTGAGGCGTGGCCAGCGCGGGGCCTTGAGGCCCCCCGGCCGAGACGATGGTTGCGGTGAGGACAAGCGCAATAAGTCCGAACAAAGCCAGCACGGCAACCGACCGCGCCGGACGCGAGAAAATAACACGAATAAACATAATAATACCTCGCGCTCTGGCGATTGCGAAGCGCGCCGATTGCAATGAATGAATGGCATGCAGCCGAAAAACATACGCATCGCGCGCTTGCACCCACATTGTACCCTACGCGGCCCGCGCGGTCAATAGGACAGAAGGACTAGGCTCGGTTCCAAAGTTTGTTGGTCGCGCCATGGGCATAGGCACGACGCCAACACAAGACGGGGCCGAACCGAAGGGCTACGGGCGCGTTGCCGAAGGGACACGCCCGTTCGGGGTTGCCGTTGCGCCTCGCCCTTGTCAACCCTCCGGACCCCGCGTAGGCTGCGCCAGGCGACAGGGGAGGCATGCGATGACCCACCGCCGTGAGTTGCGCCTTTGGGCCCTGGGCGCGATCCTGCGCCGTATAGATTTGTTCAGCCGCCACATTTTGGCGCGGCCGTTGCGCGCCTACCAGTTGGCGCCCGCCCAGGCCATCGTGGATAGCGTCCTGCGCCGCCGCGGCCTCACCTTCGCCGTCATGATGAGCCGCCAGGCGGGCAAGAACGAACTCTCGGCCCAGGTGGAAGCGTACCTGCTGGCGCTGCACGCGGGCGTCGGCGGGACGCTGGTCAAGGCCGCGCCCACCTTCGCGCCGCAGGCCGTCGTGAGCCTGGAGCGCCTGGCCGCCCTGCTGGAAAACCCGCTCACCCGCGGTCGCGCTGTTCGCGAGCACGGCAACACGCTGGCCCTGGGCAAGGCCCGCGCCGTCTTCCTCAGCGCCCACCCCGAAGCCAACGTGGTGGGCCAGACCGCCAGCATCCTCCTGGAATGCGACGAGGCGCAGGACGTGGACGCCGACAAGTGGGACAAGGAGTTCGCCCCCATGGGCGCGTCGGCCAACGTTACGACCGTCTTCTACGGCACGGCCTGGACCCGCCATACACTCCTGGCGCGGGTGGTTCGCGAATTGCGCGCCCAGGAATCCCGCGACGGCGTTCGGCGCGTGTTCCTCGTCCCTGCCGACGTGGTCGCCGCGGAACTGCCCGCCTACGCCGCGCACCTGGAGAAAGAAGTGGCGCGCATGGGCCGCATGCACCCGCTCATCCGCACCCAGTACTTCCTGGAGGAACTGGACGCAGGCGCGGGGATGTTCCCGCCCGAGCGCCGCGCCCTCATGCAGGGCAGCCACCCGCCCCATCTCGCGCCCCAGCCCGAATGCGCGTATGCGTTCCTGCTGGATTTCGGCGGCCCTGCCATCGGCGACGACAGCGCCGCGGAACCCCACGGCGCGCCACCCGTGGCCGACGGCCGCTCCTACGCCTCGCACGAACGCGACGCCACTGCCCTCACCATCGTGGCCGTGGACGCCGAGGACGATGTGAGCCTGCCGGTGTACCGCGTGGTCCACCGCAGGGCGTGGGTTGGGGTGGATCACCGCACGCTGTACGGGCAGATTCTGGCGCTGGCCGAGACTTGGAACCCATGCGCCGTCGTCGCCGACGCCACCGGCGTGGGCGCGGGCCTGACGGACCTACTGCGCTCGGCGCTGGGCGAGCGCGTCATCCCCGTCGTCTTCACGGCGGCACGGAAATCCGACATCGGCTGGCGGTTCATGGCCGCCTGCGATGCGGGGCGCTTCCGAGACCACGCGGAAGGCGGCGAGGCGCGCTTTGCCACCTTGGACGCCCTGCGGCGCGACTTCTGGGCGCAGGTGGAGGCCGCGCAGGCGGAGTACCAGCCTGGGCCGGGCCAGCGCATCCGCTGGGGCGTGCCCGAAGCGGCAGGCCACGACGACCTGCTGGTCAGCGCTGCGCTCTGCGTGGTGCTGGACGACGGCGGCTGGGGATGCGGGGGGAGCGTGCTCGTGCCGGGACTCGGTTCCAAACTCTGTTAGTCGCGGCATGGCTCCACGTGCGACGCACCTCCGGAAGTGCGTCGCACCTGGAAGGGCGACAGGGTCGGCGCGCTCCCCCGCTCGCCTAGACTCTACTCACGCTCGCTTTTTCATAAGAACGCACGATGTGGTAACACAGCGCCAGGAGGCCCATCGGGAGGTCGCACATTCGGTTGGCGCTGCTCTCTCGGCGGCCATCGTAGGGCAAATTGCCAATTTG
>DAOTVT010000229.1:0-2977 GCA_034436295.1 Anaerolineae bacterium | reverse complement strand
GGTGGCCAGACCGGTCACCGTGGCGCTGTGTCAGAGACGCGCACAGTGGTCCACGTTGTGGGTTCCCATGATCTGCCGCGCCATCTTCTGCATCAGGTAGTTCTCTTCATTCGTGCACTTGGCCGAGCAGAGCATCGCCCACGCGTCCCCACCGTGCTTCTCTCTCACTTCCTTGAACTTTGCCGCCACCAGCGTCAGCGCCGTGTCCCAGTCCACAGGCACAAAGTCGGCACCCGGCCCTTCGGCCCGCCAAGCGGCCTCCGTAACCGGCTCACCCCGCCATGCTTCCAGGACTCCCCGCCGCACCAGCGGCTTCGTCAGCCGGTCCGGATGGTGGATGAAGTCCCAGCCAAACCGCCCCTTCACGCACGTGAAGCCGTGGTTTGCAGGCCCCTCCCAGTGGGACGTAACCTGCACCACGCGGTTGCCCTTCACGTTCAGTTCCAACTGGCACCCCACCCCGCAGTACGGGCACACCGTGGTTACCTTCTGGAACTCCCACTCGCGCCCCTTCCCCTTGCGCTGCTTGGGCACCAGCGCGCCGGTCGGGCATACCTCCACGCACATCCCGCAGAACTCGCACGGGCTGTCCTGGAGATAGCCATCGTAGGCGGTTCCCACCTTGACCTTGAACCCGCGCCACACCAGGCCGATGGCCTCCACTCCGTTCATGTAGTTGCACGCCCGCACGCACCGCCGACACACGATGCACTTGTTGTAGTCCCGCTCAAAGAAGGGGTTGGAGTCGTCTATGGCATAGGCGTGCCTCTCGCCGGGGAAGCGCGACTCCTTGATCCCGTACTCATACGCCAGGTTCTGCAGTTCGCATCCACCCGCTGCCTCGCACGTCATGCAGTCCAGGGGATGATCCGACAACAGCAACTCCAGCACAAACTTCCGCGCCTCCACCGCCTTCGGCGAGTGGGTGTGGACGACCAAGTCATTCTTGTCCAGAGGGAACGTACATGCGGGCTGAAGCGTGCGCTGCCCCTCAATCTCCACCAGGCAGACGCGGCATGCGCCCTCATTGGGCAGGGCGGGGTGGTGGCACAGGGTTGGGATGGGAATCCCCGCCTCCTTCGCCGCCTCTAGGACCGTCTTCCCTGCCTCTACCTGCAGTCTATGACCGTCTATGGTAACATTCAGCGTTGTCATTGGCTACACTACCCCTCCTGATGATGATGTTCCGTGGCCGTTTCCGTTTGCCCGCTGAACGCGCACGGCGCAGACCTTGTACTCCGGAATCTTGGCCACGGGATCCAGCGCAGGGTTGGTCAGGAGGTTGGCCGCCGCCTCCGCAAAGTGGAACGTCATGAACACGATGCCAGGCTCCACCCTCTCCGTTACCTGCGCCTTCACCCGCACCTCCCCGCGCCGCGACTGCACGTGCACCAACTCCCCGTCGGCAATGTTGAGCCGCACCGCATCCTCCGGGTTGATCTCCACCGTGCCCTCGGGAACGTACTCGTTCAACCCCTCGGACCGCCGCGTCAAACTGCCCCCGTGGAAGTGGAACAACATGCGCCCCGTCGTCAGGATGAACGGATACTCCTCGTCCGGCAACTCCTTCGGCCCCAGGTGGTCCACTGCCGAAAACTTCCCCAGCCCCCGCGTGAACTTCCCAACGTGAAGGATCGGCGTGCCCGGATGTTCCGTGTTCGGGCAGGGCCACTGTATTCCCTTCCCCGCGATGCGGTCGTAGCGAATCCCACCATACGACGGCGCCAGCGCCGCGATCTCCCCCATGATCGCTTCCGGCGAGGCGTACTCCCACCCCGCAAATGGCGCCGTGCCGTCCACCGGCGCAACCCCTTCCCGCAATAGCCGCTTGGCCAGGTCGCACAGGATGACCCAGTCCTGTCGCGCCTCGCCGACGGGCGGTATCGCCTGCCGCAGGAGTTGCACCCGGCGCTCGGTGTTGGTCAGGGTCCCGCTCTTCTCCGCAAACGACACTCCGGGCAACACCACGTCGGCCAGTTGCGCCGTCTCCGTCAGGAAGATGTCCTGCACCACCAGAAAGTCCAGCGCGTTCAGCGCCTCCCGCGCGTGGTTCAGGTCAGGGTCCGACATCATGGGGTTCTCGCCCACGATGTACATCGCCTTGACCCTGCCCTCGTGCGCCGCGTTGACCATCTCCACAACCGTCAGCCCTGGCTTGTCGGGGAGCCGACCTTCGGGCAGCCCCCACGCACGCTCAAACTTGGCCCTGGCCTCGGCGTTCACCACCTGCTGGTATGCGGGGAAGAAGTTGGGCAGCCCGCCCATGTCGCAGGCCCCCTGGACGTTGCTCTGCCCACGCAGAGGGTTCACTCCCCCGCCGGGTACCCCCATGTTCCCCAGCAGCATCTGGAGGTTCGCGCACGACAGGACGTTCAGGTGCCCGTTCGTGTGCTGCGTGATTCCCATGGCGTACAGGAGGGCCCCAGGGCGATTCGCCGCCAGCAACCGCGCGGCCTCCCGAATCTCCTCATCGGAGACCCCGCATATCTCCGCCACGCGCTCCGGCGGATACTCGGCCACCTTCGCCTTCAGTTCCTCAAACCCCTCGGTGCGCTCCGCCACAAACTTCTTGTCGTACAAATCCTGCGCAATCAGCACGTGCATGATCCCGTTCAGCAGCGCCACGTCCGTCCCAGGCTTATGCCGAATGTGCAGCGTGGCGAATTGCGCGATGGGGATGTCCCGCGGGTCGCACACCACCAGTTTCGCCCCTCGCTGCTTCACCGCCTGCCGAATGCGCATGCCCAGCACAGGGTGGTTCTCGGTGGTGTTGGACCCGATGATGAAGAAGACCTTTGCCTGCTGCGCGATGTCATCCATGGAGTTCGTCATTGCGCCCGATCCAAATGCGGTGGCCAGACCGGTCACCGTGGCGCTGTGTCAGAGACGCGCACAGTGGTCCACGTTGTGGGTTCCCATGATCTGCCGCGCCATCTTCTGCATCAGGTAGTTCTCTTCATTCGTGCACTTGGCCGAG
>DAOTVT010000228.1:0-1841 GCA_034436295.1 Anaerolineae bacterium | reverse complement strand
CCTGAACGATGATAACGCGCACACCCTGTACATCGCCTTCCAGAACGGCTTTGGCGTGGGCGGTCAGGCGTGGATAGACAACGTGGAACTCATCGCGCCGGATGGTCGCCGCGCCTATCTGAACGGCGACTTTGACCTCACCTCGGTCATCTGGGACTCGGCGCACCTGGACGCGGCGCTCAGCCTGCAGATCGGCGGACGCGCCCTCACCGGCCCGCGCAGGCCGGTTACCCGCGGCGAGGTGGCCATCGGCGACGACGCCGACTATCGCGGCGACGACCAGCATGACCAGCGCAACGACACCCGGGGCGTCTGGCTACACAACTTCCTCTGGGCGCAGGTCAACCCCGGCGGCCTGTACGAACTGTACTGGGACCCGACGAACATTCGCCGTTACAACCTGTATTTCCACTTCAAGGCGTTCCGCGACTTCATGGACGGCATCCCGCTCAACAATGGCCGTTACCAGGACGCGCGGGCGGCATCCTCCGACCCCAACATAATCGTGCTGGGCCAGGCCGACCGCGTCGTCGGCCGCGGCTACTTGTGGATCCGCCATCGCCAGTACACGTGGCGCAATGCGGTGGATGGCATACCCACGCCGCCGCTCACAGGGACGGTTACCATCCCCGATCTCGCGAACGGCGTCTATCGCGCCATCTGGTGGGACACATGGCAGGGGACGCCCGTGCTGACGCAGACCGTCGCAGTCTCAGATGGCAACCTGACCCTTCCCGTTCCCTCCGCGCTAAACCAGGATGCAGCGCTCCGATTTGAGCCTGAAGATGCCCCATCCCCCCGCGTTTCGCTGCCACTTGCGGCGGGTTGGAACCTCATCTCGTTGCCCCTTGCGCCTACATCTACCGCGCCCGGCGCCGTCTTTGCGTCCATCGCCGACAAGTACACGCTCGTCTACGCCTACGACGCGACCAACCCGTCCAACCCCTGGCGCACGTATTCGCCCACCGCGCCGTCCTACTCCAACACGCTGACCGCTGTAACCGCGAAGATGGGCCTGTGGATCCACTTGGCGCAGGCGGCGACTCTCGTTGTCTCCGGCACCGTCGTGGAATCATCCTACATTCCGCTCCACGCGGGTTGGAACCTGGTTGGCTACCCATCGGAGCAGACACTGCCCATCACAATCGCCCTGGCGAGCATCGCAGACAAGTACGATCGGGTCTACGCCTATGATGCTTTTGACGTCGCGGATCCGTGGAAACTGTACGACCCTGCCGTTCCCCCTGTGGCGAACGATCTGATGGCGCTCCAACCCGGCCAGGGGTACTTGATTCGTGCTAGCGAAGATTGTGTGTGGATTTTGCCTCCTGGCGCACCGACCCCCACGGCTACGCCAACCAACACGCCGACTCCCACGCCCACTGCGACGCCGACGAGGACACCTACTGCGACCGCCACCCGCACGGCGACGCCAACCGCCACGCCGACGAGGACGCCTGCTGCCACAGCCACCCCCTCTGCGACGCCCACGCCCACAACGACGCCGACTAGCGCGTCAACGCCTCCTTCTCAAGAATGGCACCAGCACGCTCACGACGCCCAGCACACCGGCTACACAAACCAGGTCGTGCCCCACCCCTGGCGCTGGCGCTGGGCCTGGAACGGGCCGAACACCAGCGGCGGCATCGGTAAGGTAACAACTGGCGGCTCGCTCCCCCGCAATGTCCAGCCGGTTACCGGCGGGGGGCGGGTCTACGTTGCGGCAGGCACCGACGGCGTCTTTGCCCTGAGCGAGGCTACCGGTCAGCAACTCTGGCAGCGGGGCGACATCGGCGCCATCAATTCCACCGTCGCCTACGACCCCGATACTCAGGCGGTCT
>DAOTVT010000227.1:0-6985 GCA_034436295.1 Anaerolineae bacterium | reverse complement strand
GCCACCCTTGGTTCAATGCGGCTTGCGTCTGGCTTTTGGCTATTTGCTCTGTTAAGGTTCACGATTTGACAAGAATTAGAACATCTCCGCTGGCGGAGAGGGGGAAGCCGAAGGCTGGGGGTGAGGTGCAAAGCCCTGCGGGCTGACCGTAGCCCCGTAGGGGCTGCGTTCTCGTAGCGCGTGGGTTCAGCCCCGCGCGGCTGCGCGCAACACCCCTCACCCTAGCCCTCTCCCGCCGCGGGAGACGGAACGGCACGTATTATGAACGAACTCCGCCCTGCGAGCAAGCGCGACCGCGCCCGGGCAGGACGGGCGTCGCATGGAATAGAAAAGGCCCCGCCGCAAGACGGGGCCTTTGCGTATTCAGTTTTTCGTCGTGGGCCTACTGTTCCAGTTTCACCACGTCGGCGGCCTGGGGGCCCTTGTCGGTGTTCTGGACGGTGAACTCCACCTTCTCGCCTTCGTATAGGTTGCGGTAGCCCTCGCCACGAATGGCCGAGTAGTGGACGAACACGTCCGCGCCATCCGGCTGGGTGATGAAGCCGTAGCCCTTCACCCGATTGAACCACTTGACTGTACCTGTAACTCGTTCACCCATGGTCAGAAAATCAACCTCCTGCGGTATTCTGTAGGACAGGGCTTGCGTCTCCGGAGCACAGATAGCAAAAAGCCGCCACGGCGAAACTTGGCGGCGTCTTCTTCATCTGTGTCATCCCGATACAGCATCTTCCTGCAACCTACTTCGGACGCATGATACCACAGAATGCGGGAGTTGTCAAATCGGACTTGCGCCGGTGTATTTGTCCGCGCCAGCGCGTCAGCCGAGCACGACCTGCCTGCCGAATTGCTGGGCCTGCTCCAGGATGTCGGGGCGGGACGCCGCATCGTGGGCGTTCTCCAGGTTGTTGAAGGTCAGCGCGCCGCCGTAGGTGGCGTCCAGCGCGTCCATCCAGACCCGCATGGTGAGACCCATGCAGTCAAACTTGATGCGCGGGTGGCCCGCCGCCGCCACGAGATACCCCTTGCGCGGGTGCGGCACGGGCGGCATGGGGCGCTGCACGATGTACTTGCGGGCGTAGAAGCACTGGCAGCGGTCTATGAGTTGCTTGGCTTGGGCCGAGACGTGCCCGAAGAACATGGGCGTGGCCAGGATGATGCGTTCGGCCACCTCCAGTTTGGGGTACAGGAGTTGAAAATCGTCCTGGACGACGCAGAAGCCCTCTTTCCAGCAGCCATTGCATTCCACGCAGGGCGCGATGCGGTACTGGGACAGGACGATGCGCTCCACGTCGGCGCCTTCGGCCCGCGCGCCAGCCAGGACGTGGTCCAGCAGCGTGTCGGTGTTACCGCCTCGGCGGGGGCTGGCCGCGAATGCCAAGACGTACATGGGGCGGCTCCGCGTCAATCCTCGCGCTTCTGGACGAGGGTACCGGCCAGGTCCTCCAGCAGCGTGGTGATGGCCGAATGGTCCAGGTCGCCGCGCCCGGCCACCTTCAGCCGCTTGAACATCTCGGCGACGAGGGCCGTAACGGGCAGCGGGACCTCGTAGGCTTTGGCGGCGGCCAGCGCGTTGTTCAGGTCCTTGTAGTGCAGGCGGGCGCGGAAGCCCGGCGCGAAGTCGCGGTTCACGATGCGCATGCCGCGCGTCTCCAATACGCCGCACCGCGCCAGCCCGCCGCTCAGCACCTGCACGATCTTCGCGGGATCCACGCCCGCCTTCGCCCCCAGCACGAGCGCCTCGGCCACGGCCTCCAGTTGGATGGCGACCAGAATCTGATTGCACAATTTGGTGATCTGGCCTGCGCCGTGCCCGCCGCACAGGACGATGTTCTTGCCCAGCGCCTGGAAAATGGGCAGGGCCTCGTTGAACACGTCCTCGGGGCCGCCGACCATGATGGACAGCGTCGCCTGGCGCGCCCCCACGTCGCCGCCGCTCACCGGCGCGTCCAGCACCTTCACGCCCTTCTTGCCCAGTTCCTCGGCCACCCTCACGGCCGTAACCGGTGAGATGGAACTCATGTCTATCAGCAGCGCCCCGGGGCGTATGCCCGACGCCACGCCGTTGGGGCCGAAGACGACCTGCTCCACATCGGGCGAGTCGGGCAGCATGAGGATGACGACATCGGAGCGGGCCGCCACGTCGGCGGGCGAATCGCCCAGAAGCGCGCCCTCGGCGGCGAGTTCCTCCATCGGCGCGCGGCTGCGGTTGTACGCGATGAGCGGATAGCCGGCCCGCATGAGGTTGCGCGCCATCGGCTTGCCCATGATGCCCAGCCCGATGAATCCGATCGTCGGTTTGGATTGCGCCATAGTCCTTCCCTCCATTCAGAAGCCCGCGCACCGAGCGGGCGGGGAAAAGCCGTCGGCCCGTCTAGCCGGCGATGGCACGGGTTTCCGACTGTGCCAGTTGCTCAAAGGTGATCTTGGAGAGTTCATCCACCATCTGCGCCTCCATCTTCTTCCAGACCTGGTGCATGGGGCAGAAGTGGCTGCGCGGGCACTCGTGCGGGTGGAGCGTGCAGCGGGCAATGGCGACAGGCCCCTCCAGCGCCTGGATGGCGTCCAGCATGGTGAGTTGCCGGGGGTCGCGCCCCAGTTCCAGCCCCCCGCCCAGCCCAGGGTAGGCGCGGACGAGTCCGGCCTGGGCCAGTTGCCGCGCGATTTTGCTGAGGAAGGTAACCGGGATGCGCTGCTTGACGGCGATTTCCTCCGTGGACGTGCGGCTTCCTTCGGGGAGCATGGCCAGTTCCAGCAACAGGCGGATTCCGTAATCGGCTCTGCGACTCAGTTGCATAACCCTCTCCTTCGCGAAGTTAGTCGGATGCGGCCGGGGTTGCTTCGGAAAGCACGCGCAGGGCGTACTCAAGCCTGCGCAGGACGCGATCGCGGCCCAGGATGGCGAGCGTCCCGAACAGCGGCGGCGACACGGTCCTTCCCGTAACGGCGACTCGGATGGGGGTGAAGAAGTCGCCGGGTTTCAGGCCCAGCGACTCGGCCGCCGCGCGCAGCGATTCCTCCAGGCCCGCCTCGGTGAAGTCGGCGGTCTGGAACACCCGAACGGCAAGCCGCAGGGCTTCCAGGGTGGTTTCCGCCGACATCTTCTTGCCGATGAGCAGTTGCGGGTCGTAGCCGAGCGGGTCGGCGAAGAAGAAGTCGGTCATGGCCACCGCGTCGTTCAGCGTCTTGATGCGCTCCTGGATGAGGGGCACGATGCGCTCCAGCGTGGCGAGGTCGGCCTCGTGGCCCGCCTGCGCCAGCACGGGCTGGATGCGGCGGGCGAGGTCGGCCGCGGGCAGTGCGCGGATGTACACGCCGTTCATCCATTCCAACTTGTCGTAACTGAAGGCGGCGGGGGCGGCGTTGATGCCCGAAAGGTCAAATCGGCCGATGATCTGCTCCGGCGTCAGGATGTCGGTCTTGTCGTCGTAGGACCAGCCCACGAGCGCCAGGAAGTTGAACATGGCTTCGGGCAGGTAGCCCGCGGCGCGGAACTCGCGAATGAGGACGGGGAACTCCCGCCCGTCGGGTGTGCGCTTCTTGCGCTTGCTCATCTTGCCCTTGCCGCTGGGGTCCAGGATGACGGGCAGGTGAGCGTAGATGGGCGGCGTCCACCCCAGGGCCTTGTAGATGATCTGATGGCGCGGCGTGGAGGGAATCCACTCGTCGGCGCGCATGATGTGGGTGATCTCCATGAGGTGATCGTCCACCACGTTGGCCAGGTGGTAGGTGGGGTAGCCGTCGGATTTCAGGAGCACCATGTCGTCCAGGGTGCGGTTGTCCACCGTGATGGTGCCGCGGATGACATCGTGGAAGGACGTTTCGCCCTCCAGCGGGGCCATGAGGCGGATGACGGGCACGATGCCCTGGGCCTCGTAGTCGGCGATCTGCTTGGCGGTGAGGTAGCGGCAGTGGCGGTCGTAGCCGGGCGACTCGCCGCGAGCGACCTGCTCCTGGCGCATGGCCTCCAGGCGTTCGGGCGAGCAGTAGCAGCGATAGGCCGCGCCCATGCGGACGAGTTCCTCGGCGTAGTGCTTGTAGAGGTGCAGGCGCTGGGACTGGAAGTAAGGGCCGTAGGGGCCGCCGACCTCGGGGCCTTCATCCCAGAGGATGCCGAGCCAGCGCAGGCTGTCCATGATGTCGTTGAGGGCGTCGGGTTCGTAGCGGGTCTGGTCGGTGTCCTCAATGCGCAGGATGAAGGAGCCGCCGTGATGGCGCGCGAACAGGAAATTGAAGAGGGCGGTGCGAGCGCCGCCGGCGTGCAGGTATCCCGTTGGGCTTGGCGCGAAACGGACGCGCACGGTGTTGGATGCCATGAACTCCTCCGATGCGAGTATCAGGAGTATTATACTCTCAAAAGGCGTAGAGGGAAAAGATTGATTCCCCGCCCCGCCCCGTTCCCAATGGTACGCTTTTCCCATTGCCCTCGGACTTGCCGCAGAGTACAATGGCGGTGTATAGTCCCGTCCGAGGGAAGAGGATGCGCGTCCTTATTCGTGCGGTTTCGTTGGTCTCTGTCGTTGCGCTCGCCCTGACGCTGGCCGCGCCTGTCTTCGCGCAGGATGCCGCCGGCGGCTCCTCCGTTTCGCTCACGCTGGATAGCGCCCCCTACCAGGCCCTGCCCGAAGCCGATGGTACGGTGCGCCTCGCCATGGACGGCTTCCAGACCGCGCTGATCCCCGGCTACCCCGCGCTGCCCGTGCGCGTCGTGGATGTGGCCCTGCCGCCCGGAACCCGCGCGCTGTCCGTTGTGGTGCAGGAGGCGCAAAGTGAACCCCTGGGCGAGAACTGGAACCTGTCGCGGGTCCCGCCCCAGGTCTCCGACGACGGCCGAATCGCGCAACTGGAACTGACCCAGCCGTTTCCCGACGCGCCCGTGGCGCTGGAGGGCACCCACGCGGTGGGCGGCGTGGTGTTCGCGCGGCTGCACTTCTTCCCGTTCCGCTACGACCCGCGCACCGGCGCGCTGACGCTCACCCGCCGCGTTACGGTGAGCGTGCGATACACGCGCGCATCGGGACCCGCCCTGCCGACGCGGCGCGGGGACTGGGAGTCGCTCCCCCTGGCCAACGCCGACCAGGCCCGCGAGTGGTACGGCGACGGCCCCGAAGCCCAAGCCGCACAGGGATACCTCATCCTCACCAGCGCCACCCTCGCCGCCTCGCAGGCGGTGCAGAACTTCGCCGCGCACAAAGCCAGCCTCGGCTTCGCCGTGTACATCGCCACGCCGTCGGACTGGTCGGGCTTCCCGGGCGCCGAATCCGCCGACAAAATCCGCAACTTCCTCATCAACCGCTATGGCCCGTGGAATCTGCGCTACCTGCTCATCATCGGGAGCGCGTCCACCGTGCCGATGAAGACGACCTACCCCAGCCCCACCGATCACGGGGGCAACTGGCCCACGCCGACCGACGCCTACTACGCCGACCTCACCGGCAACTGGGATGCCGACGGCGATGGCTACTTCGGCGAGCGGGGCGAAGACGCGCCGGATTTCGCAGCCGAACTGTGGGTGGGACGCATCCCCTTTGACAGCGAGTCGGTCGTGGGGCCGATCCTGCAGAAGACGATGACCTATGCCACCACGGACGGCGACTGGCGGCGCAAGGCCCTCCTGGCCATGGCCATCCAGGGCTACACCAGCAGCGGGGCCATCCAGACCGACGGCGGCTACCTGGGCGAGGAGATGCGCAACCGCTATCTGACGGCGGCGGGCTTCACGACCTACCGCCTGTACGAGGAGAACCCGCCCGCCACCTCCCTCCCCCACGAGCGTGCGCTCACCCTCTCCAACATGACGTCCACGTGGGCGGGCGGCTACGGCCTGGTAACCTGGTGGGGACACGGCAACGCCTACGGAGCCTACCGTCGCCTGTGGAACGGCAGCAGCGCCTATGACACGCCGTTCATCACCTACGACAACCTGTCGGGCCTGGACGACTCCAAGCCCTCCATCGTGTTCCAGAACTCGTGCCTGAACGCGCAGGTGGGCTACGTGAACCTGGCCTCCGAACTGCTGAAGCGCGGGGCCGTGGCCACCGTCGCCGGCACAACGCTGACCTGGTACTACCTGTACTGGGACTCCTACTCCGACGGCGGCAACGCCACCATGGCCTACCTGTTCGGCCAGAACCTGGCGGGCGACCGCGATACGGCCGGCGCGGCGCTGGCCAATGCCAAAGCCACCTATGCCCAGTCCTACGTCTGGTTCACGGGCGACGTCCAGAACCTGATGGCGATGACCCTGCACGGCGACCCGTCGGTGGGACTGTGGCCTTCGGGCGTAACGCTGGAGAAGCCCCTGTCGCCCGGCTGGAACCTGATTTCGTTCTCCAACCTGGGCACGGCGGTGCCCGTCGCCGACGCCTTCGCGTCCATTGACGGCTCCTACACCCAGGTCTATGCCTACGATGCGCAGGCCCCAGGCGGCCCGTGGCTCCATTACGTCCCGGGCAACCCCAGCGGCAACACTCTCACGATGGTGGACGGCCTGCACGGGTACTGGGTAGAGGTTACGTCGGCCTGCACGTTGCGGTTCACGAGCACCACCGCTCCGTCCTCGGCGGCCTCCATCCCGCTGCGCGCCGGCTGGAACCTGGTGGCCTTCCCGCGCATGTCGCCCAAGCCCGTGGGCGAGGCGCTGTCGTCCATCGCGGCGCAGTCGCCGCTGGTCTTCGCCGCCGACGCCGGCAGCCCCAACGGTTGGCTGCGGTACAATTCCGCTGCGCCGGCGTGGGCCAACGCCCTGGCCACGCTCCAGCCCGGCGCGGGGTACTGGATCAAGGTCTCCGCCGACACGCTCTGGACGCCGTAACCCGCTATCCACGAATAACACGAATCTACACGAATGGAGAATAAACGTGGGCACGGCGGTTCCCCATTCGCGTGGATTCGCGCTATTCGCGGTTGCAGGGGCGCTATCCACGAATAACACGAATCTACACGAATAGCGAATAGACTCCAAGGGTCTCTGAGGCCCGTTGTCCGT
>DAOTVT010000226.1:0-7152 GCA_034436295.1 Anaerolineae bacterium | reverse complement strand
TTTCCGTACCTGCCCCATGTTTCACACAAAGCCACAGAGACACAAAGGGATAAAGACTCAGAGAAAACCCTTTGTGCCTTCGTGTCTTTGTGTGAGGCTTGGCGGCGATGCGAGGCCGCCCTACGTGTCTACATTTGTTCTCCATTCGTGTCCATTCGTGTTATTCGTGGATGACGGTCTGGCGGCTATGGAAAGCCGCCCTACGTGTCTACATTTATTCTCCATTCGTGTGCATTCGTGTTATTCGCGGATGGCTCTCCCCTCTGGCCCCGCCGAGAACCGCGCACAGTCGCAAAGACGATTCAGCCCCTGGGGTCGCGCGCCACAGCCCGGGGCCACCGTCTAGGGCAACTCCAGGCCGTGGGCCTCTAGCAGCGCCTGGTCGCGCAGGAGGTCGGCGGTCGGGCCGTCGGCCACCACCCGCCCCCGATCCAGGATCACCATCCGTGGGAACAGATCTCGCACCATGAGCAAGTCGTGCGTGCTCACGATCATCGTCTGCGTCATCGTGCCCAGCAGCCGTATCAGCATGCGCCGCCCGCGCGGATCCAGCCCGGCCGTCGGCTCATCCAGCACCAGCACCGACGGCTCCATCGCCAGCACGGTAGCCAGCGCGATGCGCTTCTTCTCGCCCGCGCTCAGGCGGTGGGGAACCCTGTCCGCGTAGCCCTCCATCCCCACAGCGGCCAGGGCGCGGCTCACCCGTCGCCGCACCTCACCCTCGGGCAGCCCCATGTACAGCGGGCCGTAGGCCACATCCTCAAACACCGTCGGCGAAAACAACTGGTCGTCCGGATCCTGGAACACCAGGCCCACCAGGGCGCGGACTCGCTTCACATGCTCGCCGGCCACGGGAAGCCCAGCCACCCGCACCCGCCCATCCTCGCTCGCCAGGATGCCGTTCAGGTGCAGGATCAGCGTGGACTTGCCCGCGCCGTTGGGCCCCACGATGGCCACCCGCTCCCCCTCGTACACCCTCAGGCTCACACCGTTCAGGGCCTGCTGGCCGTCTGGGTACCGAAACGAGAGATTGTCCACTTCAATCAGCGGCGCGCGCTCCAATGTGCCCTCCTACCCGAACAGGATTCCCAGAACAGCCAGGAACGCCAGAATCGCCATGCTGCCCGCCAGAATCCCGTACTGGGAAGCCGAGAGCCGCCCCATCGGGAGCGTGCGAACCTCCCCGTCGTACCCCCGCGCCAGCATGGCCTGATACACCCGTTCGCTGCGCTCGTAGCCGCGGACGAACAGATTGCCCACCATGCCGCCGGTAACGCGGGCGCGCCAGGCCAGCGTGCCGCCGCTCTTCGGCCCGATGTCGGCGCTGCGGGCGTCCCGGGCAATCCGCAGCCGATTCACCTCGTGCACGAACAGGAACATGTACCGCCACATCAGCCCAAACACCGCCACCAGCAGCCGCGGAACCCGCAACGCCCGCACGGCCGCAAGAAGCTCGGTGAAGCGGGTCGTCGCCGTCAGCAGGATGGCAAACTGCACCGACAGGTAGGACTTGGCCAGCACCGACAGGAATCGTTCCAGCCCGGGCACGGTCGCGTCCAGCGCCAGCGGCCCCAGGCGCAGGGAACCCAGCGGCGCGCCGGGCGTGGAAAAGACCAGCGGCAGCGCCGCCAGCGCGAACGGCGCCGCGATCAGGCCCCGCGTGAGCGTGAACCCGACGCCCAATCGTGCCGAAACCGCCAGGGCGAGGATCGCCGCCAGCAGCAGGACATACGACGGCCACGCGCCCAGAGGCAGCGCCGCCGTAACGACAATGCTCGCTACGGCGACGACAACCTTCACGCGCGGGTCGGCCCGATGCAACAGGCTCGCTCGAGGACGATAGGGATCCAGAATATCCGGCATCTGCTCTCCGAACTGCGCCTACTGTTGCGTGGCCCGACGACGCACCCCCTGCGCCACCAGGTAGGCCGCCGCCGCAACCACCAGCGCGCCCAACACGCCCGCAACGATGGTGGCCACGGCCTCGTTCGCGATGCCCGGGAAGACGTAGTCCGGGATGATGTTGTACAACGGCTCGCGGGCCGCCTCCAGGAAGCCGTGCTGCTCGGCCACCCATTCCAGCCCATCGGGGTACGCCGACGCCAGCGGCGACAGCACCGCCAGCACCACGGCCAGCGCCACGCCGCCGATCCAGAGCGCCTTCTGTCCTGCGGTAGCCTTCGCCGCCGGCGCCGCCAGGTCGGGGCGCGCCGCCAGCACGAAGACCAGCGCGCCGGCCGTGATCAGCCCCTCGCCGATCCCGATGAGGGCGTGAATCCCGCCCATGGCCGGCACCGACACGTTCGCCGGCGACGTGCCCGACGCCGCCAACTGCAACGCGCACGACAGCGCCGCGACGAAGATGGACAGCCACGCCGCCACAAACCCGCTCACGGGCAAGGCCCAGCGCCGATTGCCGAAGGCCCGAAGGAGCAACTGGTACGCGCCGTATCCCACCAGCACCCCCACAATCGCCATGTTGAACAGGTTCGCGCCCAGCACCAGGATGCCCCCATCCTGGAACAGCAGCGCCTGGATGCTCACCACCGCCGTCATGACGACCATCGCGGCCCACGGCCCCAACAGCGCCGCCGCCAACGTCGCGCCCAGGAGATGCCCCGAGGTACCGCCCGTTACGGTGAAATTCAGCATCTGGCCGGCGAAAATCACCGCCGCCAAAACCGCCAGCAGCGGAACCTTCCGCTCGTCCAACTCACGGCTCACCCGCCGCAACGCGTACCCGATCACAACGATGGACACGACCCAGAACAGGATAGACACGGGAACCGAGAGGAAGCCGTCGGGGATGTGCATCGGCTGGGAGCCGCCGGAAGGCCCGTAGCCCCCCGCAATGCGCCCGAGGGCCAAGACCGAGGAAACCACCGCGTTGCCTGACATCGTCTCATCTCCTTGTTGGAATATGGCGACCGCGCAATGCTTTGCGACAGGTCTACGCCTCGTCAGTATGCGCCTCCCCATGGGCGCGCGCCTGGCAGGCAGGGCAGATGCCGAAGAAAGCGAAATGCTCGGTGCGAGGCAGATACCCCAACGTCTCGCGCAGGTACTGCCGCACCGGCTCCAGGAGCGAATCGGGGAGCGTCAGCCGTTCTCCGCACTCCAGGCAAACCAGGTGATGGTGCGGATGCTCGGCGATGTACTCGTATTCGTGGCAGTCGCCGCCCAGGTCGGTCTCGGCCACCAGCCCCGCAGCCTTGAGCCACTGCAGGTTGCGATACACGGTGGGGACCGAAAGCGTGGGGTAGGCAGTAGCCAGTTCGTCCAGAATCTGCTGGATCGTCATGTGGCATCCCGCGCCCTTGATGACCTCCAGGATGGCGAGGCGCTGCGGCGTGAGGCGATACCCCTGACTCTGCAACTGGTGTGCGACCTTCATGTGATGAGACATGGCTTACTCCTGTAAACATTTACATCTGAAACCATTATACACAGCGCATGATGCCCCGTCAAATTCTCCTCACGCGCCGCAATCCCCTCGCCCCGCTCGCGGGGAGAGTTAAGGCGGAACGGGGGATGTGAGGGGTTCACACCCGCGCGCGCGAGGGTTTCACCGCCGAGGACGCCGGGGGCGCGGAGGGTCACGGATCGGCCCGCGTGTACGCCCGTGCGCACGCCACCCCCTTCTCGCCTCGCACGCGGGGAGAGTTAAGGCGGAACGGGGATGCGAGGGGTAACCCCTGCGCGCGCAGGGTTTCACCGCCGAGGACGCCGGGGGCGCGGAGGGTCACGGATCGGCCCGCGTGTCCGCCGGTAGGGGCGACCCGCGGGTCGCCCCTACGTGGTGCGTCCATGCCCCCCGCCCGTGCGCACGCCACCCCCTTCTCGCCTCGCACGCGGGGAGAGAAGGGGGAACGGGGGATGTGAGGGGTTCACACCCCGCCGCAGGCTGGCCCAGCCCCCGAAGGGGGCTTTGTTCCGTCAGCGCGGGGGTTCAGCCCCGCGCGGGCACACGCGCACGCGCCTTTCGCGCCCTCCGCGATCCAAACGCCCCTCGCCCCGAAGCCGTGTTGAAAGAGGTCGCCCTTTGACAGAAATCCGACTTTATGATAGGATTTGCCCCGCGAATATGACCAAAGTCATAGTCGGCACTACCCGCATCGGATAGAATACAGTTGGCAGAAGCGGCGCGCGCGGCATGGCGCAGCAGTCATCGTTCTCGTCCAAGCGCGCCGCCCCACTGCCACGAATTCTCGCAAGGGAAGTGAACAATATGCAGAACGAAATCATCTACATGGACAACGCCGCGACGACACGGGTGGACCCCGCCGTCGTGGAAGCCATGTTGCCCTTCTTCACCGAAAAGTACGCGGTGGCGTCGTCGCAGTTCAGCCACTCGCCCGGCATAGAGGTGCGCGAGGCGCTGGACGCCGCCCGCGCCACCATCGCCCAGGCCCTGGGCGCGGCCAAGCCCGAAGAAGTCATCTTCACCTCCGGCGAGACCGAGTCCAACAACTGGGCACTCAAGGGCATGGCGCGCGCCTTCCGCGGCAAGAAGAATCACCTCATCGTCTCCAAGATTGAATCGCGCTCGGTGCTGGACAGCGCCCAGGCCCTGGAAAAAGAGGGCGTCCGCGTTACCTACCTGGACGTGGACAGCGACGGGTTCGTGAACCTGGACCAGTTGCGCGCCAGCATCACCGACGACACGTTCCTGGTCTCCATCCAGCACGCCAACGAAGAGGTGGGCACCATCCAGGACATTGACGCCATCGCCGCCATCGTCAAGGAGCGGGGCGTGGCGTTCCACACCGACGCCTCGCACACCTTCACCAAGGTCCCGCTGAACCTCGCCGAGACGCCCGCCGACTTGGTAACCATCACGGCCCACCTGATTCACGGGCCCAAGGGCATCGGCGCGCTGTACGTGCGCGAGGGCACGCCCATCGCCAAGTGGATGCACGGCGGGTTCATGGAGTTCAACATGCGCGGCGGCGTGGAGAACGTGCCCGGCGCCGTAGGCTTCGCCAAGGCCGTGGAGATGACCAGCGCCACGCAGGTAGAGTACATCTCCAGCCTGCGCGACCGCCTGATTGACGGCATCATGGCGCGCATCCCCAAGGCCGAACTCAACGGGCCGCGCCACCGCCGCCTCCCGGGCAACGTCAACATCTCGTTCCACTACGCCGAGGGCGAATCCACCCTCCTGCACCTGGACATGATGGGCATCGCGGTGGTAACCGGTTCGGCCTGCTTCAGCCGCTCGCTGGAGCCGAGTTACGTGCTGATGGCCATGGGCAAGACCCACGAACTGGCCCACGGCTCCATCCGCTACTCGCTGAGCCGCTACAACACCGCCGAGGAAGTGGACCGCGTCAT
Organism: Anaerolineae bacterium; assembly: GCA_034436295.1. Classification (GTDB taxonomy): domain Bacteria; phylum Chloroflexota; class Anaerolineae; order DTLA01; family DTLA01; genus DTLA01. The sequence continues at coordinate 1,818 of DAOTVT010000226.1, read as the reverse complement.
TGACGCCACGGCGGAGGTCATAGAGACTTTGCGCCGCATCAGCCCGCTGGGGAAGGACGAGAAATAGACAACAGCCGTTAGCCCTTGGCCTTTAGCCAAGGGCTAGAGGCTAAAGGCTATAGGCCAAAGGCTGACAGCCAAACCCAAGGAGGAACTTATGCCGATTCCATACAGCGAAAAAGTCATTGAGCATTTCAAGAACCCGCGCAACGTGGGCCGCATGGAGGACTACGACGCGAAAGCCACCGAGGGCAGCCCCGCCTGCGGGGACATGGTAACCCTGTACCTGAAGGTGGACGAGGAGACCAAGACCATCAAGGACATCAAGTTTGAGTCCTACGGGTGCGCGTCCAACATCGCCACCGGCTCCATCATCACCGAACTGGCCAAGGGCAAGACGCTGGACGAGGCCCGCAAGATCAGTTGGAAGGCCGCCGCCGAGGAACTGGGCGGGCTTCCCGCGGTCAAGGTGCACTGTTCGGTGCTGGCGGTGGACACCCTGCGCGCCGCCATCCGCAACTACGAGGAGAAGCACGGCCTGGTGGAGGACCGCGAGCCCACGACGGTAGAGGTCGTGGAGAAGCGGCTGCGCCACGTGATGAACCCCCTCACCGGCCTGGACATCGTCAAGACCCACGTGGTCAAGAAGGTGGACGTGAGCAACGGCGTGGTTACCGTGTGGGTGGACCTGGCGCGCGATCACCAGTTCGCCAACAATATTGAGCAGGAGATTCGCGAGCGCCTGGAGCCACTTTGGGACGTGGCCGAGGTGCACGTGATCTTCAACGACGACGAGCAAGAGTAGCCGCGGCATTGGCCGCATTGGAGGTGCGTATGGCGCACATTGTTGTGGATGTGAAGGGCGAGACCTGCCCGATTCCGCTTATTGAGACGCGCAAGGCCCTGCGCAAGGCCGCCGAAGGAGACGTGGTGGAAGTCGTCGGAACCCATCAGGCTTCCAAGCGCGAGATTCCCATGGCGGTCAAGAACCTGGGCCTGCAACTGCTGGACATCACCGACGCGGATGACGGTACCTGGCGAATCCGCATCCGCAAGTAGGCCGAAAGGAGGCCGACCATGGCCGACAAGGCAACCATCATCGTCCACAGTGGCGATTACGATAAGATTTACAGCGCGCTGATCATCGGCACGGGGGCGCTTTCCATGGGGATGGAAGCGTCCCTTTACTTCACCTTCTGGGGGCTCCAGCGACTGAAGAAGGACGGTCTGGAGGGCGGCCCGCTGTCCAAGATGCACATGCTCGGCCTGGGCAAGTGGATGATCCGCCGCCGCATGCAGAAGGCCAACGTGGCCAAACTGGAGAAACTCATGCGGGAGTTCCGCGACCTGGGCGGCAAGGTCATTGCCTGCGAGATGACCATGGAGATCATGGGCGTGGGCAAGGAAGACCTGCGCGAGGACTGGATTGACGAGTACGGCGCGGTTGGGGCCTACGTCCAGGAAGCGAAGGACTCCAAGATCACGCTGTTCATCTAGCGGACAGCGATCAGCGGTCAGCCGACAGCGGGCAGCGGGCGGCGGACAGCCGTCAGCCGTGGGGCATCGGCTACCCCTAGCCGCCACGTACCCCCGCACGCGAAGCGAAGGACAGACCCCAAAGGTCTCGGAGACCTTTGGGGTCTTCGCGTCCCCCTCGCCCCGCCTCGCGGCGACAGCACACGTAGGGCGGCTTTCCATAGCCGCCACGTACCCCCGCACGCGAAGTAAAGGACAGACCCCAAAGGTCTCGGAGACCTTTGGGGTCTTCGCGTCCCCCGCCCCGCCTCGCGGCGACAGCACACGTAGGGCGGCTTTCCA
>DAOTVT010000225.1:0-7519 GCA_034436295.1 Anaerolineae bacterium | reverse complement strand
GTTTCCACACTTGCCGAACCTGCGACGCACCTCCGAGGTGCGTCGCAGGTGGGGCTGCACAGCAAGCGTAGGGCGGGTTTCCTACCTGCCCCTGCCTCTGGCGGCTATGGGAAGCCGCCCTACGTGTCTACTGATGGACCCACCAACAGAAGGTGAAACCGAGTCCACCCACACCCCCATTTGCGCGACTGGGCGCGGAGGCGCTATACTTGTCCTGCGCGTCCGTGCGCATCGTGTGAGCGACGGGCCCCGAGCGTGGCCGCTGTACCGAAGCGCGCCGTGAGAGTTACGCAATGTGGAGCCAAGCACAGGGCGAACTCGCCCCTGCAAACGCAGTCTTGCGAGTCTATCTGTTAGGGCCGCCGCGAGCGGACTGGGCCGGTGGGACCCTGCCCTTATCCCGCCGCCAGGCCCGCGCTCTCCTCTATCGCCTCGCGACGCGACTGGAGCCTGTGCCCCGCGAACACCTCTGCTTCCTCTTCTGGCCTGACACGCCCGAATGCGACGCACGCCGAAAGTTGACCCACCTCCTCACCCACCTGCGCCACGCCCTGCCCGAGCCCGACCTGCTGCTCATCGCCGACGACCGTGTGGCGCTGGACGCGGCACGGGTCTGGTGCGACGTCGTGGCCTTCCGTCAAGGCACAGAGGAAGGGACTGCCGAAGGACTCCGCTACGCTGTTGAACTCTATCGGGGGGCTTTCCTGGCGGGTTTCTCCCTGCCGGGCAGCCCTGAATACGAGGGCTGGGCAACCCAAGAGCAGCGCGCGTGTGAGAGCCTGTATCTGCGGGCGCTGGCAACCCTGGTTGACGAGAGAACGGCCAGTGGAGACCTTGATGCCGCGATCATGTACGCGAAACGATACCTGGAGACCGACGACCTCGCCGAGGACATCCACCGTCGCCTGATGGAACTGTACGCGGCCACCGGCGACCGACACGCCGCTTTGCGCCAGTTTGAACGCTGCATAGCCGCCCTGGAGCGTGAACTAAACGTCGGACCACTGCCGGAGACGCGCGAGGTCTACGAGGCCATCATGGTTGGACAACCGCCGCGCCACACGCCCAGGCCTAAGTTGACGGCGCTGCCCAGAATGGACACGCCGATGCTGGGGCGGCAAGACGCGGTCCGCCACCTGGAAGAAGCATACCGGCGCGCTTTCACAGGCCCCGGTCAAGTAGTCCTCATTTCCGGCGAGGCGGGCGTAGGAAAGTCGCGTCTGCTGCACGAGTTTGCCTCCCGCTTGTCCAAACAGACGCGCGTGCTCATCGGTTCCGGACACCCCGAGACGCGCTCAATGCCCTATCATCCCATCATCCAAGCCCTGCGCACGCTGTTCACCGAAACGGCCGAAATGTCGGGCGGCGAGGTCAAGTCGGGTTCACCCACGCGTGTGCGCCCGCACCCTGTAAGCCTCACCTGGCTCGCCGAAATCTCGCGCCTTCTGCCAGAACTGCGCAGTCTCTACCCCGACATGCCACCGCCATTGCCCGCACAACCGGAAGAGGCGCGCAGCCGCCTGTTTGACGCCCTCAGTATAGTCATGCGCGGGCTGTCGCCCCTTGTCCTCTGCCTGGATGACCTGCACCACGCCGACAGCACGACTCTGGACTGGCTGGTGCACCTGGGACGGCATCTCGGCGGCAGTCGCCTGCTGGTCATTGGCACCTACCGAAGCGAAGAGTCCGATGCCGTGCGTGGGCTGCGCCACAATCTCGCGCTCACGGGCGCGCTACAGGAACTGCAACTGGAGGGTCTGGACGAGGATGCGGTGCTCAAACTCCTTCGGCGTCTGGCCGGCACTATACCCGGCGACGAGGCGTTCGCCCGCCGCCTGCGGCGAATCACCGGGGGCAACCCGTTCTTCGTCCTGGAAACCATTCGCTCCCTGATGCAGACCGGGCGCATACGCGAAGCCCTGGCCGATGCCGACAACCTTGCTTTGCCCGAGACCGTTGTGCAGGCTGTGGACGACCGCCTTCGGCGATTGAGCCCGGTGGCGCGGCAAGTGCTACAGGCCGCGGCGATTCTAGGCGACACGTTTGGCCTGGACCCAGTGCGCCTGATAGCAGGCCGTCCCGAACTTGAGACCATGGACAGCCTGGACGAATTGGTGGCACAGCGACTCCTGGAGGAAAGTCGCGGCGCACCGGAGGCCAGCCCCTACTGCTTCCACCACGAACTCGTACGGCGGGTTGTGTACGCCAGCCTCGCCCCAATGCGGCGGCAACTGTTGCACCGCCGCGCCGGTCGCGCCCTGGAGCAACTGGAGCCCACTGCCGCAACTGTGCTGGCGCACCACTTTGAGGCTGGGGGCGAGTTGAGGAAGGCGCTGCAGTACCACGCCCTTGCAGCCCGGCAGGCTGCGGACATGTTTGCATGGAACGAGACCGAGGAGCATCAGACCCGAATATTGGCGCTGCTGGACCGCCTTGACCCGGACCGTACCAGCCCCGACTCCCTGGCCCAGCGCGGGCAGGTGCTGGCAGACCGCGCTCACCTGCGTTACGTGAGCGGTCGGCTGGACGAGCGGGACGCCGACCTGGAGGCGTTAGCCGCCCTCGCGGAGGCCAGCGGCGACAGCAACCTCCGCCTCCTCGCCACGCTCCATCGCACACGCTACCTGAATCTGGCCGGCCGGTATGTGGAAGCGATCAGCCAGGCGCGGGCAACGCTGCAGCACATCGCTCCCGTGCCCGTCCCGGCTCCCGAGCCTGCAAAGTCCATGCTGTGCCAGATTCTCGTTGAGGTTGGATTCGCCCACTACCTTCTGGGGCAGCCGCGGCAAGGGCTTGCCGCCCTGGAGTCCGCACTCGCCATCGCGGGCGAGAAGGCTGGCCCCGAAATCCGCGGGCCCATTGCCCACAATCTCGGCTACATCTTCCTCCATATGGGAGACTACGCCCAGGCGTTGGCTTACCAAGAAGAAGCAGAAGCCTGCCACAGGGCAGCAGGGGACTACAACGGAGTGGCATGGGCATTGCTGGACATCGGCCTGCTGCACCTGAAACTGGGGCACTTCGCGGAGGCCCAGCGCCATCTGAGCGACAGCCTTGCCCTGGCCCAACGCATCGGGGCCCGTCCTGCAGAGGCCTATGCCCGCACATACACCGCATACTGGGAACTGTACCAGGGGTTCTATGCCATTGCCGCCGAGCACCTCCGCGAGGGCGTACCCATGCACCTGGAAATGCACCAGGCGCACGGCGCGGCCGCCGCGGAGATCGGCTTGGGACTCGCCTTGTACCACCTGGGCAGTAATGCCGAAGCGCGACGCGTGCTCCAGAGCGCGGTGCAGCGGGCTCGCGCCGTTTCGCATCAGCGCAGGTTGGCCGAGGCGCTGATCGCCCTGGGGCTTGTTATACTAGAGGACGGCCAGACACGCTCGGCCCACGGGCTTGTGGCCGAGGCCATAGACATCGCGAGGGAAAGCGAGTGCCGCGAGCACCTGGCGGCAGGGTTCGCCATCCTGGCCCGCGCCGAGCGACTCGCGGACAATCTGGTTGGCGCTCTGGCGTGCGCGCGCGAGGCCATCCGCCTGGCCGGCGAAGGGGCGCTGCCCGTCTGCCAGATGTGGGGCGAGACCGAAGCCGGCCTGACCCTGCTGGCCCAGGGCGAAGCGGCGGCCGCCTTGCAGCACACCGAGCGAGCCGTGGCCCTGGTCCACCTCGCCCACGAGGCCTGGATTGGGAGCGAAGAGGTCTATCGCGCCCACGCCCGGGTCCTCCGAGCACTGGGCCGCCCCAAAGAGGCCCATGAGCATGCCCGGCGGGCCAAGACCATTATCGCGGCCAAAGCTGGCCATATCTCTGATCCTCAGCAATCCCTTGCTTACCTCCGCCTCGCGAAGCGCAAGGCGTGAGATCTGCGCAGGCCGCACTCGCCACGCCGCGTTCCGCGTCTCGCATCCTGTTTTGTAGCCACTTTGTAGCCATCTCCATGCTACCTTGTTGAAAAGACCGATCGCAGCCGCGTCATCTATCCGCAAGAGCAACGATGCGATGGAGAACACATGCCTACATCCAGCGAGTACATGTCGTTCCTGGTCCGCCTGTCGCGCGCGTCGGTTTACGGGAGCAACGAGCCGTGCGTCGTATCTCAAAGTTGGCACGGTGAGGTTGAACACATCCAAACAGGCCGGTGCTGGACTTTCAGCACGCTGGATGACCTATTGGACTTTCTGCGCCGACTTGGGGAAGACCCGCAGATTATATGGCCGCCAGCGGAAGGAGGGGACTATGGCCAAACAAGGACCATGTGATGTTGAGTGAAAGTTGTGAAGTACGAAAGTAAGGAGGTTCTGCTATGAAGTTCATCGCGCTGTGGAGCCTGAAAGAAGGGGTAGATCAGGCCAAGTTGGCGCAGATGATGGGGCGCCGGGCCGAGTGGAAGTTCCCTGGGGGAATCAAACTGATCGCCGAGTACTGGTCGTCCAAGAGCAAACCGGCAGTCGTATCCATCTTTGAGGCCGACGCTGCAGCGGCGCTGACGATCAACTCGGTGGCCTGGATTGACGCCATGGAGGCAGACATCTTCCCTGTCGCCACGTGGGAGGAGGGTCTGCAGGCGCTGACCCGCTATCTGGGCGGCGAGTAGCCGGAGCCGACACGTGCGAAGGCTTCGCCCCCGGTGAAAGCCAAACAGGAAGAAGGTGATTGCGATGGTGCTCTTCGTGGTGAAGTGGGACATTCACCCGGACAAAGTGGACGCCTACCTGGAGTGGCTCAAGAGCGCAGTGCCGCGCACCCTGGGCGTGCCGGGGGTGGTGGAGTTTCGGGCATACCGTGGAGCCGCAGGCGCGCCCCAAATACTGGCGACCTATGAGTTCGCCGACCTTGCAGCCTGGGCCGCCTGGTACGCGCACGAGGACGCGCAGAAAGTGTGGGCCGAACTGCACACCGTCGGCCTCAACGTGACGGCGGAACTCTGGGGGCCGTCGCCAGTCATGCCCAAGCCCATCCGGCCTGGCGGGTAGGCCGTGTCTGCAAGCGCGAGGCGGGGCCTGGAACTCTGCGCCGATTCTGTCCTCTGCACCAGGCCCCATCTCTGTTGATCTCAGAAAGTGGATAATGAGGAGATATGATGGCCACTGACCTCAAACTGCTTTGGCTGCGCCGCGTCCTCTTCGTCAAGACGCTGATCACAATCGTTGTCTGGGGACTCCCTGCCCTTCTCGGCCCGCTTTCCCTCCTCTCCATGCTGGGCGTACCGATCCCCGAAGACCCCATCTACCTCAGGCTCTTCGGGGGCGCTGCCACGGCCTGGGGGGTTGCCTACTGGTTCGCCTACCGAGAACCGCTCCGCAACGTGGCGATCATCCGAGCAGGACTGGTGGACAACGCCCTTCCCACGTTGGTCATCGCGATCTTGGGGCTTGCGGGGAGGGTGTCCAGCGCGTTCATCTGGGTTTCGGGCGCCGCAACTGCCCTGTTCTTCCTGGCCTTCCTCGTACTCATGCCGGAGAACGGGATGGCGCCTGACGAGTGAACCAACGGCTGTCCGTTGGTCAGGAGGCAATGCTATGGACAAGAGCACGCACCCCTATCGGCATGTGGGCGCTGCCGTGAAGACCGTGCTCCTGCTCGGACTTGCACTGACAGTCGTCCTGGGCAGTGCAGGCGCAGCGGCGGGTACGAGGACAGGCACACTCGCGCCCGGCTTGCAACCGCTCGTCATGACCCCGGTCTGGACCTTCAGCGGCGGCGTTTACCAGGGCCAACCTGGCGACTACCGCACGCCGCTGGCGGGCGTAACGGTGGCCATCTACGGGGCCAATTCCACCCGTGGCTGGGGGACTTGGATTCGGGAGACGACCACGAACCGCTCCGGCGCATTCAGCCTTTCCGTGTCGGGCTACGACGGCGACTACGCGTACTACAACATCGTGGAAACCGACCCTTCGGGCTACGTATCTACCGGAGCCCTCAGCGGCTCCGGCGGCGAGGTGGTCAGCGCAAACTGGATTCGCTTCCATAACCCCTCCCCGGGCGGATATGCGGAGAACTTCTTCTGGGACGTGCCGTCGCCAACAGCCACGCCGACGGCCACGACCTACAGGCCGACCCACACACCCAGCGCCACAGCCACCCCGACGCCGACCGCCACGCGAACACGCACGCCCACGCCGACGAGCACATCTTGGGCTCCCGTCGTGGAGATTGGCGGCGCGGTCTTCGTAACACCGATCCAACTGCCCGTGCCCAGGGTGGAGGTCAGCCTGTACGGCTCCCATGACCGGATGGAATTGGAACAGCGCCTGGACGTAACGGAGACGGCGGACGATGGCTCATTCCTGTTGCGCTACAGCCCTGCCTACGCTGCAACGCAGCCGTATCCGTACCTCATCTTGTTCATAACCGATGCGGAGTACCGGGGGGTGGACGCCTGGTCCGAGAGCGGCGCAGAGGTAGTGGCAGGGAACCGCCTGGTCTGGCACCAGCCGGCTCCCGGGCACTACGGCGGCAACAGGTTTCTGGTCAGCCCGCTGCGGATCTATCTCCCCCTCATCATGAAGCCGCGCCCGTCCGCTGCTGGTTCCTTGGCCGCCGTGCGATACTGCGAAAACCTCTTGCGCAACGGCGGCTTTGAAACAGGCTCTTTCGCCGATTGGGCGCTTTCCGGTAGCCCGCTTATCATTTCTGGGTTTTCCCATGGCGGTGCTTACAGCGCCCTGTTGGGCGGACGTAACAACGCGGACGATCTGCTCTCGCAATCTGTTACCTGTCCTTTTGAGGCTGCAGAGGCCTACATAGGCGGTTGGCTCTGGATGCAAACAACTGACGTTGGGCCTTTCGACACGTTGCGTGTAACAGTGCAGTGTGGGACTTCAGGCCCGATTGAGTGGTCCATGCCCAACGATTTCCCACAGTTAGCCTGGGCGAAATTTGAAGTGGGTTGGACAGCCCCTTCTATTTGCCCGCCCCGCGATATCTGCCAACTGACTGTGCATGCTACGACTGACGCGAGCCTGCCAACGTGGTTCTATGCAGACGATCTCTCTCTCACGCTCTGCTGTGATCCGGACGAATACGAACCCTACAACGATTATGCCAATGCCGTTCCCCTGACGCTGGGCGCCACCTACGAGGTGCGCATCTGCCCGAATGGAGACGAGGACTGGTTCAGGTTCCCGGTGGTGGAGGGGCAGATCATCACCGCCGACTTGTACAACCTTCCGGATGATTACAACATGAACCTGTACAGCAGCCCGTCCCGGCAGTTATGCGCGAACCTGTCCGGCACATCTCCCGAGCACTGCCAGGTGATTGCCGACAGCACGGGTGAGTGGCGCGTGCGCGTCGTCGGCGTGCGAGGGGCCACCGGCAACTCGCCGGCGCTGCTGCGCGTGCAGGTAACCGCCACGCCTACCCCCACGCCCACCGGCCAAGTCAGGCCCACACGCACGCCCAGCCCTACGGCAACCCGCACGCCCACCCGCACACCCACGCGGCAGGCTGCGAAACGCGCCTTCCTCCCCATCATCATGAAGCAGCGCGTGGCCCCTGGCCCGACCTACAC
>DAOTVT010000224.1:0-11714 GCA_034436295.1 Anaerolineae bacterium | reverse complement strand
GCACCTCGGAGGTGCGTCGCACGTTGGAGGTGCGTCGCACGTTGGAGGTGCGTCGCACGTTGGAGGTGCGTCGCACGTTGGAGGTGCGTCGCACGTTGGAGGTGCGTCGCACGTTAGGCGTGATTCGTGGATAGCCCCAACCGGAACGGGAGAAGGTTGTCCCCTCCCCCTGCCCGCGCTCTCGGGTTACCCCGCCGCCGCCACCCCAGCCTTCGGCGCGAACAGGCGCTTCCGCAGCGCAAACGCCACGTTCACCAGCCCGATCATCACCGGCACTTCAATCAGCGGCCCGATGACGGCAGCAAACGCCGCGCCCGACTCAATCCCGAACACGGCTACCGCCACCGCGATGGCGAGTTCAAAGTTGTTGCTGGCAGCGGTGAAGGCCAGCGTCGTGGTCTTGCCGTAGTCCGCGCCGATCTTGTGCCCCATCCAGAAACTGACCAGGAACATGATCACGAAGTAGAACACCAGCGGGATGGCGATGCGCACCACATCCAGCGGGATGGTAACGATGAGGTTCCCCTTCAGGCTGAACATGACCACGATGGTGAACAGCAGCGCAGCCAGCGTGAGGGGGCTAATGCGCGGGACGAACTTCGTCTCGTACCATTCCCGGCCTTTGGCGCGCATGAGGATCAGTCGCGTGAAGAAGCCCGCCAGGAAGGGGATGCCCAGGTAGATGAACACGCTCTTGGCGATCTCGCCGATGGTAACGTGCACCACCGCGCCTTGCAGACCCAACCACGTGGGCAGCACGGTGATGAAGATGTAGGCGTACACGCTGTAGAAGAAGACCTGGAACAGGCTGTTGAACGCCACCAGGCCCGCCGCGTACTCCGTATCGCCGCGCGCCAGTTCATTCCACACGATGACCATCGCGATGCAGCGCGCCAGCCCGATCATGATGAGGCCCGCCATGTACGCCGGATACGCGCGCAGAAACACGACGGCCAGGATGAACATCAGAATCGGGCCGATGACCCAGTTCTGCAACAGCGAGAACCCCAGGATTTTCCAGTTGCGGAAGACGTCCCCGAGTTCCTCGTAGTGTACTTTTGCCAGCGGCGGGTACATCATGAGAATCAACCCGATGGCGATGGGGATGTTCGTCGTGCCCACCGACACCGCCTTGTTGAACGACTGCACCGCCGTCGGGAACAGATACCCCAATCCCACCCCCACCGCCATGGCGAGGAAAATCCACAGCGTCAGGAAGCGGTCCAACAGCGACAGTTGCCCCACGACCCGAGGCCGTTCTACCGGTACCGCGACGACTTTTTCCGACATCTTGCTCCACTCCTTTACGTTATTCTAGGCCGCCCGCGCTAGCCTTGGGCCGCCTTGAGCCAAGCGATGATCTCTTCCTTGCGGGGGATCCGCCCCGACGACTTGACCACGCCGTTGATCACAAGCCCCGGCGTCCCCAAGATGGGATACTTCATGATTTCCCCGATGTCCGTTACTTTTACGAATTCGGCCTGGATGCCGGCTTCTTGCGCGGCTTCACGCGCAATGCGCTCCAGTCTCACACAGTTTGGGCAACCCGTGCCCAGAACTTTGACTTCCATGAATTGACCTCCGCGTGAAGATTGGGATGTAAACGTCTTGGGACTATTCGGTTCCGTGCGCCGGCGCCGTTGCGACGCGGCGGCTGCGCCGGTCTATCACCGTCAGGGCCACGGCCAATGCGCCGATGGCCGCCGCCAGGTATGCGAGCAGCACCCACGCGCTGGCGCCGTCCACCCACGCGCCGTAGATGAGCCCAGACAGCGTGCTGAACAGGGCCACCAGCGCCACATACGTCCACGCCTTTTTGTTGCCGATGATCTTCGCAGTAATGAGAATGCTCTGGAGCGAAAGTTCCGGGTCCGCCATCAGGTAGGCCAGAAGCGGCCCGCGGTGCATGCCCAGGTCCAGGAACATCTTGGCAATGGGCACTTCCACCAGCGTGGGGAAGTACATGAAGATGCCGAAGAAGACGCCCGCCAAGGCGCCCAGGAACGTGTTCCTTCCGGCCAGCGCCTGTATCCACTCCGGCTGGATGATGCGGCGCACCATGCCCACCACAAAGACCCCCACGATGAGCAACGGGAAAATCTGCCGCACAAACCGCCACGTCTCCCACAGCCATTCCTGGATGTCGTAGGGGTCAAACGCCTTCCACGCGACGAGGGCGATGGCGACCATGGTCAACCCGACGCCAAACATCTTGCCTGTCAGCAGGATGTCCAATCCCCCGGCGTGGGGCACCAGTCCAGCCGCCGCGGTGATGAACGTGAGGCCGATGAGGCCCAGCGACACCCACGTCCAGCGGTTGAACCCTTCGTCCACCTTGCCCAGGCCGCGCCAGGCTGCCAGCCCGATGAGCGCCAGCAAGCCGATGAGGATCGCCCCTTGTGCGGAGACCCCCTCCTCGCCCTTCGCCGCGTCAAACGGCACCAGTTGGTACAGAAAACTCTGGAACCGATCCATGCCGCTGATGGGGAGCGTGATGGTGGCGTAGGAATTGGTCAGCAGCCCCACCTTCAGCGTGCCGGCGATGAGCAGCGCAACCAGGAGCAACAGGAAGATGAGGGTCTTGCGGTGCAGCGTAGCCTTGGCGTCCATTCCGTTGGTTTCCAGGTCGTGCTGGACGTCATCTTTGCGGAAGATGAGCGCCATGATCATTCCGATGCCGATGCCGAAGGTAACGGACAGGATGATGCGGGCCAGGGCGATGTCGCCACCGAGGGCCACGCCCGTGTACGCGAGGGCCAGGATATTGCCCGCCGGCGCGAAGAAGAGGAACGTCATGGCAGGACCGAGCCCTGCGCCTTTTCGGTAGATGCCCGCAAACAGCGGCACGATGGTGCAGGAACAGACGGCCAACACGCTGCCGGCCAGGGCGGCGGCGGGATACGAGATGTACTTGGGCGTGTTGCGGCCCAGGAAGCGCGTAATGGCTTCCTTCGGTACCAGGGCCGCCAGCGCGCCCGCGATGAAGAAGGCGGGCAACAGGCATAGGAGCACATGCGCGGCCAGGTAAGACGCCAGATTTCCCAGGCCGGACTGCAAAAGGTACACGATGTACTGCAACGCTTCAGACACGAAGGCCTCCTGATTTCTGCGAATGTTCCGACGATGGCACGGTGGCCGAGAAAACGGGCGCGTGGCCTGCGGGAATCATTCAATTTGCTGCATATTCTAGTCGCCGCGGCGGATTTGTCAAATTCAGCCTCCCGTCGTTGCCAGTTTCCGCAACCTGGTGTATACTGGGAATGCAACGACATGTACAGCATAAGGAGGGCGAGTCCATGAAAGTCTCCTGTCTTCAGGACAATCTCGCGAAGGGCCTTTCCATCGTGCAGCGCGCCGTCCCCAGTCGGTCTTCGCTCCCCATCCTGGGCACCATCCTGGTGGCGACCGACGGCCCCCGCCTGAAGTTGGCGGCCACGAATCTGGAGATCGGCATCAACTGCTGGATCGGTGCCAAGGTGGACGATGAGGGGGCGGTGGCCATTCCGGCGCGCCTCCTGGTGGATTTCGTCAACTCGCTGCCTCCCGAACGCATAGAGATGGACCTGAACGTGCGGACGAACACGCTGCACCTGAAGTGCGCGCGGTTTGAAGCCAACATGAACGGCATGGACCCCTCGGACTTCCCCGTGATCCCGTCGCCGGACGAGAACAATCGGGTGTCCATCGGGGCGGACGTGCTCCGCGACGTGATACGCCAGGTTACCATCGCCGCCGCCACCGACGAGAGCCGCCCGGTGCTCACCGGCGTTTCGGTAACCTTTGAGGGCGACCGCGCCACCTTTGCCGCCGCCGACGGCTTCCGCCTCTCCGTCCGCAGCGCGCCGCTCAAGGAATCCGCGCCCGCGCCCATGACCTTCATCGTGCCGGCCCGCGCCCTGGACGAACTGGCGCGCATCGCCTCGGACGAGGATGAGACCGTGGAGATGTGCATCCCGGAAGGCCGCAACCAGATTCTGTTCCATCTCAGCAGCGTGGACATGGTCTCGCAACTGATAGAGGGCCGATTCCCCGACTACAAGCAGATCATCCCGCGCACCTTCACCACGCGCACCATCATGAACACCGGCGAACTCCTGCAAGCCGTGCGGACGACGAACATCTACGCGCGCGAGGCTTCCAATGTGGTGCGGCTGCGGATTGTCCCCGCCAGCGACCTGGCGCCAGCGCACGTGGAACTGAACGCGACCGCCGCCCAGGTGGGCGACAACGTGGGCGAGGTGGACGCGACCGTGGAGGGGGAGGGCCTGGAGATCGCCTTCAACTCGCGCTACCTGATAGACGTGTTGTCCGTCGTCTCGCAAGCCCAGGTGGCGCTGGAGACCACAACGCCTTCCAGCCCAGGCGTGATCCGCCCCGTGGGGTCCGATGACTTCGTCCACGTGATCATGCCCATGCACATCACACAGTAGAGGGCACGCCGCGCCCTTTCGCCGCCCTTCACAAGCCGCGTGGCCCGCTCGGCTGCGCGGCTTTTGTTTTGCCGCCTCGCGGTGCTATAATCCGAACGGCAGAACAATTCGCGCGGAGACGACCTTTTGCGCCTGAAACGCCTGACGCTCATCAATTTCAGAAACTACAGCCGCCTGGAACTTGCCTTTGAGCGGCCGCTTGTGGTGCTGCAAGGAGACAACGCCCAGGGGAAAAGCAACCTCCTGGAAGCCATCTACATGCTGGCCACCAGCAAATCGCCGCGCACCAACAGCGACCGAGACCTGCTCAACTGGTTCGCGAACGACGACATCCAGCCCTACGCCCGCATTGACGCCGAGGTGGAGCGTGGCGAGCGCGCCGAACGCATTGAGATCACCATACTGAAGGCCAACGGCGGGGCCAACGGCTCCACGGTGCGCAAGCAGATTCGCATCAACGGCGTCAACCGTCGGGCGCTGGATTTGCTGGGCCACCTGAACGTGGTGCTTTTCGTCCCCCAGGATGTGGAACTGGTGGATGGAGCCCCTCCGGTGCGGCGGCGCTATCTGGATGTCATGCTGTGCCAGATCAACCCCCGCTACTGCCGCGTGTTGAGCGAGTACACGCACGCGGTGCTGCAGCGCGGCCACCTCCTGCGCCGACTGCGCGAACGGTCGGGCGACCCCACGCAGTTGGCCTACTGGGACGACATGCTGATCACCCGCGGGGCCGAGGTGATGGCCTGGCGTCGCCGCGCCGTGGTTGCGCTGGATCAACTGGCGGGGGCCATCCACCGCGAACTCACCAACGGCAGCGAACTCCTGCGCCTGAAGTACCAGCCCCGATTGTCAGTGCCCGAGGCATTCCAGCCGCCGCTGGGGCTGGAACTCGCCGTGGCGCAGGACGAAATCGCGGAGATTCAGGCGCTGTTCGCCGAACGGCTGGCCCGCCTTCGCCCCGCCGAGTTGCACCAGGGGGCCTGCCTTGTAGGCCCCCACAGGGACGACCTCCGCTTTCTGGTCAACGGGTGGGATCTCCAGACCTTCGGCTCGCGCGGCCAGCAGCGCACGGCGGCGCTCTCGCTCAAGATGGCCGAGACCCAACTCATGCGTCGGGAGACGGGCGAGCATCCCATCCTCTTGCTGGACGATGTCCTGTCGGAACTGGACACCAAGCGGCGCGAATGCCTCCTGGAGGCCGTGAACGGCGTGGAGCAGGCGATCCTTACCACCACCGATTTGACGCTGTTCTCGCCCGAATTCCTCGCGCGCGCCGACCCGATCCAGGTAACGGAAGGGCGCATCCAGCGCCTGCAAATCGGGAGCGGCCGCGATGGGTAACGGGAGCAACCGCACCGAAGCGCAGGACATCGCCCTGTTGCAAGAGATTCGCGCCTTTGCCCGCGGCCTGCGGCAGTCGGTAGCCCGCATCGCCCCGCCCGAGGCCGACCAGCGCCGCCGTGTCTCCGACGCGTCGGCCCGCGACCTGCTGGAGACAAGCCTCGCCTGGGTCAAGCGGTTCATGCTCGCCGAGGCCGAGGTTCGCCCCGCGTCGCCCGAAGAGACTGGACGCCAGGTCTATGCGCTCTGGCTGTTCGCGGCCTACATGGCGGCCCATCAGGGGCTGTCGGTGCTGGACGCCGACTTTGACGCGCTGTTTGAGTTCTTCTTCTGGTGGTACCCCCGCCAGTGCGCCGAGGCGAGCGCGGCGCTCACGGACACGTTGTTCGGGTCGCTCCAGGCTTTCTTCCGCTTCCTGGCCGAGCAGAGGGCGCTGCCAGGCACCGAGGCCGTAGACGACTTCTGGGGTTATAGGGCCGAGGCCCAACGCCTTCTGGCGCTGTACGAGCAACTGGATCCGGATTCGCCCTACTTTGAGGAGCAGTTTGAGGCGCTCTTCGGGCTGGACTGGGCGGAGTAGCGCGGGCCTATTTCAGCGGCCGCTTGGCGGGAATCCCCGGGCGGCGGGGGTACGCATCGGGGGTACACGCCGTCTTCTGCACCACGACCAGGCGGCGCTCCTCGGCCAGGCCGGGCAACGCCACCTTGATGATCTTCACCAACTCCCCGCCCAGGACGGTGAGCGCCCGGCCCGCCTGGGCCACCTCGGCCTCGGCGGTCTCGCCCTTCATGGCGATCACCCTGCCGCCAAGCCGCGCGAAGGGCAGGGTCAGTTCGGCCAGGGCGGGCATCTCGGCGACGGCACGCGCCGCGACCCAATCGTACTGCTCGCGGTGCGCGGGATCTCTGGCCAAATCCTCGGCGCGCCCGTGGAGAATCTCCAGGTCGGCCAGCCCCAGCACCCCGCGCAGGTGCTCCAGAAACCGCACTTTCTTGCCCGTGGCTTCCAGCAGCGTTACCCGCCACCGAGGACAGACGATTTTCAGCGGGACGCCCGGGAACCCTGCGCCGCTGCCCACATCCAGGAAGCGCA
This sequence comes from Anaerolineae bacterium, assembly GCA_034436295.1. Lineage (GTDB taxonomy): Bacteria > Chloroflexota > Anaerolineae > DTLA01 > DTLA01 > DTLA01. Next base: position 4,850 of record DAOTVT010000224.1, on the reverse strand, counting down.
GGCGCTCGCCCGCGCGGCGCTCCGGCCCAGAAGCCCCGCCAACCTGCCGCATGGCCACCAGGCACGTGAGCGAATCCAGGAAGTGGCGAATCTCAATGTGCTCCTCCTGGGTGATGGCCGTGAGGTTGAACTTCTTGTTCCATTCCAGCAGTTCGCGCCGGTAGATGTGGAACGCCTGAATCTGCGCGGGCGAGAGGGGAATGCCCATCTCTTTCGCGTGGCGGGCCAGAAGTTCCATCGGCGGCCTCCTTGCCCCCGTGTCAGAGTTCCACCGTGTCCCCGGGCATGGGCACGTGCACCTCGGGGACGCCCATCTCCTTGAGCGCGGCGGCCAGCGATAGCGACGCGGCCTCTTCGCCGTGCACGATGAACACGCGGCGAAGCCCCGTCTGCCGGACGCGCCGCACGTAGTCCAGGAGTTCGTTGCGGTCGGCGTGGGCGCTGTACCCGTCTATCCGCTCCACCGCCGCGCGCACCGTGTACTCCTCGCCGAAGATGTTGACCTTCTTCCACCCGTCCACCAACTTGCGCCCCAGGGTCTGCTCGGCCTGGAATCCCACGAACAGGATGGTGTTGCGCGAATCCTCTATGTTGTTCTTCAAGTGGTGGAGGATGCGCCCCGCTTCGCACATACCCGACGCGCTGATGATGACGGCGGGCTGCTTCAGCGAGTTCAGCGCCTTGGATTCCTCCACGTCGCGGATGTACCTCAGGCGGCGGAAGCCGAAGGCGTCCTCCACGTCGGCGCGCTCCATGAAGGCGTTGATTTCTCGGTCGTAGCATTCGGGGTGCAGGCGGAAGATCTCCGTTACGTTGACGGCCAGCGGGCTGTCCACGAATACGGGCAACTCGGGGATTTTCCGCGCCAGGGTCAGCCGATGCAGGGCATAGACCAACTCCTGGGTGCGGCCCACCGCGAAGGCGGGGATGATGATCTTGCCGCCCCTGTTGACCGTTTCCAGAATGACGCGCCGCAGTTGATCCTCCGCCTCCGACGGCGAGTCATGGGTGCGGTCGCCGTAGGTGCTTTCCAGAATCAGCGTGTCCACATCCTGGACCACGTAGGGGTCGCGCAGGATGGGGAGGCCGGGCCGCCCCAGGTCGCCGCTGTACACCACCTTGAGGTTGCGGCCGTTCTCGCGCACGGCAATCTCTATCATCGCCGACCCCAGGATGTGGCCCGCGTCGCGGAACGTGGCCGTGGCTCCATCGGCCAGGGGGATGGGCCGATTGTAGCCGACGCCCAGGAACTGCTCCACCGCCTCCAATGCATCGTCCAGCGAGTACAGGGGATGCACCGGCGGTTCGCCTTTGCGCGCCCGCTTCTTGTTGACATAGGCCACATCGGCGGCCAGGACGTGGGCCGAATCCCGCAGCATGGCGCTGCACAAATCCATCGTGGCGGGCGTGGCGTAGATGTGCCCCGCAAAGCCCTGGCGCACCAGGGTGGGAATGTTGCCGCTGTGGTCAATGTGAGCGTGGGACAGCAGCACCATGTCCACCGTGGTTGGGTCAAACTCAAAGCGTTGGTTGCGGTCAAAGAAGTCCTGGCGTCTTCCCTGGAACAGGCCGCAATCCAGGAGGATGGTCTTCCCCGCGATTTGCAGCCGATGCCTGCTTCCGGTTACGTTGCGTACTGCGCCCAGAAACTGTATCCTCACGAAGCCTCCTGCGCCCGCTTTTGTCCGTTCCGTGCGCGCTATTATCCCCGACAACGCCCTCGCCGTCAAGCCAGGCGCGACACGTTGTACCCCACGGCGGGCGAACCCCCAACACGTTGTGCTTAACAATAATGAGTCTTAAAACTCGGTGGGGGCGCAGTTTTAACACGATTTGCCCTTCCTAAAATCGCGACTATCTGCTACAATAATAGGGCCGTAGAGATGGGCGGCAGGGGCCTTCCAGGGAGACGCTGGCGGGTCAGCGCGAAGCCCGCCGCAGGCACGCGCAAGCACAAGGCCAAGCACGGGTCTTCGCGTCCCCAAGAGCCGAAGGCGAGTTGCCGCTCTCCGTTACCCGGTTCAACTTCTTCACAACTCTTACCCGTGGTTTGCAGACAACCGACAGGCGTTCCAAGCCCCTCCGGGCCCATGGAATCATCAGCGGGCAGATCGGCTCGGCGGGATGCGATTTCCTGTACCTTTTGGCCGAAACACAATCTTGTCTCTTCACAGCGCGTCCATTATGAACAACACAACCGACCGGCAGAACAAACTGACGCCCCTTGAGGCATGGCAGGCGACGCTCGGAGAACTGCAACTGCAGTTAGCGAAGTCAACCTTTGACGCATGGCTCAAAGACACCACCCTGGTGGCCGAAGAGGACGGCATCTTCACCATCGGTGCGCGAAACTCCTACGCGCGCGACTGGCTGGACAACCGCATGAGGGGGCTGATCAAGCGCACCCTCACCCGCATCACGGGCCGCCAGGTGGACGTCCGCTTCATCGTGGACGCCAGGCCGGTGGAGTCCCCCGACCCTAGAGACCTCATCGGATACGATCCGACCGATGAGACCCCCGCCCAGGGCAACAAATCCAACGGGCATGCGGGAGTCTTGAACCCGCGCTACACTTTTGAAACGTTCGTCGTGGGCAGCGGCAACCGCGTGCCCTACGAGATTGCCCGGGCCGTGAGCGAACGCCCCGGCGCAGCCTACAACCCGCTGTTCCTCTACGGCGGCGTGGGCCTGGGGAAAACGCACCTCCTTCAGGCCATCGGCATCCGCGCCGCCCAGCGCGGGCTCAAGGTGCTCTACGCGCCCTCCGAGCAGTTCACCAACGACCTAGTCTGCTCCATCCGCTCGCGCACGACCGAGGAGTTCCGCAACAAATACCGCGACGTGGATGTCCTCCTGCTGGACGATGTCCAGTTCATCGCCGGCAAGGACACCACGCAGGAGGAATTCTTCCACACGTTCAATGCCCTGCACGGCGCCAACCGCCAAATCGTGGTGGCGTGCGACCGCCCCCCGCGCGACGTGCCAGGGCTGGACGAACGCCTGCGCTCGCGGTTTGAGGGCGGGCTTGTCGTGGAGATCGCCCCGCCCGACTTCGCGGCCCGCATGGCGATCCTTCTGGCCAAGGCCGCCGCCAGGGCCTGCGTCCTCCCCGCGCCCATCCTGGAACTCATCGCCCAGACGGTGGAGACCAACGTGCGCGAGTTGGAAGGCGCGCTCAACCGCGTCATCGCCCATTCCGAGGCGCTAAGGCAGCCCCCAACCGTAGAAGCCACGCAGGCCATCCTGCGGGACATGATGCCATCCAGAGGGCGGCCCTCGCCCGAGGCCATCCTGGACGCCGTGGCCCAGTACTTCGGGATAGACCGGCAAGACCTCCTCGGATCGTCGCGCAAGAAACAGATCGCCGTGCCCCGCCAGGTCGCCATGTACCTGCTGTGCACCGAGACCGACCTGTCGCTGGCGCAAATCGGCGCGTTCATGGGCAATCGCGACCACACCACCATCCTGCACGGCAGGGACAGGGTCCGCGAATGGGTGGAGACCGACCCGGCCATGCGGTTGCACGTGCAGACCATCCGAGAGCAAATGCGCCAGCCCGTCGCCGTCCGCTCGGCGGTCTAGCGGCTCACAGAATCAGCATCGCGTCGCCGAAACTGTAGAAGCGGTAGCGCTTGCGGATGGCCTCCTGGTACGCCCGGTCTATCAGCGCCTTCCCCGCGAACGCCGACACCAGCAGCAGCAGCGTGGAGCGCGGCAGGTGGAAGTTGGTAATCATCACGTCCACGGCGCGGAAGGTGTACCCCGGGTAGATGTACAAGCCCGTCGGGCCGGAATAGGGCTGCACCACCCCGCTCTGGGCGGCGCTCTCCAGGGCGCGCACCGCCGTGGTGCCGACGGCGATGACCCTGCGCCCCTCGCCTTTCGCCGCGCGAACCCGCTCGGCCACCTCGGGCCTGACCTCGCACCACTCGGTGTGGATGCGGTGCTCCTCAATGTGCTCCTCGCCGATGGGGCGGAAGGTGTCCATGCCGATGTGGAGCGTAACGAACGCCAACTCGCACCCCATCGCCAGGATCGCGTCCAGCAGCGCCGGCGTGAAATGCAGCCCTGCCGTGGGCGCGGCGACGGAGCCCTGCACCCGCGCGTACACCGTCTGGTAGCGGTCGGGGTCGCGCAAAGGCTCGTGGATGTACGGCGGGAGCGGAACCACGCCCAGCGATGGCAGGTGCGGCTCCACCGGCTCGGCGAACTCCAGAATGCGGCTGCCCGACTCGGTGATGGCGACCACCCGCGCCTCCAGCGCCTCGCCGAAGGTCAGGGTGCCGCCCTCCCGAATCCTGCGCCCGCGCACCAGCGCCTCCCACGTCCGCGCGCCGCGCTTGGCTACCAGCAGCACCTCCACTTTGCCGCCCGTGCCCGCCTTGCGCCCGAAGACGCGCGCGGGGATGACGCGGCTGTCGTTGCACACCAGCAGGTCGCCCGGCCGCAGATACCCGACGATGTCGCGGAACACGTGGTGCTCCAACTGCCCCGTGTCCCGATGCACCACGAGCAGGCGCGAGGCGTCGCGCGGCTCAACGGGCGTCTGCGCGATGAGTTCGGGGGGAAGGTGGTAGTCAAAGTCGGCAGTTTTCAATGACCAACCCACTCCCGCACCGCATCTATGTTCGCCTCGGGCGTGCCCAGGTGGATGACGCAGCCGGGGCCCAGGATGAATCGGTCGCCGCCCGTCTGCGCCACGGCATCGCGGGCCTCGGCGACGGCCTCCTCGGGCACGCCGCTGTGGAACGCGCCGCCCGGCGCATGGTTCAGCCCGCCGATGAGCACGCCCGCGAAGTGCGCCCGCGCCTCCGCCAGGCTTGGCCCGGTTGGGCTGCGGTCGTGCCAGT
>DAOTVT010000223.1:0-3539 GCA_034436295.1 Anaerolineae bacterium | reverse complement strand
TCCCTCAATAGCCATTGTGTACTCCTCATGAGACTCTGGAGACATTGCGGAGTCGGAGTTTGGTGTTGTTGGCACGCGCTTCTCGTCGCGGGGGCCGCGATTGGCGATAGACACTCATGTCGTCTTCACCTGCGCAAACAACCAATCTCTCAAACCTTCAATCGCGTAGGCGACGGCCCACGTGTAGACATGATTGTTGCGGGGGTCGTCTGGCAATCCCTCGGGTACGACGGTGCCTTTGGCGAAGACTGTGTACTTGATGTTGTTGCCCTCCGCGATCATGCTGCGTACCTGAGAGGCGAGTTCCTCTGCACTTGCCCGGCCATTCCAGGTCGCACGGCTGATTTTCGCGCCCGCAGCTTCCAGTGCGGCCATGCCGGCGTTCATGCCAGGGAAGGCTTTTCGGTCGCCCTCGGAGACGACGACCCACATATTCGCCCGCGTCAGTACCGACATCTTCTCGGCGTCCCATTGGCCTGCCACGAGGAGTGCTGCGGCAAACAGGTCCGGGTATCTGATGAGCATCTCAATGGAAGCCATACACCCCATGGACTGGCCAGTCGTGTATATGCGGTTCTTGTCTATGCTGTACCGCTTCATCACAGCCCTGACCAATGCCACCGTTGCATCCACTTCGGGAGACGCTTCGGAGTTGTCGTTGACGATCACTCTGGAGTATTGAGGCGCAAGAACGAAGCACTCATGCTTGGCCTGCTCCGAAGGAGTTGCCCAGACGACAGCCCCCAGGCACTGGACGAGCGTCCTGCGCACATCGGTGCTAACGGCGCCCGCGTCGTGGATGAATAGTACAAGGGGATAGGATTTGTTTACATCGTAGTTCTTGGGAATGAATAGATTGTATTTCAGCGTGATCCCTGTGTCGGGATCGGTGAACGTGAACGGCTTGAAGGCGGCAACGGCGCGGGCTATGGCCGCGTCGTTTTCGTCGGCGGGAAGACGCATCGCCGTCCTCATGAACCAACGGGCCTTGATGCGTAGTTCCGCGATGCGTTGCCTGACCTTGGCTCGCCACGAGGCCGGGCCTGTTCCGGGAATTGCGGCGTTGTGCATGGTCGCTGGTTGCATTGGCGTGGCTCCATCGTGTATGGCAAGCGGCTAGAGGCTGTTGAGTTCCCTGACCCTGCAGCAGGCAACGTAGTGGTTGGGCAATACCTCTTCCAGATGCTGCGGTTCATGGCATTTCTTACACTCGTGGATACATCTTCTCGCAAAGCGGCACCCGGGTTTCGGGTTGATGGGAGACGTAACCTCGCCCTGAAGGATGATGCGCTCCTTTTTGCGGTGAATATCAATCGTGGGCACCGCCGAGATCAGCGCTTGTGTGTAGGGGTGCAATGGGAGCGCGAACAGTTCCTTGGTGGGGCTTTTCTCAACGATTTGGCCTAGGTACATCACGCAGATGTCGTCTGAAATGTGTCGCACGACGGACAAATCATGGGTTACGAACATGTAGGTCAGGCCGAACTGATCCTGGAGGTCCTGCAGCAAGTTCAGGACCTGCGCCGAAATGGAAACGTCCAATGCGGAAACCGGCTCGTCGCAGAAGATAAATTTCGGGTTCAGCGCCAGTGCACGTGCGATGCCCACTCTCTGTCTTCTTCCACCGTCCAGTTCGTGCGGGTAGGATAGCCGGAGGCGCTGGTCTATGCCAACCATGGCCATCAGACGTTCCGCTTCTCTTTGCCTCTCTTTCTTAGAAAAGCGACCGGAGATGACGAGAGGCTCCATGATGGTCTGTTCCACAGTCATCCGGGGATTCAGAGAGGAATATGGGTCCTGGAAAATAATCTGCATATCTTCGCGGAGTTTGCGCAGTTTTCTGGGGCTAGGGTTGGTTATATCCTCGCCTTCAAAGTAGATGGATCCGCCGGTGCTGTCCAACAGATGGATGATGACGCGGCCCAGGGTAGACTTTCCGCAACCCGACTCACCGACGATCCCCAGCGTCTTGCCTTTCTCAATGGAAAAGGATACATCATCTACCGCGTGCAGCATACCCCTAGGAGTTTCAAAGTATTTCTTGAGGTTTCTCACTTCAAGCAACGTAGGCATGTTATCCCTCTGGCCTGATTACTTGTATGCAGCGGGAGAAATGGCCGGGCTCAATCTCTCGCAAGGGAATCTTGTCGTTTCTACATGGGTCTGTCGCATACGGACAGCGGGGACTGAAGTGGCAGCCCTGCGGCAGATTGGAGGGGTCAGGCGGCAGCCCCAAGATCGGACTGAGCCTTTCTCTATCGTCATATAACTTGGGCACCGCACCGAACAGGCCCCGCGTGTACGGGTGCGCCGGGCGGTCAAAAACAGCCTCCTTGCTGCCGAGTTCAACAATCTCGCCCGCATACACCACCGCCAGGTCATCGCAGACCTCGGCGACCACGCCCAGGTTGTGCGAAATCATGATCATGGAGGTATTGAAATCGCTCTTGAGTTTGTTGATCATCTCCAGGACTTGTGCCTGAATGGTTACATCCAGAGCAGTGGTCGGTTCATCCGCGATCAACAGTTCCGGGTTGCAGGCCAGAGCCATCGCGATTACCACGCGCTGCTTCATGCCGCCGGAAAACTGGTGAGGATAGTCGTCAGCACGGTCGCCCGGGATGCCGACCCTCTCCAGCATCAGGACCGTTCGCTCTCGTGCCTCGCGCCCGGTTACTTTGTTGTGGAGTCTTATGACTTCAGAAATCTGGGCTCCCACCTTCATGATGGGATTCAACGCGGTCATTGGGTCTTGAAAGATCATGGAGACTTTGCGACCGCGGATTTTGCGCATTTCTTTCTCGCTGAGTTTTAGCAGGTCTTCACCATCAAGGTATATCTCCCCGCTTCGGATCCTTGCGGGAGGGTCGGGGAGGATGCGCATGATCGCCTTGGCAATGGAAGTCTTCCCTGCGCCGGTCTCGCCGACAAGTCCCAAGGTCTTGCCCCGCTCAAGGTCAAATGAGACCCCATTGACCGCGTGAATGACCTGGTCTTCTGCCGTGTATTCAACCACCAGGTCTCTTACGGATAGAAAAGCACTGTTGGTAAGCGCCATGGCCTATTTGTCCTCATTTCTTCAGCTTCGGGTCCAGTGCGTCGCGCAAGCCGTCGCCAAACATGTTGAGGGCCAGGACGGCGAGCATGATGAATATACCCGGGAAGGTAACCATCCAGGGGCAACTGCGAATCAGGCTCCGTCCCCCCGCGATCATGGAGCCCCATTCCGGTGTGGGTGGCTGTACACCAAGGCCGATAAAACTGAGCATGGCCGCCCCAAGGATGATGTGGCCGATCATCATGGTCGCGGAAACCAACACGGGGGCGAAAGCATTCGGCAGTACGTGCCTGATGATGATCCGCAGTGTGCTGGCGTTGATGGCGGTTGCGGCCTCCAAGTACTCCTGTTTTCGGATGCCCAGGATTCCGGCCCGCATCAGGCGACAGGCCATCGGAATGCCTCCGACGCTAAGAGCGAGTAGCGTATTGAAAAAGCCCGGTCCTAGTGCAACAGAGATCGTGATCGCCAGTAAGATGTC
>DAOTVT010000222.1:0-11175 GCA_034436295.1 Anaerolineae bacterium | reverse complement strand
CGGCCATAGCCCTCCGGCAGCAGGCGCGGCCAGGAGATGGAGAACCGGTAGGCCCGCAACCCCAGTTCCCGCATCAGCGCCACATCCTCGCGCCAGCGATGGTAGTGATCGCAGGCCACGTCGCCCGTGTCGCCATTGGCGATTCTCCCGGGCGTGTGGCTGAACCGGTCCCAAATGCTCTCCCCCTTCCCGTCCTCGTTCCACGCGCCTTCAATCTGATAGGAGGACGTCGCCGCTCCCCATACGAAACCCCGCGGGAACACCGTCTGCGAAGAATCTGCGTTGGACATGCGCAAGCCTCTCACAGCGAGTTTGCCTTGATGAAATCCAAGATTTCGCCGACTCTGCCAAAGGCCAGGCAAGTAACCGTGTCCGCCCCGCCGTAGTAGATGGCAAGCCGCCCGGTCGGCGGGTCGCACAGCGCCGCGCACGGGAACACCACGTTGGGCACATCGCCCACGCATTCATAGTACTCCCTAGGATTCAACAGGTACGGGCGTGTCCTGTACATCACCTTCCAGGGCTGCTCCAAATCCAGCAGTGCGGCGCCGAAACTATAAACGAAGCCGTTGCACGAGGTAAGCACCCCATGGTAGAATAGGAGCCACCCCTCCGACGTCTCAATCGGCGTTGGCCCTGCGCCCACTTTGGTGGACTGCCACCCGTCCACCGGCGACATCACGTGCCGATGGCGGCCCCAGTGGATCATATCCGGGCTTTCGCTGTAGAAGATGTCGCCGAAAGGCGTATGCCCCCGGTCGCTGGGTCGGCTGAGCATAGCGAACTTGCCATTGATCCGGCGGGGGAACAGCACCCCATTCCGGTTGTACGGCAGAAAAGCGTTCTCCAACTGGTAGAACGTCTTGAAATTATACGTGTATCCCACACCGATGGTCGGCCCGTAGTAGCCGTTGCACCACGTAACGTAATACCGATCCTCCAGCCAACATACGCGGGGGTCATACCCATAGACAAACGTCCCGATCTCCTCGTCGTCGCACTCAAAGTGGATGCGCCTGGGCTCAATCTGCCAGCGCACCCCATCGCTGCTGAAGCCGGCGTGGAGTTGCATACGACGGGCCGTGTTGTCGCACCGAAACACTCCCGCGAACCCGCCACCGAAAGACACCACGGCGCTGTTGAAGATGCTGTTAGCATCCGGCACCGCGTTGCGGGTGATGATGGGGTTTCTGGCAGAGCGCCACAGTACTTCGCTGCTCCCCGCAGGCCGTTCTTCCCAGGGCACATTCGGTAGTTCGGGACCAAAAACCTGCACCATGGACAACACCTCATCCGTGTCCTTTATTCTCGCGCATAGCGTCTGCACGCAACCCAGTGCTCGCTCTCCACCGCCACCAGCGTAGGCTTTTGCGTCCGGCAGGCTGCGTCCCTCATCGTTTGCGGGCACCTGTTGTAGTATACACAACCGGCCACGTTTTCCAACTGCTCGCCCCGCAGTTCAATCTCCACCTCCTCCCACTTCTTGTCCAGCCGCGGCGCCGAGGCGATCAGCATCTGGGTATACGGATGGAGCGGGGTCCCAAATATCCGCTCCGTTGCCCCCATTTCCATGATGCACCCACGGTAAAGGATCACCGCCCTTTCGCTGATGTAGTAACCCAGCGAGAGATCATGGGTGATGAACAGGATGGAAAGGCCCCGCGACTTGAGGTCCGCCAGCAGGTTGAGCACATCCACCCGTGTGGAGGCGTCTAGCATACTGATAATCTCGTCGGCTACCAGAAACTGGACATCCAGCAGGAGCGCCCGCGCGATGAGGAATCGCTGAAGTTGCCCCCCGCTCAACTGGTGCGGAAACTTGCCCAAAACCTGCCCAGGATTGAGGCCCACAGCCCGCAGCGTGCTCTCCATCCGGTCCTGCCACTCTGCCGCCGGCGTGTCGGGAAAGAACTCATCCCGCAGGATTCGGAACGTCCGATCCGCCTTGAAGATGGGATTATAGGAACTGAACGGATCCTGAAACACTCCCTGAACCCTGCGATAGTACTCTTTCAACGCCGAACCTTTTAGCGTGGAAATGTCCACGTCGTTGAACACAATGCGCCCCGAAGTTGCCGGAATCAGCCGCAGGATCATCCTTCCGATTGTGCTTTTCCCGCTTCCGCTTTCGCCGATGAGCGACATCACCTCCCCATCGCGCACATCAAAACTGACATCGCTCACGGCCACGAGCGCCCGCCCCCCAAAGGTGCCAACCCTGTAGACCTTGGATACACGATCAAGCGTCAGCATCCGCGCCAAACTCCTTCCAACAGGCTACAAAGTGGCCGGCTTCAATCTCCACGAAGGGAGGCACTTCCATGCACTTCTCAAAGGCCATGGAGCACCGGTCCCGGAAGCGGCATCCGGCGGGCGGGTCAAGCAGCAACGGCGGCCTGCCCGGGATGCCCGACAGCCGCCTCTCGGCGTACCTGACGCCAACCTTCGGCAGGGACGCGATCAGCAGCCTCGTGTACGGGTGCCGCGGCGCGCGGATGATGACATCGGTGGAGGCTTTCTCGGCCAGTTGGCCTGCGTACATGATGAGGATGCTATCTGCCATCTGATACAAGATGGAAATGTCGTGGGTGATGACGATAAGACTCCTCACGAACTCGCGATCCCGGAATCCGACCAGCATCTCCGCCACGGCCTTCTGCGTGGACACATCCAGCGCCGAGGTGATCTCATCCGCGATGAGCAGCGAGGGATTCAGCAGGGCCGACAGGACCATCACGGCCCGCTGCTTCATGCCGCCCGACAGTTCTATAGGATACATGCCGAGCACATCGTGCGACAGTTCCACCAGGTCCAACCTTCGCTTGAGTTCCGGCAGGATAGTGGCGAAATCCACCCCCTTGGACTGAAGCAATTCGGCAATGATCTTGCCGATCTTTCGCGTCGGGTTCAGCGCATTCATCGCGTACTGCGGAATTACAGAGATTTTCGTAAAGCGATACTCGCTCATACGCTTTGCGTCGTCTAGGGGGAGCAATTCTCCGTCCAGTCTCACCTGTCCCGCGACAAGCCTCATGGGCGGCACCAGCCGAATCAGACTGTTGGCAAGCGTAGATTTGCCGCAGCCGGATTCGCCGGCTAACCCCATGATCTCACCGTCGGCAACAGCAAATGTCGCCTTCTCAAGGGCCTGGACGTCTCCCCTCAGGGTCTGGTAGTACACCGTGAGATTCTCTACTTGCAGGCTCATGGTCTCACATCTCTCTGAGTTTGGGGTTGAAAACCTCGTCCAGCCCCACGTTGGTAACATACAGGGCACCCACAATGGCCATGATGGCCAGCCCCGGCGGAATGAACCACCACCATATCCCTAGCAGGAGCGCGCCCCACAGCACCGCATTGTTCATCATCAGCCCTAGCGAAACCGCATTCGTCGGGCCGAGGCCGATGAAATCCAGCGTGGCCGCATTGAGGATGGCCCCCCCGAACTGAAGGATGAAAACCAACAGCAAATACGACATCATGTTCGGCGCGATCTCGGTGAAGATAATCCTCCACGGGCTCATCCCACTCAACCGCGCCAGGTCAACGAAGTCCCTGGACCGCAAGGAAAAGGTCTGCGCGCGGATTGCCCTGGCCGCCCAGGGCCATGCCGTGCACCCGATGAACACGCTCTCGGTCATGATGCCGCGAACTTTGAGGTACGCCGCGATAATGAGCAGGATGGCCAGCGTGGGGATCACCAGGATGATGTTCGTGAGCATATTCAGCGCTTCATCAACCATGCCGCCGCGATACCCAGCAGTGAAACCGACGATGACCCCTATGAGAGTACCCAAGCCCCCGCCGACGACTCCCACCAGGAACGTTGCCTTGAGACCGTACACGAACTGGGTGAAGACATCCTGCCCGAACATCGTCGTCCCGAACCAATACTTGGCCGATGGAGGCTGCGCCCCAAGAGGATTGACGTAGTCGTAGGGGGCATAGCGCGTGAGCAGGGGGCCCACGAATGTGAGCACAAGGAAGAAAAGTATGACGCTTAACCCTACCCGCAGTTTGTTGTTCCGCAGCGCGAAGTAGAGAGTCTCGCTTCTCACTTTTCGTTTCATCATGCCGACTCACCCATCATACCCAGTCTCGTCCGCGGATCCACGATGACATAGGCAATGTCAATCGCGAAGTTGGCCAGCAGCACGCCGATAATGATGAACAGGAAGCACCCCTGAATCAGGAAGTAGTCCTGATTCTGTATAGCCTGAAGGATCAGATAGCCGATGCCGGGATACGAGAACACCACCTCGGTTACCAGAGCGCCCGCGACGATCACCCCCAGATCCAGCGACAGGCCCGTGATCTGGGGGAGAATCGCATTCCGGAACGCGTACTTGCGGATGAGTCCGCGCGGCGCGCCCAGAGCCTCCAGATAGTGGGAATAGTCGGCCTCCAGTTCATAGATGATCATGTTCCTCATGCCGATGGCCCACCCCCCAAACTTCACGAGGAAAATGGAGGCAAACGGCAAGAACCAATGTTTCAGGACGCTGCCGATGAATGTCCAGGACAGATGAGGCCTCAAGGAAAAACCGTACGCGCCTGCAATGGGGAAGATGCCCCAGACCACCCCAAAGGCCCAAGCCAACACAATGCCCAGCCACATGTAGGGCGTAGCCGTGAGGATGTACCCCAGCGGCAGGAGGGTGTTGTCCAGCCACTTGTTGCGCGCCGCGAAGGCCCCAAACCAGTTCCCCGCGAACCAACTCAACAGAACTGCCGGCAACAACAGGAAAACATCGTAGGGTACGGCGCGCAGGATAATCTTGATGACGGGCTGCGGGAACAGGTACACGCTGGTCCCCAGGTCGCCGTGAAAGATCGCATTCCAGAAGTTCAGGTACTGCTGCCATACAGGGACATCCAGACCGAAGGCGCGGGTGTAGTAGCCGTACATAACCTCAACGGCCTCCGCATGGAGCGAGGCCCGCGACAGCATGGTCTGCACAGGATCGCCTGGCATGAACCGGGGAATCAGCCAATCAATGGTTACCGCCAGGAAAAACGTCAGCACATAGATCAGCAGTTTGCGGCCCAAATACCGTCTCACGTCCGAATCCTCCCCAACAGACCTGCAAGAACACCGCCCCTCCCGCAAGTGGCAAGAGGGGCGGTGTTGGGCAGGTCTACCGGAGCCGCTCCAGCCACTAGGGTTACTTTGCTGGCTTCAACTCGGTGAGCATGATGAGCCCGCCCATCTGCCAGTACCCGGACCAGGTGCACGGCAGCCGGCTCGGAGTATTGGAAGACTCCGTCGGCCAGTTCGTCCAGACCGCGTCGCTGTACTGAGCCCAGAGGCCGTTGTACCAGAGCGGGATGACAGGCATCTCTGTGAGCATCAGCTCCTGAATCTGCGAGCAGACTGCCTTCATCCCGGCCTCGTCGCTGGACGGCGTCGCAGCCAATTTGTCCACCAGGTCAAACATCTTCTGGTTGTTCCACCGGCCGAAGTTGCCGCTGCCCATGACATCCTGGATGGGATGCCGGAACAACAGGTTGTACAACGTCCAGGGCGTGTTGCTCATCCCGGCCCAGTTATTGAGGGTCATGTCAAAGGTGCCCGTCGTCAGGGCCGTATTCCAGGCTCCGTAGTCCGGCGTGGCATCCTTGACATTGATCCCCGCTGCCTGGGCGCTCTTGGCGATGATCTTAATCGCCTCCATCCAGTCTGTCCAACCGAACGGGCAGGTAACCTCCAGTTCAATCTTGGAGCCATCCGGCGCTTCCACAAACCCATCACCGTTGACATCCTTGTATCCGGCGGAAGCCAGAATCTGCTTGGCCTTGGCGGTGTCAAAGGTGAAGCCCAGTTTCGCCACCACGTTCTTGTCCACGTACTTCTCCAGCGATGGGAGAAGCCCAGTGGGGTTCGCTGCCTTGACAAGCCCCGCGTAGGCAACGTTGACGATGTCCCCCGTGTTGATGGAGAAGGCCAGGGCTTTCCGGAAGGCCGGATCATCCATGGGTTTCTTCGTCGTGTTCAGAAACAGGACAGCCGTGTTGGCCGAGAGCATGTACGGAGGCCCGGCGAAGTACGTTTTGACATAGCCCTTCTCCGACAGCGTCGCGATGCCCGGCAGGAAGTTGTTGCTCAGGTCCACTTCGCCCTTGACCACAGCCCCCAGCGCCACGTTGTTGCTGGAGAACCGCATGTCCACGATTCGTTTGGGCGCCGGCTTCATGCCAAGCAGTTTCGTGGCCCACCAGTTCTCATTGCGCAGCCACACGTTGCGGTCTTCGCTGTGCGTCTCATACAGATACGCGCCCGAGCCAACGGGTTTCTCATTCGCACCGGCGGTAATCTGTTCCTCTGTGCGACCCTCCCATAGATGCTTGGGCACGATGGCGATGTTGTAGAGGTTGTTGTCCCATTCCTGGTAGAGCGGGTTTGTGAACTCAAACGTGATGTCGTAGTCGCTGGTCGCGGTGGCACTCTTCAGGTACTTCCACGTGGGGCTGAACCAGATGGCCGCGTACTTCTTGCCAAGTTCGTAGGTGAAGACAACGTCGGCCGCGGTCATCGGCTTGCCATCGCTCCAGGTGATGCCCTGTCTGAGTTTCAGTTCGTAGGTGTCGGCATCCACCCACTTCCCGCTCTCGGCGAGCCAGGGGATCATCTTGTCGGACAGCGGATCGTACAGGAACAGGGTCTCGTACACAAGCCCGATAGTCCCCGTTGTGTTTGCCTTGCTCCATGTAATGAAGGGGTTCCAGTCTGACGGCGGCCCCCACGCTGCGCCGCTCACGTAGAGAGTCTCATTGCGGGGATAGACGACCTCGGTGGGTTTCTCGGGGACTGCGGTAACGACGACCGGAACCGTCTCCTTCACGGTTACCGTTTGAATCACGGGCACCGTCTCCTTGACGACAACCTTCTCCGGCGTCGGCGTAGGCCCGCATGCGGCGAGCATGCTCAGGACGACCACCAGCACCAAAAGGGTAGATAGCACGCGCTTCATTGTGCACTCCTCCTCGCTTTTCGGTAGGGGATCACGAGGTGATCCTGCGAATACCCTCACACAGATCGTGGATCGGTCATGCCTGTTGTTTCCCTTTTTCTCCTCCTTCTGCAGTAACTGGTGTCCGCCGTTCTACTGGCGCGCGCCACACGATCCCCGCACAACCAACTCTGTCGGGAGCACGAGCCTCTGCGGAACGCTCGTTGAATCCGGCGGACGGTTGATCAAATCCAGCAACAACTGAACCGCTGTCCGTCCCAGGTCGTCAATGGGCTGTCGAACCGTGGTGAGAGCCGGTTGCACCGCCGTCGCCACGGGCAAATCGTCAAAACTGGTCAGCGCGATGTCTCCGGGCACTTCCACCCCTTCCTGGCGCAGTGCCTTGAGCACCCCTACTGCCATCACATCGCTGGCAACAAAGATGGCCGTGGGCGAGACCCCGAGAAGCCGATGTGCCGCGGCCATCCCCCCACCCTCGCGGTAGTCGCCTTCCACGATAAGCGAAGGATCCACCGGAAGCCCGTGGGCTTCCAACGCCCGCTTGTACCCCGCGAGGCGGTCTTGCGCGCTCAGCATCCCCAGCGGCCCTGTAACCGTCGCAATACGCTTGTGGCCCAGGCGAATCAGGTGCTCCGTGGCCATGCGCGCGCCGCCGAGATTGTCCACATCCACATAGGTTACCCGCGCGTCCAAATGCCTCCCGATGAGCACAAAGGGGATGCTGTCGTTCAGCAGGCGGGGAATCAGTGGGTCGTCGCTGGTCGCCGAGGCCACGATCACGCCGTCCAGGTAGGCCGAGCGCAGCACGCGCTGGTAGATGGCATCGGAACCCTCCGGGCTGTTGAACAGCGACAACATGAGATGATAGCGGTTCTCGTTACACGCCGCCGTGATCCCGGCCAGCAACAGAGAGAAGAAAGGATCCGTGAAAAGGGTCGTTACCGATTCGGGGATGATGACTCCGATGATTTGGGTGCGGCGGGTAACGAGACTGCGGGCAGCCGCATGGGGCTGGTAGCCGGTTTCACGGATGACCTGCCAGACGCGCCGCCTCACTTCGTCGCGCACATTGGGTTCATCATTCACCACGCGCGAAACGGTGGAGCGCGAAACACCGGCCAGTTTGGCGATTTGCTCAAGAGTCAGCGCCATCGGGTCTCCTGGGAGCGCTCCCAGCCCTGCCCACCGAAAAGCCCCAAGAAACTGGGGTAATGGCACCTTCGCTGTCGGAGTAGTGGGAGCGCTCTCAATACCAATATACCCCACTTTTCTCCATTTGTCAAGGGGGTTTAGTTTAAAAATTCGCGAAACAAGAGGTACATCCGCGGCCGGCATCCAGACCAGGACACTGTCAGTATCGGAAGAACACCCCGACGTTTGCACCCTCAGGAAAGTCAGAAGGCACCGCACCGCCGAGCCGGTCGGCCCGCCGCCCGGCGCCAACAAACCCTACGGCTCCACCATCGCCTTGGCCACCGTGCCCCGCCCCTGCGGATGCTGCACGGTGGTGTTTTCCACGATGATGAAGCCGGTGCCGCCGCGTGCGCCCGGCATAGTGGCGGATCATCCGCTCCGTAACGCCGCCAGTGCCCGAAGCGTAGTTGGTCCCCATGGGCGACATCACGATGCGGTTGCGAATCTCCATGCGCCCGATGCGCACCGGGCGGAAGAGATGTGGATACGGACTCTGCATCTGCGCCTCCCGGATAACAGGACATGGGCGATGCATGCCGAGACATACGAGGCGCAGCCGGACCTGCTTGCCATTATCCTGCCCCCTATGCCACCCTCCGCGGCTTGACCGGCCCGTCGTTTTCGCCCATCACAACCGGAATTCGCCGCGCAAGCCACGCTGACTATCGGGAACAATCCAGACATGAAACGCGCCCGGCTCCACCCCGAACGTGCCGTCGGCGCGAGTGAATGCCCAATCAACCTCATGCAGGGTGAACGTAACGCGGCGCGTCTCGCGCTGCGGAGAGGAGCGCGGCGGCCAACCGGATCAGGGGCGGGACGTGCGCGTGTTGGCGTGCCCGCCCGGCTTTGCCGCCTGTCCGTCGCCTCCGGTCTGACCGATGGTCTCTTGTTCCGTGTGATACCCTACACCGGAAGGAGCGGCATGTCGGGTAGGCGTTCGCCGCGCTTCTGGATGCGCACCATTCCAGCCGCGATGAAGTTTAGCGCGGCAATGACAACCCCCACCAGAAACACGTATTGGAAACCAAATGAACTCCAAATGACCCCGCCCAGCAAGGCCACACCGATTGAGAAGATATGGTCAATCGTTACGCCGGCCGTCAAGGCCGGTTGCACTTGCGACTCGTCCAACGCGATCTTTTTCAAGTACATGGAGCGCGCCATGTTGACAGACATCAACATCTGGTCAAGAAGATAGAACCCGCAGGTCAACAGAAGCGCCGCGTTTTCAGGGAACAGGAATTTGGAAAACCCGTAGCCCAGGCAGACGATGACGAGCACCACTGCCTCAATTTGCAGAATGGGCCGTTCGCCGAAGCGGTCAATCGCTCTGCCCAGCAGCGGCTGGAACAGGATCCCGATCACGCCACCGATGGTCATCAGCGTGGCAATAGTCTGGATTGGCTGTTTGAAGATGGTTACGATCACCCACGGAGCAAAGGTGGTGAAGAGCTGCTTCCGCGAACCTGAAAGAGCGGTGAGCGCGTAGTACAGCCGGTATTCCCTGTGCAGGCTGAGAAAACTGCTCGGCTTCTTGACCGTACCCGGTCTCATTGAGCACATGAGCAGAGCAGCCACCCCCATCCCGATCGCGGTCAGGACGAACGTGTGCGTGAATGTAAACCCCAAGAAACGGAACCCCAGGAAGACCAGAAAACTGCCCAGGATAGCAGCAGAATTGCGGATGGCGTTCAGCTGCCCCAGGCGCCGTCCGGTGTGACCTTCGTGCGCCAATTCCATTCCTATACTGGAAGACAGCGGCATGAACAGGTGCTGCCCCATGCTGTACAGGAACATGCATAAGGTCATACCGGCGTAACCGTACGGGAGGAAACCGATCAGCAAGGCGCCTGCCACGCAAAGCATCAGCGCAAATCCCCCCAACCTGCGGCTGGGGAGGAACCACAGCAGCGCCGAGACAAGAACCACCAAGAAGCCCGGAAGTTCGCGCGGCAACTCCAAGAAGGAGCGCTGGAACCCGCTCAACAAGAACCTTTCGCTGACGAAGTTGTTAAACGTTGACTCAAAAATGCTGCCAGAGATACCCATAGCCAGGGATGTCGCCGCAAAGAGTTTGAGATCACGCGGCACGCTCAGAATACGTGTGGAGACCTTCATCATTCCCCCGGGAATCGGAAAGGATATCTCTGCTCGTAAGGCACGGACAGGTCGGGCCACCACTCCTTTGGGATGGGCACTTTGATAAGCCTCATCCTGCCGTGCTCTTCTCGTATCTTCGTCCACGCCAACCAGCCAGGGTCCTCCCTACGGGGATAGTCCTCGCGATAGTGGTTGCCGCGGCTTTCCGTCCGGAACAGCGCAGAGCGCAGCCTCATTTCCGCGCTGAGCACCATGTTCTTGGTCTCGTGAGCCAGGCGCAGTTCGTGGGGGTCTCTGGCGGAAAGTTTGGGGACAAGGTGCTCTTGCATGAATTCCACGAGCGTCAGAGCCGCCTGCAACCGGTCCGCTCTCTTGATATAGGAGATGAAATAGGGCATCATGGTGTTCTGGAGCAGTTGTGTTACCCACCTTGGGCTGAACCCACCCTTGCGTTGGATAGGGGCAAGCACAGCCTGTTTTGCTCTGGCGATCTCTTGCGCATCTACCGACAGTCTCCGCATCCGTAAGGCCTGTTTGGCCGCGGCCGCTCCGGCGATTGCGCCAGTAACCGCACTGCCGGCTATGGCGGAACCAGCCAGGGCATAGGCAGCGCCGTTCTGCATGTTACCCAAGGCATCACCGGCCGCGTAGAGACCTGGGAGGCTTGAGGCACCGTTGGCGTCGGCGGGCCAGATTCCATCTGCCTTACGGAGAGACATGCCCAGACATGCGCCGCCAACGACCTCTTTGCTGCCGGCCGGGGTGGGCGTGTAGATCGGCGCACGCCCGGCATGCGCTTCAAACTCCCGCTCAAGGTAGGTATACATGTACAGCGATGCCCCCGCAGGGCGGTCGGGGATTGGCTTCCCTTTCGCGTTCGTCTCAGGCTTGCCCCTGCCAGGGCCTA
>DAOTVT010000221.1:0-16336 GCA_034436295.1 Anaerolineae bacterium | reverse complement strand
GTTTGTCCTGGGCCAGACTATCTCCTTCCGTTGGTCCGAGGCTGCGAATTGTTACCCCACATCGTGCTGGTACGAGATAGAAGTGGAGGGAGGGCCTACCACCGAGGTGAAACAGGGAACATCGTGGCCCTGGACTCCGACGGTGGCGAAGCAGTACCGGTGGCATGTGCGGGCGAAGACCGCCCACGGGCTGGGCGAGTGGAGCGATTGGTGCGCGTTCACGGTTGTGCCGCCCACGCCCACGCCGACGCCCACGCCGCAGCCTGGAACAGCACGAATCACCGCAGGGAACGCTTCGCGTGTCGTGCTGCTGCGTACATTGCAAGGGCACGAGGGCTGGGTGGGAAGCGTCGTTTTCTCACCCGACGGTGCATTCCTGGCCTCGGCGTCTGCTGATCTAACCGTGCGCCTATGGCAGACCGGCACGTGGACGCCATATCGCGAGATGGAGGGGCATACGGGCGCGGTAGAGAGTGTGGCTTTCTCGCCCGATGGCCGACTCGTGGCTTCAGGCGCTCTGGATCATACAGTGCGTGTGTGGCAAGTCTCGGATGGAGCCATTCGCTGTATCCTACAGGTGGGCGAAAACGCCTGGGCACGAGTCCTGGCCTTTGATCCTACAGGTAGGTA
This sequence comes from Anaerolineae bacterium, assembly GCA_034436295.1. GTDB lineage: Bacteria > Chloroflexota > Anaerolineae > DTLA01 > DTLA01 > DTLA01. The sequence continues at coordinate 15,706 of DAOTVT010000221.1, read as the reverse complement.
CTTGGCTGGAGACAGCGCCGAGGTCGCGCGCATGTGGGACATGTCCACTTGTAGTCTCAGCAGAGTTGTTGCGGGAGACCCGGGCACATGTGTGGCGTTCTCGCCAGACGGACTTCTGCTCGCCAGTGGGAGCCAATATCGGGGGGAAGTTAGGCTTGTACGAATGGCGGATGGAGCTCTTATCGGCACCCTGGCGGGGCACACGGACTCCGTTTGGGCCTTGGCCTTTTCTCCAGATGGTAGAACATTGGCATCGGGCGCAGGTGCCGAGCTCCGCTTGTGGAACGTCGCAGATGGGGCGTTGCTGCGCACGTTGAGGGGGCACGAGGGCTCCATAGGCACAGTAGCATTCTCGCCGGATGGGACGGTACTTGCGTCGGGAGCGCGAGATAATACGGTGCGATTGTGGCGAGTGGCTGATGGGGCGATGCTGAGCATCCTCAAGGGGCACACGAGGGAAGTGAACAGCCTGTCATTTTCGCCCAACGGCTCTTTGTTGGCTTCTGGATCAGGCGATGGTACAGTCGCGTTGTGGGGTGTGAAGTAGGGCATACCCCCGCTGCCGTTGCCGGGTCAGTCGCTACCCAATAGGCTTGGGCAAGTTTCGACACAGGGACTCTTATGGTTCGCGACGATTTGATAGGCCAGCACCTGGGCTCCTATGACGTCATCCGCCTTATCGGGCGGGGAGGGTTTGCGCGCGTGTACCTCGCCACCCACAGGGGGCTTGGGCGCCAGGTGGCTCTCAAGGTTCTGCTGCCCTCTTTTGCCGAAAGCCCGGAGTTCGTGGCTCGGTTTCTTGGGGATGCGCACATCGCGGCGCGGTTGGAACATCCGAATATTGTCAAGGTTTACGACATTGGGCAGCAGGGTAGGTACTACTACTTCGCCATGGCTTATGTGGATGGCGGCTCATTGCAGAGCGTTTTGCGGCGGCGGAGACTGGCCCCGCGCCAGGCTCTTGCGATCCTATCGCAGATTGCGCGTGCGCTGGACTACGCCCACGCGCAAGGAGTGATTCACCGCGATGTGAAGCCAAGCAATATCCTGCTCAGCAAGTCAGGGCGGGCGTACCTGGCCGATTTTGGCATTGCGCGAGCGGCATGGGATCCGCGACTCACTCAACGGACGAGGCCACTGGGGACCCTGGAATACATGTCCCCGGAACAAGCGCAGGGCAAGGAAGTGGACGCCCGGAGCGACCTGTACTCGCTGGGCGTGGTGCTGTACGAAATGATCTGCGGGAGGCCGCCGTTCCAGGGAGAGAACCCTGTGTCGGTGCTGCATAAGATTGTGTACGAGGCTCCCCCTCCGCCGGCGAAGTTCAAGCGCGGATTGTCGTCGGCTTTGACCAGTGTGCTTCTGCGCGCGATCGCAAAGGATCCCGCCAGGCGCTTCCAGAGTGGGGCAGAGATGGCGCAGGCTCTTGCATCGGCCATTGGGACGCGGAGGGTACAAGTTGACTCGCACCGCGTGGGAATGGCTATCGGGAGCCTTGTACTCATCATCGGTGTGATCGCCGCGGGCATGTGGATTCTGCCGGGAGCAATGATTCCGCCGAGCCCATCTGCTACGCCGACATTGATCCCCGCTATCAAGGTTGTTGTGTCCCGTCCGCCAACACCACAGCCGACGCGCACGCCGACACCGACGGTGCCAACACCCACACGGACACCGACGAGGGTTACCGTAACCCCGTCTCCTGCCATGAGCGCCGAAGATGCCATTCGCCAGTTGCTCGCGGAGTTCGATCGCGTCAAGCAACGCAGCCGTCGCACCCTGGACGAAAGCGAACTGGCCAGTGTCCTTACGGGAAATGCTCTGGATGAAGCCAGAGCGAAGATTCAGGAACTGCGCCAGAAGAATGCATATTGGGAAATCACAGTAGAGGACGCCCGGGTGGAGACGATAACCGTGGACAGGTTTGGTACTGCGGCTTGGGCAAGGGTGAGAAAAGTTGAGACCCGGAACTACTACGAAAATGGCCAATTCAAGCCGGAATACTCGGAATCAGACGATCTCTATTGGGTCAATTATACTCTGGTTCTGACCAGCGAGGGCTGGAGAATCGCGGATTTTGAGATACAAACACCAACCCCTTCCCCCACCTCCACCCACACCACTACGCCCTCGGCGACACCCACGGTAGAGGCCGCGACGTGGTCGGTGTTCTATCACAGTTACAAAGGGCTCTTTCACGTCAATGGCACGTGGCAGAGTATTGGCGTGGTGAAGGGGCGGGTTTTGGACCGTTATGGGAACCCAATTCCCGGGGCCCGGGTTAGAATCGCCATAGAGGGTTCGGTCTGGGATAACCCAGCCAACCCGGCGACTACGAACCCAGAAGGTTGGTATGAGTTCTTCCTGGGTGTGGGGCAGCGTGTATCGTTTGTGGAGATTACTGTACCAGGCCGCCACGCAAAGATTTCGGATAGCGCCTTGCGCTTCACAGTGAGAACGCAGGCGGAATCCTACCACCACGTGGACTTCATAGAGCAGTAATTCAAGGAGGCTATCCGTGGCAACTGATCCTTTGACTGGCAAGCAACTTGGTCCCTACAAGATAATACGATTTGTTGGACGGGGCGGCTTTGCATGGGTGTACGAGGCTCTTCATGAACCACTTGGGCGACGCGTCGCTCTCAAGGTGCTGCTTCCCAATCTCGCGGAGGATTCAGAATTCGTGGACAGGTTTCTGCGGGAGGCGCGCATCGCAGCGAAATTGGAGCACCCCAATATCGTAACGGTGTATGACGTAGATCAGAAAGATGGGTACTACTACATCGCCATGACATACGTTGACGGCCAATCTTTGCACGACCTTCTGAGTGGGGGCAAAACTCTGAATCCCCAAAGGGCCTTGGGGATTGTGTCACAAGTTGCTCGCGCGCTAGATTACGCTCACTCGCAAGGCGTCGTTCACCGCGATGTCAAACCAAGTAACATCCTCATAGACCGAAACGGTAATGCCTATCTCACCGATTTTGGGATCGCGCGGGCATCCTGGAGCACGCGGGTTACGCGTACAGGCATGAGCATCGGGACGCCTGAGTACATGTCTCCGGAGCAGGCACGGGGCGAGGAGGTTGACTTTCGGAGTGATTTGTACTCGTTGGGGGTCGTGCTGTACGAGATGATCTGTGGGCAACCGCCGTTTCAGGGGGAGAACCCACTGTCGGTGCTACATCAGATTGTGTATGATATGCCTCCCGAGCCCAGAAAACTGAACCCTAGAATCCCCCCCGCTATTGCGAGTGTCTTGTTACGAGGTCTGGAGAAGAAGGTGGATGCCCGCTTTCAGAGCGGAGCCGAGATGGTGAGTGCGCTAAGCGCGGCTCTGGAAGGCAAACACGCCACTGCCAGCCAAGTTCGGACTCGAACGCCCGCGCCCATTCCTGTAAGCAAAACTCCGCGTTTGCTAGCCACCGCGGGAGTGTTGGTGCTTGCATTCAGCCTAGTAGCCATTCTGCTTTCGCGGGCACCGGAAGAGAATGGAGGCGCCACAACAACTGGATCCGGTTTGAACTTGCCGCCATCAGGGGTGCTCTCTCCAGCCCCGTATACGCCCACTCCGAGTCATGCACCCGGAGGAGCGGCCCAGGAGTCGCCGACCGCCACTGAAACCCACGGGACGCCGTCAGCACCTGACGCCACGCCTACGCCCACGCAATCGCTGATGGCTACCAGCACGTCCACAGCAACCGATACGGGCACAAGAACACCGACGCCGACAGGGAGCGCAACGGCAACGGTAACGCCGACGCCAACGCCGACAGGGAGTGCAACGCCCACGCCGACGCCAACGCCGACAGGGAGCGCAACGCTAACGCCAACGCCCACGCCCACGGCAACGCCGACACCGACAGGGAGCGCAACGCCCACGCCAACGCGCACGCCGAGCCCAACGCCCACGCCGACGCCAACAAGTACCCCAACCGCTCGTCTGCGTCCACCAACGGCCTCGCTGTGGTCCGACAGAACGGAATGGTGCTTCGGGGAAACAGGAGTAGTCTACTGGTCAACAGAAAACGCTACGGTAATCTACCTTCAGGATGAGCCGAGGGAACCATCAGGTTCACAGGCCCTGGGTATACAAGAAACCTACTGGAAGTGGCGGCTGCGGGCATGTAATAGCATAGGTTGTGTAGACCGAGAGTTAGAGTGGTTTACAGTGCCTCGCATTGAAAATGTGTCTCTGCCAGGAAGCGTGGGACCTGGTCAGGCGTTTACGGTCCGCTGGGTGCTAGGTTGTAGCGCCGTGGGTTTCCATAAACTAGACTGGTGGTGTGAAAGTGCAACGTGCTCTGGTGCCTGCCAGGTCGGCGGCGCTATAGGCACTTATGAGTGCAGCGTCCAGGCGCCCAACCATGCAGACTCTATCACTGTGCGCATTAGAGCGTCTACGGGGCCGCGAAATACGACCTGGACGGGTTCTGTGCAGGTAGTGGGGTATTAGGCGGCCTTGGGGTAAGTGCTGATCGGACCTCCGGATGGATGATCCGAGGAGGCGTTGGCAACATCCGCTCCGTTGATTGGCAAGATTGTCAGTCCGTACCGTACTATGGATATTCATACACAAGACGGTTTCGCTTCAGTGTGCTTGGGGGCATGAATACTGGGGACCTCGGTGGCCCCCAGCGCGCTGTGGCCGCATGTGGCATGGGATGACGAGTTCGTTCTGTACCTTTGTTTTCAGGAAGCCCGATGCTAGGCAAGAATACCCTTGGCGTAATGCACTGGGTTACCTTCATGGGACGGAGGGGCGCGGAGTGGCGTATCGTCGCGGTGGGCTCCGGGAGCCGCGGGTATTGCACCGTTGGATATGAGGGCAGTCGTACGGAGGTCCTTGTGGCAGTACGGGCTTTGTGCTGCTTCCCACCTTTGCAGCGAAGTGGAAGTGCATTCACGATAGCGCGTACGTACTCGTAACGTCCAGCGGGGCGAAGGTTTCGGGGCAAATGTGGAGGATATACATGGCTTACGAGATAGTCAGTTGTGCAGCAGCGTCTCTTTTGGCCGTCTTCCTGCTGGCGGGGTGTAACCGTTTTGTTGCACCCGCGGCATCACCGACTATCACGCCCTCGCCGTCAGCCATCTACAGGGACTCACAGATTTCAGGAAGGAGCATCCGCTATGTATTCGTCGCTTCTTACGAAGCACAGATCGGCGGAATGCCGACTTTCGTGGAGATGACGTATGTCTGCAGCGATGGAACTGTGCAGCGAACATTGGAAAGGACAGATGATATCGTGTTGGCACTGCAGCAAGGAAACGCGAATGTCTCTCAGATACTGCAATCTGCGGCCAATGTGGCGCTTTCAGAGCCGATGCCAGTAGCGACGGAGGCCATCACTGGCCCCATCGTACTAACCGAGTATGCAGGCCCCTCGGTCTTTCTGGAGATTGACTTTGAAGACGGACACCCGAAGACATGGGTTGGCGACCCGGATGACATGCCTGATACTGTGAGAGCGCTGGTCAACCTCACAGGAGAGGCTGGACGAACCGTGCCAGCCAAGATACTTCGGCCAGGCCAGCCGTACATCCGAAGCAGGGCTCTATCGCCGCATGAGGCTGTACTCGCGCGACGGGCAGGCCTGGTTGTAGTGATGGATCGTGAGCAATTGACTAGCGCACCGTTTGTAGAAGCCAGCATCGCACACCCGCGCAGATTGATAGAGATTCCATCGGCCGAGAATCTCTACGGGGCCGTGCCCCTGTCGTTCACACACGGTCGGAGTGCACACGTGGAGTATCAAGAGCAAGTGTTCCAAATCCGTCACCTGCTTGTCGGAAAACCATAGGGCGAGGCTAAACTGAGGAGGCGTGTTGCCATGAGTTGTTTACACGCACACCAACGCTGGACCATTCTTCTCGTGTCCGCAATCGTCTTGAGTATCGCGCTGCCTACAATTCGCGTACATGGGTCGCCGCCTTCGCAGACACAATCTGCCACCCTGTTTGATGTTACGATTTCGCTATACGATTCACCTCTCACGCCTCGGGAACGGGCTCCTTACGAGCAGATCATCAGGTACTTTGCAGACGGGGTCTACGAGTCGTCCAATGGTGCGCACAAAATAAGAAGGGTGAGCATCTACACAGGGGGCGCCTACGCCGATAAGGCGGACATCGTATGGGTCGCCGAGTGTTGGCCCTCGGCCCCTGTCTCTGGCAGGAGCATAGAGGGTGCTCACATAAACATGTGTGACGTGTTTTCTAACGTCAACTTCCTCGCGGATGACAATTCGTGGCAGTGGGGAGGGTACGCGCTCGCCCATGAGTGGGGACACTACTTCTACTCGCTGTACGACGAGTACAAAGGTCATCCGAAATATGACAACGTGTTTCACATGCCGCACTCTACGGACGACCCTGTCCCCGACTCTATCATGAATTCTCAATGGAATGCGCGGGGAGGGCACTTTGAGTGGCTTAACTTCTCAACGGCCAGGAACAACACCAGGAATACCGCCCAGCATCGCGTTTACGATGCCAGCGGGTGGGAAACTCTGGGGCGTCCGGTTACGGAGGACCCCCGTGATGGGGAACGCCGGGCACTTCCAAAGCGAATCTACTATCCAGAACTAGCGGCTGTGGCCCCGGGCGCCAATGATGCCCCCCGAATTGATCTCCCGGGGACAGCGCGGAGTGATCTTGAAATCGTTTGGATCAGCCAGGACGTTACGTATCAAATTGTGCTGGACCACTCCGGCAGCATGGGTGAAGAGGACAAAATGGAAAATGCCAAGATAGCCACCAAGATGTTGGTGGATTTGGCGCCCATCAATCGCGCGAAGATAGGCATTATCATGTTTGATGACCGAGTGGAAGTAGTTCAGCCGCTTACGGCGGTTGACAGTCAAGCCACCAAAGATGCGATAAAAGCGAAGGTTGACGTGATCCAGCCCGCCAATAGAACGGCAATCGGTGACGCAGCGCGGAAGGCCCTTGAAGACTTGCTGGTGGCCGGATCCTCCGGCACGACTAGAGTCGTTTACCTTCTAACGGATGGTCTGAGCAACAGCGGTATAGATCCGCTTTCTGTGATTCCCGAATATCAGTCAGCTGGGATACCGCTGTTCACCTTTGGCTACGGTTCCGATGCAGACACCGGGCTGCTGCAGCGGATGGCACAAGAAACAGGCGGTAAGTTCTACTCCGCACCCGCGACCTTGGCCGGATTGACGCAAGCGTTTCAAGATGCCAATCAGCTGGCTGCGCCCAGTGTAGGAGTCGCGGCTGGCAGCGTGCAGGTGCAGTCTGGGGCGCTGTCATCAATTCCATTGTTTGTGGATTCCACGCTCAACAGGCTGACGCTCGCGGTAACCTATCAGGGCGCTCCATCGGCTCTCGGTCTGGCGCTGGTCGACCCAATGGGGCATCCTGTCGGTGGGGGCGACTGCTATGCCTCTGGCAGCGAGACCCTTTGCTACTTCAGCGTAGACGGACCATCTCCGGGTACCTGGACGCTGAAGGCATCCACGACCAACTCGGACGTGCTCCTAGTGTACAGGGTGAGTGGATCTTCAGAGAATGCGATCACGTATGCTGCCTCAGTCAGTTCTCTCACGGGCGATGTAGTTCGGTACCCTGAACCTATTGTGTTGCTCGCTGTACTTACGAAAGAATTGCCGATATCGGGTGCTGTACTGACCGCAACACTCCAAGGGCCCGACGGCAGCGCTGCCATGTTTCCGATGCTGGACAATGGCGTGGCCCCAGATGCTGTGGCCGATGACGGCCTGTACTCCGCGGTCTTGGACTATTCAGTAAGCGGTGTGTATGATGTTACCGTACAATTTGACAACAGTGCGCACACAGCTCACCTAACTTACGAGGGGCTGCAGCCCTCTTCTGGCCCTGGTGGCAAACCGATTCCTTTCCCGCCTCCGGTGCCCATCGCGGAGAACTTCCAGCGGGCTGCCAGGCTTCAAGTCACTGTTGTCGGCGTCGCCAGTGATGACCACGGCAACACGCAGAACGACGCAACCTTTCTGCCGCTGGACAACTCGGATCTTCCCGGAAGAATTGACTATTCAAATGACGTGGACGTCTTCGCGGTTAGGACTTCCGTTGCTGGCGAGGTCATGGTAAGTGTCAGCAACCTTGCCCTAGGCATGAACCCACGGCTGCGTATCCTTGCGGCAGACGGGGTAACTGTGCTAGATGAGGGTGATCTTAGCACCCGCGCGACTCCTAGGGGTTACTTGGCTGTACCTGTTCATGTGAACGCAGGGGAGACCATATATGCCGAAGTCTCTCATCAAGGATCCGAATACGGGGGCAGGTACTACATCAGTGCAGGACAGCGAATCTCCGGTGACGGAGCGCAGGGTGATGGTACAGGGGATCAGTCCACACTGGTGCCGATTCAACCGTTGTCAGCGGCATTGGCCCTTGTGCTCGTGCTTGCTATTACTGCGGTCGGCGGCTTGGTCTATGCTGCGTCCAGGCCCGCAACGATGCCTTCTGCGGGCCTCCAAGTAGTCCAGGGCCAGGCACTGCGACCCTACGTCGGGATTAGGCGTGGACGACTGCTCATTGGGCGCGCGCCCGATTGCGACTTGCGTCTGCCGCATCCCACTGTCTCATCCCACCATGCGGTTATCCAACAGACCCCACGGGGCTATATGATCACTGATCTCAGGAGCACCAACCACACCTACGTCAACGGCAAGGAAGTTAGCCAATGTATGTTGCAGCCCGGCGATGAGATTCGGGTTGGCAATGTCCGATTGAAGTTTGTGATCTCGCGGAAGTAGAAAACTCATGTAAAGCTCAAGGAGGTAATGCTATGGAGTACAGTCTGAGTCAGCACAGCACCCGTATTGGCCGCGAGCCCAGCAACGACATCGTGTTGTCTGGAGATACGCATGTGTCGCGCTACCATGCCGAAATTGTGCGCGAAGGCGCCGGATTCATAATCCGTGACCTGGGCTCGAAAAATGGCACTCTCGTCAATGGAAGCCGCATCAGCCAGCATCGTCTAGTGAACGGCGATGTGATCCAAATCGGGAGCACAAGGATCGTGTTCCAGAACGGCGTGATCCTGGTGCCAGAAGATGCCGTCGCGCCTTCTCGCGAGCACGCTCGCCGCGTACGGGAGGTGATGCAGGCCCCGGCCCAGAGGAGCAACGCACCTGTTCTGGCCATTGCGGGGGTAGCCCTCCTGGCAGTAGCGGCCATCTTGGTCCTAATGCTCCGGTCGCCGTCCACGTCAGATAAGGCTACCGACATGGCCCGGCAGTGGGTAGTGCAGAGGGTAGATGCCATTGCTAGGGAGATTCTGCTAGCCCCCGGCATTGCCCAGATTCCATTGCCGGCCGAGCCATTGTATGACAAAGTCCGTGAGCAAGTAGCCGACACGAAGAATTGGGTGTTCGCCGAACCAGACAAGGTTGCGGAGAACGTGTACCGCCTGCAAGCCGCGGCTACGTTCAGCATCCCGCTGACGGCAGCCAACTACAGTGTCACTGCGCGCTACACGCTGACGGTAAACATGGCTACCAAAATGGTAACGGCCGCCGGCCCCCAAGTTCAGGTGAGGTGAACCGGGGCAGTCAGCAGTCCAGGGTACCTACTCAGAACTGCTGGTGCACGACTCTCATACGCCACTGGCTTGAGGTGAGTTGCCTGCAAACTCGCAGGACAACGGAGCCCAGGCCTTCCTACGCGATGCGCGGATCAGAACCAGAAGCGGGTCGTAAGCGCGCCGCAAGAGGTCGCGCTTGCGGAGGAGTCCCCGCCCTCTAGAAAAGCTCAGGAGGGGTTGAGTAATGGGACGCATGATGCAAATTGGCAAGGAATCGGTTGTGGTCTGTTTCCGAGTTGCGGTGGCCCTGTGCTGCATCGTTGCGCTCGCGTTTCTTGTTCCCCACCGATCGGAGGGACAGGGAGGCGACCCGCCATTCCGAATCGTGGCGCTCAACACACCCGATGCACCAGGGCGCTCACCGTCCGGAGAAGTGGATGCCTCAGGATGGCAGACGATCGCCTATGAGGATTTTGAGGGGACGTTCCCCAAAGCAGGCTGGTGGCGCTCTGGCCACTGGGGCAAGAGTTCATGTCGCGTATACGCGGGCTCATCAAGCGGCTGGTGTGAGAGCACTGGGGGGCTTTCCTGCGGGGCGAATTATCATAACAGTGAGGAGGGCTGGATCGTCTATGGGCCCTTCAGCCTCGCAGACGCTGTGGCTGCCGACTTCAGTTTCGCATCGTGGTTGAATAGTGAGGCAAGATATGATTACCTGAAGTTCGGCGCTTCTAGCGATGGCATCAATTTCCGTTTCCACTACGTATCAGGCGAACAGCCCTACTGGCAAACGAGAAGTTACGATTTGGAAGGGTATCTTGGATTAAGCCAGGTTTGGATAGCCATCGCTTGGGAAACCGACTTTTCCGTGACATACCCGGAGGGGTTGTACATTGACAACATTCTTATCCGAAAGCAAGTGGCAGACACGCCACCTACGTACACGCCCACACCTACTCTTGCGCCGGGAGAATTTGAGGTTGTGCTCCAATACGGACTGAATGATTACACAGACACCCGAGACACGTACATCGGGGGGTATAGCGAGAGTGAGAAGAACACGAACTATGCTACCGAATGGGGCCTGAAAGTGCGCCCCGACGTTCGTTCAGGGCTGCTGAAGTTTGGCCTCGGTCGCGTCCCCGCGGGCGCCCAGGTAACATTGGCTCATCTAGACCTGTATAGCCTTTCGGGGAATATCAACGCAATGGACATTGAAATATACAAAGTGTTGCGCTCTTGGGTGTCCAGCCAGGCCACCTGGTATCTGGCGCGCACGGGCGAGTCGTGGGGCCAACCTGGGTGCAGTTTGGTGGGCACCGACAGGAGTGGCACTCCCTCCTACACCCGTCGGGTTCAGGGCGACGTACAGTATTGGTACTCGTGGGATGTAACACAATTAGTACGGGACTGGTTGGCAAACCCCGCCGGGAATCAGGGTCTCCTGCTCAAAGGCAAGACAGGATCTCCAAATGTGGAGTTCACCTTCGCGAGCGCAGACCATGCGACTCGGGAATGGCATCCGCGCCTGGTGATTCGTTACTTGCCGCCCACACCGACGCCTACCCGGACACGCACGCCCACTCGCACGCCCACACCGACGCCGACGCGCACTCCAACGCCGACACCAACACCAACCCCCACGCCAACGCGCACTCCAACGCCGACACCAACACGAACCCCCACGCCCACAGCGACGCCTACCCCGACGGCCTGGGTCTGCCCGGAGCCCGGAAATAACGTGTGGACTGGCGCCTGCGGGCCACTGGCATCGGGGGTTACCTATTACGGCACGATGGAGTCCGAGGCGGACGACTGGGACTTCTACTACTTTGACATGGCCGCGGCGCACGTGATTGATGCGCGCCTGGAGAACATCCCCGTCGGCTGCGACTATGATTTGTATTTGTACGACGGGGCGCTACGACTCGTGAAGGATTCCGCCTCTTCGGGCAATGCGAATGAGCGGATCACGGTTGGGCCGGTGGGCGCGGGGAGGTACTACGTAGCGGTAGCGCGGATTGACGGCTACAACGCGTCCCATGCGTACACGCTGAGGGTGGACTACGCGGAGCCCCCTACGCCCACGCCCACGCCCACTCACACGCCTACACAGACGGCAACCCCCACCCGCACGCCCACGCGGACGGCAACTGCTACCCGCACGCCCACGCGGACGCCGACGCCAACCTGCACTCCCATCGGGGTTTGGACCAACAAGGCTCCCATGTCTATACCGCGGGACCGGCCGGCTGCGGTAGCCTTGGACGGCAAGATCTATGTCATGGGCGGAACCAACAGCAGCGGCGCTCTGGCATCCATGGAAGTTTACGACCCGGCCGCCAACACCTGGACTACAAAGGCCAGCATGCCTGGGCCCAAGAGCGCACCAGGGGCCGCAGTGACCAACGGCCGGATCTATGTGGTCGGACCGCCGGATAACCGCCTGTACGAATACAACCCCGCCACGAACACCTGGGCAACCAAGGCATCGCTGCCCGCGACGCCCGCTGGGTCAGTGGCCGTTGCCTCTATCAGTGGGCGCATCTTCGTCACCTTCAATGTTTCCGGAGAATCCCGCTGGCGCTTGTACGTTTACGATCCCTTTGAAGACAAATGGGAGCGACGCAGCGACCACCCCGATGAGCGCAGCATTGCCAGCCTCGGTGTGTCCAACGGAATGATCTACGCGGTGGGTGGAGGACTCGCCGGGCAAACTCCCCAGGAGACGACTCGCATAGACCGGTATGACCCAAGCAGCGATCAATGGACGGTGAACGCCGTTCCACCCATGGCAACCCGTCGCACCCATCTCGGAGCAACGCTGCCGACGATTTACGGCAGAATGTTCGTGTTTGGCGGTTGGGACGGATTCACCGCCCTGGCCAATGCAGAGGTATACGACCCGTGGGCGAATGCCTGGTCGGCGCTGCCGCCGATGCCCACGGCGCGCTACGGCGCAGCCTATGCGGCTCTAGGGTACAAAATCTACGTGATCGGAGGCAACTGGGGCGGTGCCGGCGGCCACTGGCTGACGACTAACGAAGAGTTCGCTCTGTCCGAGCCGGCGCAGCCGGAGAATCCCATCGCCTTCGTGAGCGATAAGGACGGCGGTTTTGAAATCTATACGATGAATCCCGATGGTAGCCACCAACTACGGATCACGGACGGCTGCTGGAACTGGCACCCGACTTGGACTTCGGATGGCAAACGCATCCTCTTCAGCACTGACTGCCGCGGTAACCGCGACATCTACTCCATGAACCCTGATGGTTCGGATTGGAGGCGCCTGACTACTGCGTCAGAGTCGGACCACCGGCCCTTTATGTCCCCGGATGGCGGCACCATCGCCTTTGTGCGCGGTTCCCCTGGCAACGAGCACGTTTGGCTAATGAACTCTGACGGCACCAATCCTCGCCCACTCACAACCGGCCCCGGCACAGAAGACGACACTAGCATTGCCTGGTCGCCGGACAGCCGGCAAATCGTGTTTCGTTCCACGCGCAGCGGCAATTGGCAACTCTGGCGCGTCAACGTGGATGGCACGGGGCTGACGCAGTTAACCAACCTGCCTGGCGAAGCGCATGATCCAGCCTGGTCTCCTGATGGTTCAACCATAGCATTCGCCAGTCAGGGCGAGATCATGCTCATGAATCCGGATGGCTCCAACATTCGGACGTTGTCGGGTCCGGGTTGGGAGTTCCGCCCTGCCTGGTCACCTGATGGAACAAGACTGGTTTACGCCTCTTGGAGGGGGAGCGCTGGTGATATATTCTCCAAGAAAACCGACAACACGGACGAACGCAATCTGACCAACACACCTGATACAGCTGACTTGGATCCTGCTTGGGCGAGGATGGCCGGGGCGCCTCGCACCCGACCATTCGGCATCTGGCTGCCGGTGGTGTCTCGCGATATCGCGCGGTAGCGCGGTTGCGACGGACAGGCACGAATGGCAACGAGATGGGCCTGGTACGTTACGGGCTGGCTGAGGTTCGGCAACATAGGACAACCCCGTCATCGGAGGTGGGTGAATGACACAATCTGGGGGTCAGCAAGATCCGCTCATCGGGAGACGTTTGGGCGCTTACCGAATTCAGAAATTGAAGGGTGAAGGGGGATTCGCGGCGGTCTATCTGGCCGTCCACGAGTCCCTGGGGCGCCCTGTTGCTGTCAAGGTATTGTGGCCGCATTTGGCGCGGAACCCGGACTTCGTCGGGCGCTTCTTGCGCGAGGCGAGGGCTGTGGCTGCGCTGCGGCACCCGAACATTGTCCAGGTGTACGACGTAGGGCAGGAGGGCGAGTATTACTATATCATCATGGACTACATAGAGGGCACGTCTCTCCTGGACTTGCTTCGCAGCAAGAAACGGGTGGATTTGACGACAGCGCTCTCTATCGTGGAGCAGATCGGTGCGGCGCTAGACTACGCACACGACAAGGGCGTCGTCCACCGCGATGTGAAGCCCAGCAATATTTTGTTGGATGGAAGTGGGAAGGCATACCTGTCGGACTTTGGGATCGCGAAGGCAGCCTGGACGAGCCAATTGACGCGGACAGGCATCAGCATTGGAACCCCCGAGTATATGTCGCCGGAACAGGCCGAGGGGCGGGAAGTGGATCATCGGAGCGACCTATACTCGCTGGGGATCGTGCTGTACGAGATGCTGTGCGGCAGCCCGCCGTTCAGCGCGGAGACACCGCTCGCAGTCGTGTATAAGCAGGTGAAAGAAACGCCGCCACCGTTCTCAACGTGGAAGGTAAAAGTGCCCAAAGGTGTTGAGGACGTGGTCATGAAAGCCGTAGCGAAGGACCCATCGCAGAGGTTTCAGAGCGGTGCAGAGATGGCCAGCGCCCTGGAACGTGCGGTGCGTGGCGTCCCTGCGATTCCCAAGGCAGAGGTTGCGGAGCGAGTCTCACCGCCTCCTCGCGTCGCGACGCCGAAGCCGAAGAAGGTTGCGCCACGCTGGCGGTTGGCGGGGGCGGCCGTGTTGGGCGTAGCCGTTTTGGCTACGGGTTTGCTGCTGGCAATGGGGCCCAGCATCTCCACCCACAACCCTACACCCACGCCTACCCCGACGGCACGGCTCATATCTACACGCGCACCGGCTGCGATAGCAACCTCAACGCATACGGGCACACCGACCGCGACGAGCACGTCTCCCACCCAGGTGCCGGCCGTGCCAGAGGCATCTCAGACGGCGACGCTTACCCCGACCAAGACATGGTCGCCTGTGCCCACAAACACGCGGGTGGCCCCGTCGGCAACGAACACGCCGCTGCCCCCGCAGCCCACAAACACGCAGGTGTCCCCGTCGGCAACGAACACGCCGCCGCCGCAGCCCACGAACACGCCGCCGCCAGCGCCGACGAACACGCCGCCGCAGCCCACGAACACGCCGCCGCCAGCGCCGACCGACACGCCCGAGCCGACCCGAACGCCGCGGCCGCTGCCGACCGTTGTTCCACCGACAGACACACCCGAGCCGACCCGAACTCCGAGGCCGTTGCCGACCGTCGCGCCAACCGACACGCCCGAGCCACCGCCATCGGGGTCGGCTCTGCGCCTTCCGCCATTTCCCCCGGCCGATGCGGTGTCCATGTCGCTGCTGGCAACGGCCATTGCAGGAGTGGTTCTTGGATGTCGGCCGAGGCGGATGTAGGGATAGCGAGGGAGACCGTTGAAAGCGAGGAGGTGAGAACCTCGTGGAGACGGCAAAGCGCTTGCTTTGGGTGTGGCTTTGCAGCCTAATCGTCGCGTGGGTGATCCCCACGGCCACGCCGGCCACTTCGCTGGCCCAGGGCCCGCTGCCCGACAAGTTCCTGTTCTCCATCGGCGCGCAGTCCGCGGAAGGTAGTTTCAAATGCCCGATGGATGTAGCAGTAGGCCCCGACGGAACAGTATACGTCACGGATAGGGACAACCGTCGTATTCTTCGGTTCTCGGCCACAGGTACGCTGCTGGGCAAATGGGGCTCAACAGGCGTTGGCGACGGTCAGTTCTTTAGCGGGATGGGTATAACGGTTGGGCCTGATAGGACAGTGTACGTCGCCGACTCAGAAAACCATCGCATACAGCGGTTTTCGGCGACGGGAGCGTTTCTGGGGAAATGGGGCTCTTATGGCGGAGACGACGGACAGTTCGCCTGGCCATGGGGTATAGCGGTTGGA
>DAOTVT010000220.1:0-4946 GCA_034436295.1 Anaerolineae bacterium | reverse complement strand
GCGCGGGCGTGCCGGAGGGTGTGGCCGTTGCGGTGCCGGGCGTGGGCGTCGCGCTGGGCGATGGGGTGGGAGAGGGCTTGGTCGCGGCGGGTGGGGCGGTGGGCGCAGCGCCGTTGGGCGCGGTCGTGGACGTGGGGGCAAGGGTGACCGGGCCAGAACCCGCTGGCACCACGGTGGTCGGCTGCCCGGAGGGCGATGTTTGGCATCCTCTCCCCACCAGGAGCGCCGCTGCCAGCACGAAGGACAGCCCCCCAATGATGCCGCCGATCAACGTCGGCCAGGGGTGCTGAGGGCCTTTTGCCGCGGGCGGCGTCTTTCCATGCCTCGGTTTGGGTACAGGCACACGCTGCCCCAAACCTGACTGCACCGCCCGCACCATCTCTACGGCACTGCCGAACCGCTGGGCTGGATTCTTGTTCAGCGCCCGCAGAATCGCGTCGGCAGCCTGCGGCGGCAGGCAACTGCGTAACGGCTGCGCAGGTGGAACCTCTGTAACCACCTTGAGAATCACCGAGGCGGCCGTATCGCCCTGGAACGGCGGCTGACCACAGATCATCTCATAGAGCACGACCCCCAGCGAATAGACGTCGGTACGATGGTCCACCGGATGCCCGCTCGCCTGCTCGGGCGACATGTACTCTGGCGTGCCGATGCTGGTTCCCGACCTCGTCAGGCGCGTGGACTGCATGGTCTTGGCAATCCCGAAATCCGAGAGATAGGCCCTACTCTCGCGGTCTAGCAGAATATTGCTTGGCTTCACATCGCGGTGAATCACCCCTTGCGCGTGCGCGTAGTCCAAAGCCGATGCAATCTGCAGGGCGATGGAGACCGCGGCGGCGGGGTCCAGCCTCTTGCGCTTGCTCAGCAGCGAGGCCAGCGACTCGCCATCCACAAAATCCATGGCAATGTAGGGAACACCTTGGTGCTCGCCGGTGTCAAACACGCGGACGATATTGGGGTGACGGAGTCTGGCCGCCGTTTGGGCTTCAATAGAGAACCGTCTGACGAACTGCGGTTCCTCGGCCAGGTGCGCGTGGAAGACCTTCAGCGCGACTCGCGTCTTCAGACCCAAGTGCACCGCAAGATACACGTTGGCGAACCCGCCGCATCCGATGCGCTCCTGCACACGATACGGGCCGACAGTCTTGCCAATCAACGGGTCGGGACGCATGGCTACCTCACATTCACAGGGCCTGCTTGTCGCAAAGGCCCGACTATTTGCCCACGGAGAGTTTCTCCCATCTCCATCGGTCGGATGCTCGCGCTTCCGTGAGTTTCCGCAGGCCGCTTCCGTCGGCGTTCATGATCCAGATTCCCCATGAACCGTCCCTATCGGAGCGGAACACGATCTGCCGACTATCAGGGGTCCACGCGGGCAGAGCATCGGTCCGCTCGTGATCGGTCAATTGCTTCAGGTCCCTGCCATCAGGGTTGACGGTATATATCTCCCAATTGCCCGACCGGTTCCCCGCGAAGGCGATCTTGCGCCCGTCGGGAGACCAGGATGGATTCATGTCGTTGGGGTCCAGGGTAATCCGATGTTTCCCAGACCCGTCAGCATTGACGATCATGAGTCCGCACTCATTCCCCAGGCACCCCTTGTACACAATTCGCCCGTCAGGCGACCACGCTGGCTGCTCGCCGTCCACGATGAGCCTGTGCCCAGACCCGTCGGCATAGATCGCGTAGATGTTGAAGCGCCAATTGACAAAGTCGCCGCCCTGATAGGCGATGGTGCCGCCGTCTGGCGACCAAGCGGGAAATGCCGACTCTGGCTCCGTGCGGATCTTCCGATTTCCCGTGCCGTCCGCGTTGATGATGAAGAACCCTCCGTTCCCGGCAGTTTCCCAATGATAATAGACCACTTGCCTGCCATCTGGAGAGAAACAGGGCTCGCTGGCGTAGTCCACGAGCATCCGCTTGTCGGATCCATCCAGATTCATGATCCAAACCTGATAGTGCCAGCCGTCCAACCAGATTGCGTAGGCGATCTTCCCTTGCGCGAGGGGCGGAGGGGGCACCTTCGTATCCGTGGGCTTGGGGGTGGGAACCGGAGTGGGCGGCGGAGTTGGGGTGGGCGGAAGCGGTGTTGAGGTCGGCTCCGTGGTGGGCACGGGCGTAGATGTTGGTGCGATCACCATTCCAGTCGTGGCTGTGGGCCTGGGTGCTGTTGCCGTCGGCGACGTCAGGGCAGATTGCCTGTCAAAAGGTTCTGCCCCGCCTGGGGCTGTAGCGCCCTCTCTGCTCAGCAAGAAGATGGCAAGAAGGGCCACCACCACAAAGCCCGAAATCGCTGCTGCAATGGCGCCCGGCGATGCACTTGCTCCGCCTCGCCTCGGCAGCGGCTTGCCGACGCTGCCGCGCACAGGCGACTTGCCCGAAGCAGCGGCCTGGAGCGCCCTCAACATCTCCGCCCCGCTTTGGAAACGCGCTGTTACCCGCTTGTCCAGCGCCCGAAGGATGACGCTTTCCACAGCAGGGGTAACGCCTTGGACGGCTGGCCGAGGCAACGATACAGGCTCGTACACGATCTTGTGCAGCACCGACAATGGGTCGTGCCCCCGAAACGGCGGGTACCCGCAAAGCATCTCGTAGAGAACCACTCCGAGCGAGTACAGGTCGCTTCGGAAGTCTGGCTCCTTCCCCTGTGCCTGCTCGGGCGACATGTATTCAGGCGTGCCTATGCGGATTCCGGTCCTCGTTACCCTGGTCTCCCAGGTCGCCCGCGCAATACCGAAGTCGGTCAGGTACACCGTGCCCTTCCTATCTATCAAGATGTTGCTCGGCTTAAGATCCCGGTGCACCACGCCGTGCTGATGCGCGTAATCCAAAGCCCTGGCGATTTGCCCCAGGATGGCGATCGTCTCCCTAATGTCCAGCCTCTTGCGCCTCCGCAGCCGATTCTGGAGGGACTCTCCATCTATGTACTCCATCGCGATGTAGTAGTAGCCATGTTGCTCTCCCACGTCGTAGATGCGGACAATGTTCGGATGCTGCAACTGTCCAGATATCCGGGCCTCCCGGGCGAACCGGCCCACGAACTCCCTGTCCTGCGCCAGGGATGGGAAGAGCACCTTGAGCGCGACCTGGCGCCCCAGTTGTTCGTGAACGGCCAAGAACACCCAGGCGAACCCCCCTTCTCCGATGAGGCGGAGAATGCGATAGGGTCCCAACGTCTTCCCGACTAGCGATTCTTCTGGCATGGCACACCTCAACAATCAACGAGAGCGTATCGGATGCAACCGTAGTCTTGCTTCCCTTGGCCTGCCCGAAGATGGGCGAAGCAGCAGCCGCCTTCCCCCTATGGCTTGCGAGTGTAGCGCAGGATATAGGGTTTGGTATCGCTGTAGCCCGAATACGGGTAAATTCGGATGTAGTAGTCGCCGGATTCCAGCGACTTGTTCTCTATGCGCTCGTCGGCGCTTCCCCACCGGTCGGAAGAGGCGATTGGCTGCGACCCTGCGCTGTCGTAGAGGTACAGGTCATAGTCCACGCCTGGCGCCATACCCGTCAGTGTGACGGTAACCGACGTCCTCCCCGCGATGTGGAAACGGAAATAGTCGGACGGGTCTGCAGCGGACCAAATGAAAGCGTGATAGTCCACATCGGGCGAAATGGGGCCCCATGCCGACGCGCGGGTGTCGTTCGGCTCATAAGGATCTTCGCCAAACCATACCCATAATGTGTAGGTGAACGGAAGAGAAACCATCGGGGTCGGCGCGACATCCAGGTAGTACACCCCAGGCTCCGAGGCCATGTGGCTAAGGTGCACCACGCCTTCGCTGGGCGACCCCCTCGCCACTGGCGCGCCCGAAGGCGACAGCGATTTCGGGCCGAAAAGTTCCAACGACAGGGGCCTCTTGGCGCTTTCCGTCGCCCGGAACTGCAACTCCACTTCCACGAAATCTCCTTTTCGCACGGTCATAGAGTACACGTCTCGGTAGTCCAAAGGGCAACATATCTGCGCTTGCTTGGGTTTGGAGAGGCCCGCCAGAGAGGTGGCTTCTTCTTTGAAGTTGTTGGGCTCATCGGCGTCATCGCCGCTGTCCACCTTCTTTTCCTTGCCAACTGCGGGCGCAAACAAGAAATGGCTCACCGCGGTTGTGGTTACCACGGCGACATTATTGCTCATATCGGGATCGGTCTCCGCGGCAGTTACCGTAGCCGTGTTGGTCAATATGCCCGACCCGTTGACCCGAACGCCCACCTGGAGCCTGGCCTCCTCAGATGGGGCCAGGCTATCCAGTGTGCATGTTACCAGACCCTGCCCATCCCCGCACGTCCACGCCCCAGGTTGCGCTGCTTCGTAGGAAACGCCCGCCGGGAGCGTGTCGGTCAGTACAAGATTGGTAGCGGTCTCAGGCCCCCCGTTCGTTACCACCAGGGTGTACGTGAGTATCTGCCCCACGCGAACGCTCTCCAGCCCGGCCGACTTGGAGATGGCCAGGTCGGCGCCCGCGCGGGAAGCGCGAGGCCGCGCCCCTGCGGCGAGCGCCGGGGCCGAGTTGCCGCCCAGGCCCGAATGGGCCGCGGCATTCGCTCGTGAGGCGCCACCCGCCGCGAAAGCCCCCGCGCTGCCTGTCGGCGTCGGCGCGGGCGGGTCCGCCGGCGGCAGCGGCTTCGGCGTGGGCGTGGGGGTCGGCGTCGCCGTGCCCGTCGGCGTTGGCGTGCCCGTCGGCGTGGACGTGGACGTCGGCGTCGGCGTGAACGTGGGCGGCACAACCGTGAACGCGCACCAATCGCTCCACTCGCCCAGCCCGTGGGCGGTCTTCGCCCGCACATGCCACCGGTACGGTTTCGCCACCGTCGGAGTCCAGGACCACGATGTTCCCTGTTTCACCTCGGTGGTAGGCCCTCCCTCCACTTCTATCTCGTACCAGCACGATGTGGGGTAACAATTCGCAGCCTCGGACCAACGGAAGGAGATAGTCTGGCCCAGGACAAAC
>DAOTVT010000219.1:0-3499 GCA_034436295.1 Anaerolineae bacterium | reverse complement strand
ACGCCAGTGCCGACCGTGCGCTAGGTGGTGTACTCCATGAAGCCCTTGCCGGTCTTCTTGCCCAGGTGGCCGGCGCGGACTTTGGTCTTGAGCAGGCGGGCCGGGCGGAAACGCGGGCCGTACTTGGCCGTGAATTCCTCCAGTTTCTGCAGGACGTAGTCCAGGCCCAGGGTGTCGGCCAGTTGCAGGGGCCCCATGCGCTCGCCCTTGTAGGTCATGCCGGTGCCGGCGATCATGGCCATGTCAATGTCGTTGACGGCCGCGACGTGCTCGGTTACGCAGAGGACGGCCTCGTTGATCATGGGCATGATGAGCCGCTCCCAGGAGAACTCGGTGCCCTTCTGGGCCTTGCCCTCGGCCTGCACTTCCTGGATCATCTTGAGGACGGCTTCGGAGTCGCCGGTGCCCGGGTAGTCGTAGAACCCGGCGCCGGTCTTCTCGCCGAAACGCTTGGCCTGCACGAGTTTGAAGAACAGGTAGGCGGGCGTCATGCGCTCGCCGTACTCGGAGTACAGGTACTCGCCGACGTCGGCGCAGATGTCAATTCCGAGCATGTCCATCAGTTGGAAGGGGCCCATCGGCCAGCCGAATTCGCGCATGGCGGCGTCAATGTTGGTGGCGCTTTCGGTGCCTTCCTGCAGGGCATAGACGGCCTCGTTCAGGTAGGGCATCAGGAGGCGATTCACCAGGAAGCCGGGGCATTCTTGCACCACGACGGGAATCTTGCGCAGGCTCTCGGCGAACATCACCACATCGTCCACGGTCTCCTGGGTGGTGTCCAGGCCCGGGATGATCTCCACCAGTTTCATGACGTGGGCGGGGTTGAAGAAGTGCATCCCGATGACCTTGCCCGGGCGCTTGGTGGCGGCGGCCATCTCGGAAATGGACAGGGCGCTGGTGTTGGAGGCGAAGATGGTGTGCTCGGGGCAGACCTCGTCCAATTCGGCGAAGACGCGCTTCTTGATGGCCATCTTCTCGGGGACGGCCTCAATGACGATGTCCACGTCCTCAAAGCCGTCGTAGGTGAGGGTGGACGTAACAAGGTCCATCTTGCTCTGCATCTCGCCCGCGCTCATTTTGCCCTTTTCCACGCGGCTCTGGTAGATGCTCCGAATGGTATCCATGCCCTTCTGCAGGGCGGCCTGGTCAATGTCCTTGAGGACGACGGGCAGGCCGGAGAAACTGATGACTTGGGCGATTCCACCGCCCATGGCGCCAGCGCCTACAACAGCGGCTTTGAAAATGTACATCTTCGTACCCTCCTCTTTGCGTGATATGGGTGCCGACCGCGCCGATGGCGGCCGGCGCGAGGTTGCTACCAGGTTTTCAACGGGATGTTCGCGTCGGGCTGGCCGATGCGCACGAACAGCACCCAGGTGTCGGGGTGCTTCTGGAACATGGCCTTGTCGGCCTTGCCCAGGGTCTTGCCCACGACATGGTCGCCGCTGTTGGGTTCTATGGCGACGATTTCGCCGTTGTGGGCAGGCTCCAACTGGGCCTTGAGCGAGTTGTAGATTTCCAGGCCCTTGCTGATGAAGGCCTGGCGGGTGGCCTTGTCCTTGTACATTGCCATCACGTCGGTCATGCTACGCCTCCTTCTGTGCCGTGCTATTTGCGCTCAATGATGATGGTGCCGCCCAGCCCGCCGCCCACGCAGGCAGTGGCCAGACCGAACTGGACGTCGCGCTTGATCATCTCGTGCATGAGGGTAACGACGATGCGGGTGCCGGTGCAGCCGACGGGGTGGCCCAGGGCGATGGCACCGCCGTTGACGTTGACCTTGCTCCAGTCCCAGCCTTCGTCTTCCAGTTCTCGCCCGCAGGCGAGGGTCTGCGCGGCAAAGGCCTCGTTGATCTCAATGAGGCCAATGTCCTTGAGCGTCAGGCCTGCTTTCTTCAGCGCGATGGGCGTGGAGACGGCCGGGCCCAGGCCCATGATCTCCGGCGGGAGGCCGGCGTAGGCGTAGGCGCGGATGTAGGCCCACGGCTTGAGGCCCAGGGCGTCGGCCTTCTCCTTGGACATCACCAGGGTGGCCGCCGCGCCGTCGCTGATGGGGCAGGCGTTGGCCGGGGTTACGACGCCGCCCTTCTTGAAGACGGTGGGGTACAGCGCCGCCTTTTGCACCGACAGGGCGGGGTTGATGCATTCGTCCTGCACGATCTCCTCGTAGGCCACTTCCTGGCCGGCCACCTTCTTGGAGACGCGGAAGGGGACGATTTCATCCTTGAAGCGGCCCGTGCGGGTGGCCATGAAGGCTTTCTTGTGCGATTCCACGGCGTACTTGTCCAGTTCCTCGCGGGTGAAGCCGTACATCATGGCGAGGTTTTCGGCGGTGTAGCCCATGATCATGTCGCACACGGGGTCGGTGAGGCCCTCCCACAGGGTGTCAATGAAGGTGGTGGAGCGGAGTTTGAGGCCCCAACGCGCGCCGCGCACGCAGTAGGGTGCGGTGGACATGCTCTCAACGCCGGCGCACAGGAACATGTCGCCGTCGCCGGCCTTGATGGCCTGGGCGGCGTTGGTGATGGCCATCATGCCCGACACGCAGTTGCGTTGCACGGTGTAGCCGGGGACGTGGGTGGGAATGCCGGCCATGAGGGCGGCGACGCGGCCGATGTTGGGCGCGTCGCTCTGCTGGCCGATGCACCCCATGATGACATCGTCAATCTGGTTGGGGTCAACCCCTGTGCGCTGGATGACCTCCCGCAGCACCGCTGCCGCCAGGTCCTGGGCCGGAACGTCGCGGAACGCTCCTCCGTGGCTGCCAATGGCCGTTCTGACTCCTCCGACGATGACAACTTCTTTCATGCGCGCCTCCTTTGCGACAGAATGAGGGATACGGTTTGCTTGTGTTTGTACGGTGCGGTAACGCCATGAACGTTCACGGGATTTGCGATCCCGAATTGCCCTACGGACGGTCTGCGGGGGCCTGGTTAGGGATGCCTCAGGCAGGGCGCGGGATGGCCCCCGTTGGTTTTGGTCTGTCAGCCTGACGGCTGGTTCGTCTCGGTGCCAGAGAACGACAATAGAAAGAGCACGGGGAAGGGGGCTTTCTGGGCCTATCCCACATCCTCGTGCTCGGTTGTTCGCGGGTCATGCGCACAGGGCAAAAGGATGGGTACGGAGCGTAACCAAACCCGTTTGCTAGTCGGCATGGCTAGCATGCAAACTCCTTCGTTCGTGGTGAGCGATCGGTGCTCGTCGGTTTTCTGTTTGTCCCGTGCGTATTCTTATTTTAGCACAGGTTGCGCAATTTTGCAAGTTGACATAACGGCGAAGGGACACGTGGGCGGGGCGGGGAGTGCGAAGACCCCAAAGGTCTCCGAGACCTTTGGGGTCTGTCCTTCGCTTCGCGTGCGGGGGTACGTGGCGGCTATGGAAAGCCGCCCTACGTGTGCTGTCGCCGCGAGGCGGGGCGAGGGGACGGGCGGCTATGGAAAGCCGCCCTACGTGTGCTGTCGCCGCGAGGCGGGGCGAGGGGACGGGCGGCTATGGAAAG
>DAOTVT010000218.1:0-14131 GCA_034436295.1 Anaerolineae bacterium | reverse complement strand
TGAGAAAGCGGGAGAGTGCGGGAGGGGTCAGGTGAGGACAAGCGCGCGGGGGGAGAAAGGGGAGGGTGTGGGAGGGGTCAGGTGAGGTCAAGCGCGCGGGGGGAGAAAGCGGGAGGGTGCGGGAGGGGTCAGGTGAGGTCAAGCGCGCGGGGGAGAAAGCGGGAGAGTGCGGGAGGGGTCAGGTGAGGTCAAACGCCATGCGGGCGTGAAGGCTCCGAGGGTCTCCGAGACCCTTGCGGTCTTTGCGTTGCCCCCGAACTAACGTGCGCCCTCTTGCGCGGCCGGGCCTGGGCGCACCGCCACAAGCACCACGTTCAGCGCGGTGCGGCGCACGGAGCGAACCTCCAGCCCCGCAGCCCGCGCCCAGTCGGGCAGGCGGCGTTCCGCGCGCAGCCATGCCTGGTACGTGGCCCACTCCTCGGCCAGGCTCACCCGCCGATGGCGCGTCTCGCTCCACAGCAGGCCCAGCGGCGAGAAGGTGAATCCGTCCAACGCGCGGCGCACCCACGACCCTGCCGGCTCCACCACGCCCAGCATCCCCCCAGGGCGCAGCACGCGGGCGATCTCAGCGAGCGCCGCCTGTGCGTCCAGGTGATGCAGCACGCCGTCCACCAGCACGGCGTCAAACGCGCCATCGGCGAAGGGCATGCGTGTTCCGTCGGCGGCCACCGGACAGGGCGGCCGGCCCGCGCGCAGCAGGCGCAGCGAATAGTCCATGCTCACCACGCGCCGATACCCCAGCCGCGCCAGGAGCCGCGTGTTGATTCCATCGCCGCACCCGTAGTCCAGAATCCGCGCCCCCAGCGGGAACCCGAAGGCGCGCAACCGTCGGAGCCTGCGCCCCTCGCCGCGCCGCACGTGAAGGTAGGCCTCATCCCACTGGGCCTGCCCCTCGTCGGACTCCAAGCCAAACGCGCGGATGTACTCCTGCGCCAGGCGATCCCAGCGGTAGCGATGTCGGGTGAACTCCCGCGCCCGCGCCGCCAGGTCTGCGCGCGCCGCGCCATCGGACAGCAGACGGTGGATCGCCGACACCCACGCCTGCGCGTCCAGCGGCGGCACCAGCACGCCGTTCTCGCCATCCACCACCGCGTCGGGAATGCCTTCCAGCCGCGAGGCCACCACGGGTAGCCCGCGCGACGCCGCCTCCAACGCCACGATGCCAAATCCCTCCATGTCGCCAGGCACGGGCACGTTGGGCATGAGGAACAGCGTCGCGGCCGCGTACAGGTCGGCCAGGATCGTATCGGATACGCGCCCCAGGAGCACCACGCGCTCGTGCATCTTCCCTTCGCGGACGATGCGGCGCACGGCGTGCCGCTCGGGGCCATCCCCCACAACCAGGCAGATCACGTCGGGCTGCACCTGGGCCAGCAAGGGCAACACCTGGCGCACAAACCAGGCCACACCCTTGCGCGGAACCAGCCGCCCGACGATCAGGAGCACGGGGCGGTCGCGGAGTTCCAGGGCCAGCGCCAGGCGAAGCCGCTCGCGCGCCAGGTAGCGGTCGGGCGGGTCCTCCGGCGCGTGCACGCCGATGGGAATCACGCGGCAGCGGGCGGGGGCCACGCCCTTCGCAAGGCAAGCCTCGCGGGCCGCCTGGCTGATGGCGACGACGACATCCGCGCGGCGCACGCACGGGAGCACCACCGCCTGGTAGATTCGCCGAGGGTACAGGATGTCCAGCCCGTGAGCCGTCAGGCCCCACCTGCGGCCTGTCAGGCGCGCCAGGGCCAGGCCCAACGGCGCCAGCACCGGATCGCTCACGTGGATGAAGCGGACGGGGCCGGTCATGCACGCCCACAGGCCGCGCACGAAGGCCATCGCCGCAAACAGCGGCCACCCCCAGCGCGGCCCGCGCCACGCGATCACGCGGGCCGGAACGATGGCGCTCACGGCGCGGGTCATCTCGTAACTCAACTTCTCCATCCCGCCCACCGAAGGCGGGTACTTCCGCGTGATGAACAGGATCATGGCGGCTTCCGTAGCAGAAACTCCGCGTGCCAGGTGAGGAACTCGCCGATGACCGGCCATCGGGCCGTGTTCACCGGCGAGAACCGCGTGGACAGAGATACCACTTCCCACCCCGCATGGACGGCCCACCGTCGGGCCGCGGCGATGGTTACGCGGTGGAGGCCAAACCCGTGGTACGCGCGGCTGTACGAACCGCCCTCGGCCACGATGCTCCGCTGCCACGCCGGCGTCCGGCGGGCGCGCGTGCGCAGGTAGAGCCACGTGGCGACGCGCTCGCCCAGCAAATGGTAGGGCGCGAACTGATGGCCGCCCCGCGGGCTGTAGAATGGAGGAAAACTCACGTAGCCGTATCCGCCGGCGCGCACCACGCGCAGCACCCCTCGCAGCAGCGCGGGGCCGTCGGCCACATGCTCTATCAGGCTTGCGCAGAACGCCAGGTCAAACGCATCATCCGCGAACGGCAGGGCCAGCGCGTCGGCGCACACCCGCGGCGGTGTGCTGTCCAGTTCCGCCAGCGTGCGCGCGGACAGGTCGGCGGCCACAACCCACGCGCCCCGCTCGCGCAGCGCCTCTGTGTATCCCCCCAGGCCGCATCCCAGGTCCAGCACGCGGCGGCCCGCGACGCTCAAGCCTTTGGCCTCCAGGCGCGCCAGGACCATCCGGCCCTGCTGCGCCTGAAACCGCCTGTAGGCTTCAGGCGACTCGGCGCGGCGCCGCGCCAGGGAGATGAGCCGACCCCACTCACTCACCCGCGCCGCCCTGCGGCCCGTTGAGCCGCTTGACGATCAAATCCGCCAGCATCCCCAGCGCGCCAACCTGCACCCCCGTCAGAATCAGCGTAACCGTAGAGGGCGCGAAGTGCCAGTTGTAGGTGATGATGTCGTAGATCACCTTTGCGCCCCCGAACAGCAGCAGAAACAGGCTGATGGGCAGGAACACCTTGAGCGGGTTGAAGTACACGATGGCGCGCACCACGAGCGTCAGGTAGTTGTACGTATCGCGCAGGGGGTGGAACGTGGAGCGCCCCTTGCGCGGGTAGTAGTCAATCGGAATGAAGTTGACCGTGTAGCCGTTGGTGAGGAACGCGATGGTGATGGTGCTGACCCAGGAATGCGTGGCGGGCAGGACGTTCAGAAACCGCATGACGGGGGCTTTGCGAAAGGCGCGGAAGCCCGAATTCAAATCCGGAATCCGCGTCGCCGTGAGATAGGACGCCAGCAGGCGGATGAAGGTCTTGGCCGGCGTGCGGAGCCAGCGCATCGTGCCGGCCTCTTTCTTCCGCGCGCCGATGACCATGTCGTACCCCTCCAGCGCGGCGAGGAGTCGCGGCATGTCGTGATTCGGATACGTGCCGTCGGCGTCCGTCATCACGATGATGTCGCCGCGCGCGGCCTTCACGCCCGTGGTGCGGGCCGCGCCTGTGCCTCGGTTGCGGGGATGCGAGATGAGCCGCACGTTGGGGAACCCGCGCGCGATCTCCGCCGTGCGGTCGGTGGAGCCATCGTCCACGACGATGATCTCGTACTCCAGCCCCGTGCTGTCCAGCGCCGCCTGCACCGCCCGCAGGTCGTCGCCGATGGCCAATTCCTCGTTGTACGCGGGAATCACCACACTGATCACAGCCGTTGTGTCCTTTCCTTCTGCGCCGGCACGCGCAGCGTATCCACGATGCGCCACAGGTAGTCGCTGGCGAACAGCACCACCAGCGGCAAGAATGGGAAGAAATACCGATCCGTGGGCCACAGGAGCAGGTTGACGCCCAACTGCGCCGCCATGAGAAGAAGCACCAGCAGCCGCACCTTGTTCAAGGCGTCATCGCGATAGCGCACCAGCCACGACGCCACAAACAGCGCCCCGACGATGGCGCTCCCGCTCCCCAGAACCAGCAGGATGTCTTTGACATAGTGATGGGCCGACGACACGACCTTGCCCCAGAAATCCCCCCAGTGCGCGAAGACATAGGCCAAGGGGTCGGCGGGCAGCGCCAGCATCCGATGGAAGTCGTACTTCTCCTTGAACTCGCCGACGCCCGTCAGCAGGCCAAAGGACGGGTCGCCCACCGGAAGGAACCGCCCCGCGCCCACCCATGTCGTCAGCGCGAACAGGAGCAGGAAGCCCAGCACGAACGCGCCGGCCCGTTGCCAGCGCGGCCCCTTCGCAATCAGCGCCACGAACGCGAAGGGCAGGGCGTACAACACGCCCACCGGCCGCACGGCCTGCCCCAGGCCCAGCACCGCCCCCGCCGCCGCCACCCATGCCACGCCCGCGCGCCCAGACAAGCCCAGCCCCCGCGCGTAGCAGAACACGCACGCCAGCAGCACCACCGTGAACAGCGGCTCCGTAAGCCCCGACAATCCGTAGTACAGCGTATCGGCGTTCAGGGCGAAGGCCAGCGCCGCCACGAACCCAACCCGCAGGTCAAACCACCTGCGGCCCAGGGCGAACACCAAGAGCGCCGCCAGCACCGTCGGCAGCGCCGATGCCAGCGCCACGGCCACATCCCGCTCGTCCAGGATGCCCACGGCAGCCGCGATGACCAGCGGGTGCAGGAAATGGGGATAGCGCTTCGCGGGGTTGTAGCCCTCCGTCGCCAGTTCGTAGGGCAGGTACTGATTCCAGGCGAACCCCTCGCCCCGCAGGTACGCCCTGGCGACCGAGGCGTAGCGCATGGCGTCTGGCGACGAGATGCGGGTGAACGTGCGCGCGCCGTAGGCGTACAGGGCGAGGCCCGCAACCAGCGCGACGAGAACCGCAAGCAGCCCGATTTCCCAGCGCCGATGTCTCATGGCCGCGGCTCCTGTTTCAGGAAGAGCACCGCCCGCAGCCCGTGGGTGCTAACGTACTCCTTGATGACCTTGTATTCGCCGAAGGCTTTGGGCTTGGCGTAGAGGTTGCGCCACACGGGGTTCGTCTTCGCCGCGGCGTTCAGGTACGTGGGGGTGAGGAAGACCGCGTCCACGCGCACAAAGCGCCGCTCTATCTCCGCCAGCGCCTCGGTGTCCACGGGGAACCACAGACTGGTGCGGTCGCCATACCACGAGACCAGCCAGTAGGCATCGCTGGCGACGACGGCGTCGGGCGGCGTGTTGGCCTTCAGGAACTCGCCGATTTCGCGGTAGTCGGCTTCCACGATGGCCGAAGGCTCGGCGTCCAGCGGCGACCAGGGGAAGGCGGGCGACGGATAGAGCAACAGGAGAAGCAGAATAGCCAGCGCCGCCCACGAAGCCCAGGCCGCCCGCGGGCGCGAGGCGAGCGTGTGGTCATCCATGGGCGCGCTCATGGGCCCTCCTCGTCGGTGCGGATGCGCGTTGTGGTCGCCTTCTCCCAGACCCGCACCCGCTCGCCGCGCAGGAACCGCAGCGCCCCCTGCACCGCCGCCAGATTCACAACGCAGAAGTAGTAGGGAACGTAGAAGAGAATCACCCGTTTGCCCCGTCTTTGCAGCCAGGCCCCGACCAACGCCGCCGCGTAGAATGCCAACTGAAGGGCCATCGTAACGCGGAAGAAGGCCGACGACAGGAGAAATGCGTTCACCACCAACAGCGCCGCGATGAGATAGGGCACCACGTAGCGCAAGTAGCGATGCGAGAGGAGTTTGAGCGAAGTCAGGCCGTAGCGGAACGGGTTGAGCACGCCCGCGTGCTCGGTGAGCACATGTAGCACGCGCACGGTGCTGCGGTGTTTGCGCCCGTACTCGTCGGCGGCGGTGAGGGCGGTCTCCTCGTAGGCGACGGCCTCGGCCTCGTGCACCGTGCGCAACCCCCGCCGAATCTGCGTCAACGGAAGCCACAGGTCGGCGCCGGTGTGGTCGGGCACCTGCACGAAGTACCGGCGCGGCACCGCGTAGATAGCCCCGTTGCCGTTGATGATGTTGCCGGTCTCGCTCTCCTTGCGCTTGATCCAGGTCTCGTAGCGCCAGTACAGTCCTTCGCCTGCCCCGATGGCCGAGCGTGGCTTGCGGTATCGGAGTTCGCCGCTCACGTACCCGACCGAGTCATCGGCCAGATTCCGCACCAACTTCGCCACCGCGTCCGGCTCGTACATGGAGTTGGCGTCCGAGAACACCAGCACCTCGCCCGTCGCCATCGCCACGGTCTGGTTTTGCGCATACGACTTGCCGCGCCGCTCGGGGATGGCGTTGAGCCGAACGCCGCGCTCCGCGAACTCGGCCACGATCTCGTTGGTGCGGTCTGTGGAAGCATCCGAAGCGACCAGAATCTCCAACCTGTCGCGCGGGTACGCCAGGGCCAGCGAGTTCTCCAACTTGTCGCGGATGCACAGTTCCTCGTTGTGCGCGGCGATGATGAGCGACACGGTGGGCTGGATTTCGGCGCGCGGGAGCGGCTTGGGCCGGATGCGGGCGAGGATGCCCAGCAGGGCCGGATACCCCACATACGTGTAGGCCACCAGGACGGCAAGCACCCACCACGCGACCGCCAGGATCATGCTCCCCCTCCGCTCCCCTCGCGGGAGGCCTGCTCGCTGCGCACGGCGCGCATCGCCACCACCTGGAGCGCCAGCAGCGCCCAGAACACCTCCGCGACCGAACTCACGCCCAACAACGTGTCCGCCTCAAAGATCTCGTGCACGATGCGGCTCACCCCCGCGCCCAGGATGCCCACCATCAGCGGATAGGCCCACGCCACGCGGCGCGTCTGCTTCACAAACCGCAGGGACGACGCCAGGAACAGGATCACGAACCAGAAGTACAGCACGACGCCCGCGACCCCCTGCTCCACCGCCATATTGAGCAGCAGGTTGTGTGGGTTGTCCACGGTCTTCCAGAAACTCAAGCCGTATTCCGGATACGTGGACGTCCACGTGTAGAACCCGATGCCCGTGAGCCAATGGTCGCGCGCGATCTCCACCGCCGTCTGCCAGATTTCCCATCGGCCCGACAGCGTAACGTCCAGCGAGTCGTAGATGCGCAGGTAGCGCGCCAGCGCCTCCTGCTCGTAAGTGTATAGGATACCCGCCAGACAGAGCAAGAGGATGACGACCAGCAGGATGAGGAAGGCGCGGTTGCGGCGCAGGAGGAGCAGCATGATCCCCGCCGCCGCGGCCACCCCCATCAGCGCACCCCGCGACCCCGCCCAGAGCATCACCAGCCCCATCAGCGCGAGCAACAGGGCAAGCGCCGCCCGCCAGTACCACCGCACCTTGCCCAGCAGGAGCACGCCCAACGCAATGGGGAACATCGTGCCCAGGTACCCGCCCAGGGCGTTGGGGTTGTTCAGCACCGAAAACAGCCGCCGCCCAATGACCTCGTAGAACGCGACGATTTTCTGGCGAATGTAGGCCGACCCGAACAGGCCGTAGCCGAACTCCTTTTGCAGAATGCCGTACACGGTTACGAATGCCGCCACGCCCAGCGTGGCGTAGATGAGCCGCACCACCGTTCGGCCGCCCTCCACCCGATTCACGATGAGGGCGAAGAACCCGAAGATGAGCGCGGATTGCACCACGCTCCGCGCGCTGCCCAATGGGTCGCGGGACAGCACGGTGGAGAACGTCGCCGACGCCAGAAACGCCAGGATGAACAGGTCGTAGGGCGAACGCCGCCACCTCGCGTCGTGGCGGATGCAGCGGCGGGCCAACTCCACGCCCAGCAACAGCGCCATCACCGCCAGTTTGATGACCTTGCTCTGCATCAGCGAGAGCGGGCCGATGGTCTCCACCGGCAGCAGGAGGATGAGGCCGTACAT
Source organism: Anaerolineae bacterium (assembly GCA_034436295.1). Taxonomy (GTDB): domain Bacteria; phylum Chloroflexota; class Anaerolineae; order DTLA01; family DTLA01; genus DTLA01. Next base: position 6,452 of record DAOTVT010000218.1, on the reverse strand, counting down.
GACGGCGCGGGGCTTGACGAGAGCGAGCACGAGCACCACAAGCCCGCCCAGCGCCGCGACGAAGACCTGCAGGCCCATGCCGTTGCGCGAGGCGAAAAGCGCCGCCGCTCCGGTGAGCACGCCCGCAACCGCCGCGCCTGCCAGCGGCAGGACGTTGCGGATGGCCGTCGGTTGCCCGCCCGCGCGCGCCTGCGCCGTCATGCCTGCATCTCCTCGCCGGCGGGGTGGGTCTGCCGCCTCGCGAATCGGCCCAGGGCCGCGACGGCGCTCCCCATGTCCTCCACCCGCAGCAGCGCCAGCGCGGCCACGTAAACCAGCCCGCACGCCGCCACAAGCACCAGCACCTGGACCCACGCAGTGGCCCAGAGGCCCGCCAGGTGACCAAGCCGCCCCACCGCCAGGTACGCGGCGGCCCCGCCGGCCAGCGCCGCCCCCAGCACCTTCGCCACGTCGCGGTAGAGGCCCACGTCGCGGAAGCAGCGCACGTCGTGGCGCAGCGTGTAGGCCACCACGAGCGCCTCCACAATCGCGGCGATAGACGTGCCCAGCGGCATCGCGATGTAGCCCAGGAAGGGCATGAGCGCCGCCTTCAGCGCGATGTTGAGGACGATGGCCAGCACCGAAACGCCCAGCGCGGTCCTGTACCGCTGGAACGCGAACAGCACTCGGTAGAACACCAGGCTCAACGCCGAAGCGAACAGCCCGATGAGTTGGTAGTTCATCGCCACGGTGGTCAGCGCCGTGTCTTCGGGGCGGAAGGCCCCGCGCTCAAACAGCAGGCGCACAAGGGGCTGTCCGGCGGCCATAAGCCCCAGTTGCACCGGCAGGATGATGAGCGCCGTCAGCCGTATGGCAAAACGAATCAGCCGATCCAAATCCTCGCGGCGGTCGCCCGAGGCCATCTCCGCGAGGTACGGGAAAATCACCACCCCCAGCGCCGCGATGGTAACGCCCGAAAACGCCTTGATGACCTTGTCCGCATAACTCAAGACGGCGATGGTGCCCTGCGGGAGCATGGAACCCAGAAACCGGTCCACGATGAGGTACAGGTACAGATTCGCCTGCACGGGGATCATGATGAGGCTGGCGCCGACGAGCGCGCGCACCTGGGGCGAGCGGGCGTCGCGCCACGACCAGAAGGGCACGCCGCCGCGCACCCACGACGGCAAGAGGATCGCCGCCTGCAAGATGGCGCCGATGAGCACGCCGCTTGCCGCCGCGCGGATGCCGTACCGCGACGCGAACGCCACCAGGACGACCACGCCGGCCAGGTTGAACAAGACCTTGGCCAGCGCGGGCAGGACAAACCGCTTCAGCGAGAAGAGCCACGAGCACGCGACCCACGCCAGCGACAGCAGGAGAACGATGGGAACCATCACGCCGAACAGTTCCACCGCCAGTTGCGCCGTCGGCGCGTCAAACCCAGGCGCTTGCAGGCGGATGATGGCGGGCGCGCCAAGCCACATCACCGCCGTGAGCGCGCCCAGGGACAGCAGCAACACCGTGTTGGCGCCGGCCAGCAGCCGCTTCCCCTCCTCGCTGTCGGGGCGGCTGCGCTCCAGCGCCGGCACGAGCACCAGGGGCAGCACGGTTGTCATCACCGTGTACAGCACCAGGGGCAACGCATAGGCGACCAGATAGGCGTCGGCCTCCTTGCCGGCGCCGAAGTAATTGGCGATCAGCACCTCGCGCAGGAACGCGACGCCAATGGCCGCCGCGTTGAAGATCATCTGTATGACCGATGCTTTGAGGATGCCCCTCTTCGTCAAGCGGCCCCCTGTCAACTTCCGCGTTGGGGTCGGAGCGACTCGGCCACCAGCGCGGCCAGAATCCCGATGACCACGCCCCCCGCCAGCGCGAGGGCCATCACCAGCGCGGGCTTCGGCCAGGCCGGCTCCGATGGCACCGCCGCCAGCCCGACTACCTTCACTTCGGGCTCCTCCAGCGCGGCCTGCACCTTCTCCTCGTCCAACTTGCGCGACACCGACTCATACGTGTCCCTGGCCACATCCCGCGCGAGCACCAGGCGGTCGTACTCGTTGCGCTGCGTCTCCAACTGCTGCTGGATGCGCGCGATCTCGGCCGGCAGCGCGTCCGCTTCCCGCAATGCATCTTGCTTTCGCACGTCCAGCGCCGTCGCAAACTGCTCCAGGTAGGCCCCCAGTTCCGACGCCGACATGGAAGCCAGCGCGTCGCTCGGCACGCTGAACTGAAGTTGCAGCGGCAACCCCTGCCGCGGACTGACGGCCAGCGCCTCCATGAGCAGCGTCTGGAACCGGCCGGCCACGGCGGAGGCGTCCGCAGGCTGGGCCTTGAGCCGACTCTGGAGCGAGCGCGCATCCGCCGCCAGCATCCCCAGCCTGTCGGCCAGGGCCAACCGGTCGGCCAGGGCCGTGGACGCCGCCTCCAGTTGTTTCTCCAGCGCCGTGATCTGACTGCGAGCCTGGAACTCGGCCAGGGCCTGCTCGGCCTTCAGCAGCGCGGCGTGGGCCGTGGCGACCTGCCCTTCCAGCGCGGCGATATTCGGCGCGGCCGAACTGAACACCGCGTTCAGTTGCTCCGCGTACAGCCGCGCCCACGTGTTGGCCAGGTCTGCTGCGTGTTGCGGAGTGCCGTTCTTCCCCGTGAACTGAATCACCCCGCTGTCGGCTTTGACCTTCATCTGCTTCTCCAGGTCCGACAGGTCCATGCTCCAGCCCAGTTCCTGGAGGACGCGGGTCTCCAGGCCCTCGTTTGTGGCCAGCGCCGCGTAGGCATTGGCGGCCACAACGCCCAGCGGTAGCGTGCCGCCGTTCGCGGCGGACAGGGATCGCAGCCGCTCGTCAAAATCCAGGATGTAGCGCGGCTTGGCAACGGCCACGGTGGCGGTGGCCTGGTATTGAGGAGGCCACAGGAACGCGATTAGCCCCCCAGCGACCACGGCCACGACGGTGATGATGACGATGATTCGCCACTGGCGGGCCATCGCCTGGAAAAAGGTGCGAAGGTCCAGTTCCTCGTCCATCGGTGTGTCCTTTCTGCTTCGGATCAGACAATGCGGACAGGGAGCGCCGGATGCGCCCGGAATCCACTCCCTGCGCGCGCTAGTTTACCCAAGAGGCGCGCCGATGTCAATCGCACGCCACAAGCGGCTCGGTTCTATATTTGTGTTGGTGGGCAGGTGCGACGCGCTTCCGGAAGTGCGTCGCGCCTGTATCCATGCCGCGGCCAACAGGGTCTGGGACTGAGTTCCGCAGGCTCACGGCAACGCCAGCACGATGATGTCATCCTTGAGCCTTCGGCCATACGGGTCAAACGCCAGCAGCCGCTCCTGCGTATCGGGATCGTACACGCCCATGTGAAGCCGATACGTGCGCGACGCGGCATCATCGGGCAAGCGGATGGCGATCACATCGTCCACGATTTCCCCAACGTCCCAGAGGCTCGTCGGATATGCCCCGTTCCGCGGCTGGCGGTCTACCTGCCAGACCGTCGCCCCCGAAGCGTCCACCACGTGGATGAACGCGATGTAGTCCTTGTTCATCGGCGCGAGCGCCTGCCACGTCAGGTGCAGCGAAATGGTGTGATCGTCGGGGTTCGCCTGGGCCTGCCGCGCGACCAAGGCGATCCTCTCGCCCAGGACATACTCGGCGCCCGCGTCCGTCGGCCCGATGGTCATCCCCGCCGCCATCTTGAACGGCCGCAGGCGGAACTGAAGGCCCAGGAACCGGCCTTGCGGATCCGTGGCAGGCAACGGGGAATCACTCGCGGCATCCAGCACCGTGAGGGCAACCACGCCCATCCCTGGAGACGGCATGTCGTCGCCTATCCGAATGCGGTACGTGTCGCGCACCACCTGGCCGGGCTTCCAGAGCGAGGTCGCGTAATTCCCCCAGCCCGGGTACAGTTCCGCCGTCCCGTGGGCGTGGCCTTCCGCGTCCAGAATCTCCCAGCGCAGCGTGTAGTTGCGCTCCATCTGGACGAGGCCGCGCCAATACACGCGAATCTCCAGCACGTTCCCCGGCGCGTAGCGGCCCCGATTCCCATACTCGTATCCCAGCAGTTCCATCTGATCGCCAAAGCGCACATAGACGGGGTTCGGCAGGTTCACCACCTGCTCGGCGGGGATGACCGGCGGCGGAGCGTACGCGGGGGCGATGTACAGGAACGGCACGGCCACGGCGACCGCCGCCAGCGCCCCGCCCAGGACCCTGGGCAGGCGTTCCCGCCACACCGGCGACAGCCAGTGGCCGATGCCCGCCGTGACGAAAACCGCCAGCGGCGGGAGAATGGCGAGCACCATGCGCCCGCGCAGGAGTTCCGTGCCCTTGTACAGGAGCAAGTAGATTGGGGGAGCCAGGACGCAGACCATGGCCAGCGCGAGCCAGCCCGCGTGCCGCACCTTCGGCTCCCCGCGCCGCACCAGCCACCCGATGCACCCCACCCCGCCGACGCCGAGCAGCACGGCGAAGAGCGCATAGACCCACCACGCGGCCGGCACATTCCCCCACCCGAACGAGGCGGTGAACGTCAGGAATCCGTACCGGAGCGCGCCCCACAGGCTCACGGGCTTCAGGCGTATGGCCAAATCCGCGGGGTCGCTCCAGATCAAGCCCAGCGACTTGAGCACCCGCTGGTAGCGCAGCACCGGCGAGCCGACCGACGCCAGGTTTCGCAGATACCACCACCCGCCGACGCCGAGAGCCAGAGCGACCATGCCCCCCGTGAGCGCCCAGAATCGCCCTAGACGTTCCCGCCTGCGAACGGTCTTGACGCCCAGCGCCAGGATCGCCAGCGGGAACAGCGCCAGCAGCCCCAGCGCCGTCAACTTGGACAGCATGGCCGCCCCGAGCGCCAATGCCAACTCCACAATGTGGGCATAGCGCGGCGGCCATGAATCCAGCGTTTTCACCAGCGCCAGCAGCACCCATGCGGCGCAGCACACCACCAGGACATCGTTCGTGATGACGCTGCCCACGAACAGCAGTTGCGGCCAGAAGGCGACGATGGCGGCCGCCGTGAGCGCCAGCCAGCGGCACCCCGCGGAGACAACGGCGGCCATGCGGTAGGTCAGCCAGACGGTAAGGGTGGCCAGCAGCACCGACACCAGCCGCGCCAGGTGGGCCGACAGCACCCACCCCCGGTAGGGGAACGCTTCTTCCGGCGTGTGGACGGCCATGTTCAACCCGCCGATGCCGGTGCCCGTGCGCGCGTAGGGGTTCACGTCGGGCGGCGTCCAGTCGCGGGCGTCCACGGCGGCGATGGCCAATGCGCCCAACACGTAGTACAGGGGCGGCTGCTGCGACTCGTCAAACTCCACGCCCAGCGATTGGCCTGGCGCGGGCAAGCGCTTCTCCTGGGCGATGTAGTGCATGACGGCATAGTGCCCCCATTCGTCGTGCGCTTCCCACAGGGGCACCGCCACGCTGTACACGACGCCCAGGGCGAACCGAATCGCCAGGAGCGCCAGCACCGCCTTGTCCGCGTGCCGCAGCCGCTCTCGGCCGCGCTCCAGGAACCGCCGCACAGTCATACCGCCACCCTGGAATGGAGTGCTCGCATTATAATCCCTAGCCCCCAGCACGGCAAAGCGCCCCCGAAGATGGATACGGGTTCCCTTTTCGGTGGTAACCAGTAGGGCAGGTCCCCATACCCGCCCCTGCCCCTGGCGGCCGTTGAAACCGCGAATCACACGAATCCACGCGAATGAGGTAACCGCAATCCACGAATAACACGAATGCACACGAATGGGAAATAGACCCAAGGGTCTCGGGGACTTTTGGGGTCTGGGCCCCCGCGTGTATGCCGACTTCACCCCATCAGGGGCGGCCGAAGGCCGGGGGTGAGGTGCGCCGCCGGGCCGCCCGACGCTGAAGCATCGGGCTGAACGAACGAAGCCCTTCGGGCTAGGGGCGGATTCGCGTCCATTCGCGTGGATTCGCGGTTCCTTGTCGCCCGACGCTGAAGCATCGGGCTGAACGAACGAAGCCCTGCGGGCTAGGGGCGGATTCGCGTCCATTCGCGTGGATTCGCGGTTCCTTGTCGCCCGACGCTGAAGCATCGGGCTGAACGAGCCAAGCCCTTCGGGCTATCCTCAGCCCCGAAGGGGCTTCGCTCCTTGAGCGCGGGGGCTTTAGCCCCGCGGCATACGCGGCCGCGTTTTCGCGGCTTTCGCGCCCTTTCGTGCCCTTCGCGATCCGAACGCCCCTCACCCTTGCCCTCTCCCGGCAGGAGAGGGGACAACGCCCAGCGCACGCCTGCCCCCTTCTCGCCACGCCTGCGGGGAGAGAAGGGGGACAGGGGGATGTGAGGGGTAACCCCCGCGGCCGTGCCTTTCGTGGCTTTCGCGCCGTTTCGTGTCCTTCGCGATCCAAATGCCCCTCAGCGTGGGGGTTCAGCCCCGCGCATCCCCCCGCCAACCCCGCTACCCGTATGCCTCAAAGTGGCGGACGAAATGCTGCTCCAGAGCGCGG
>DAOTVT010000217.1:0-20055 GCA_034436295.1 Anaerolineae bacterium | reverse complement strand
CCCATCGGGAGGTCGCACATTCGGTTGGCGCTGCTCTCTCGGCGGCCATCGTAGGGCAAATTGGCAATTTGCCCTACGTCTAGCGGCCCCCTGTTCTGACGGGCCGAACTGAAGATGCGAGTGTTCTGTTGGAGTAGCGAGATTCAATAGTACCCCGTGTCGGTCGCCAGCACCGCCGCAGTCAGGCTCAACAGCCGCCCCGCGCGGCCGATCTTGGCCGCATCCACGGCATCCGGCGAATCGCCGGGGATGTGCGCATAGGCATCGGCGCCCGGCCACGACAGGGTGATCATCGGGTAGTTCGTCTGCAACCGCTGCGACAGGTGGTAGGGCGCGTGAAGTCCGAGGCCCGCCGTCTTGATCGTGATGCCGAGCCTTCGCGCGCCCATCTGCACCATCTCGGTGATGCGGTCGCTGCTGGAGCGCCAGGCGAGCATGGCATCTCCCTCGCCCGCGCCCACGCCCTCCACCTCAAACACGGCCACGACCTTCAGGTCCGACAGCCCCGACCGCGTGCCCAGGTACTGGTACAGCGCCGGCGTCTGGTGCAACTCCCCGCCGGCCCAGGCCACAAACAGCACCGTGCGCTTGGGCTTGAAGTCCCACGCTTTCCACGAGCGGATGAGTTCCAGCAGGGTGGCCACGCCGCTGGCGTTGTCGTTGGCGCCCGGATACAGCACGCCGTTGCCCACGCCCAGCCCGTCGTAGTAGGCCATGAGGACCACCATCTCCGAATCCAGCGCCACGTCTTCGCCCGGCCACATCGCCATCACGTTGCGGTAGGTGATGTCCTGCTGCGCCACGGCGGCAAACTGCGCCCGCGCCCGCGCACGGGTCGCCAGGTGGAACCCCTCGCCGTCGGCAAGCGCGGCCCTGCGGTCGCGCAGCGCGGCCAGATTGTACCCCGAGCCGTTCAGGATGCGGTCCGCCGCGTCGGGCGTGATCCACAGCACCGGCATGGGCCGCGCGGTGGGCCCCGTGCCCGGCATGGATGAGCCAGGCAACTCGCGGCGGAGCATCACGTCGGGGTCGTCGGTGATGACAAGCGCCGCCTGCGCGCCCACGTAGGCCGGCGAACCTCCCGGGCCGTAGAACCAGGTGTACGTGGTCAGCCATTCGTCGGTGCTATCCAGCAGCAGAATCCGATCGGTTTGGGTCGCCTCTGCATCCGAGAACCCCAGGGCGCTCCGCACCGCGCTCAAGTTCGTGTTCGGCGTATCCGCCCTCATGGCCACATACACGATTTCCCCGGCGGCTTCGGCGGCCGGCCTGGAGAACAACTCGGCCGTCTCGGCGAAGTCCCCGCCCAGGGCGAGGGCCACAGGCTGGCCCGTCGCATCCCACGCCTCCAGGGTCGTCTGACCCTGAAGCGCCACGAGGCGGCTGCGAATCGTCTGGAAGTAGGTCCAGTTCTCCCCCGCCGTGATCAGGCCCAGGTCCTCAAACTGGCGCGCGATCCAATCGGCGGCGGCGTCGGCGCCCGGCGTGCCAATCTGCCGCCCGCCGAACTCCGGCCCCGCCAGGGTCGCCACATCCGCCACGGCCCGACCCGCGTCAAAAGCCTCGGCCAGCGGCTTGTACCGCGCCCAGATGCCCGTGCTCTGCATCGTCCACAACCCAACGCCGGCGATCACGCCCACCGCCAGCAGCGTGTAGCGGTTGAACAGCGCCTTCATGCTCAGCGTCAGTTCCTCCGACAGCCGCCGCAGCCCCTCGCCCAGCAGGGTGAAGGCGACGATGGCAACCAGGAACGCCAGCGCCGGGTACACCGTGGCCCACGGGAAACTGCGGAAGGATCGCCAGGAATTGGCGAGCATCACGCCCCATTCGGGAATGTCGTAGTACGTGAGGCTCGGCGGCCCGCCTTCGCCTTCCGCCGCGAATCCCCCGCCGATGAACACGCCCAAGAACCCCAGTTCCCCCAGGATCATGAGCGCGCCGCCCATCTCCAGAAACGCGAGGCTGACCATCGTGGGCCAGATGTTGGGCAGGACGTGCCGCGTGAGAATCTGACCTTGCCCCGCGCCCGTCGCGACCGCGCCCTCAATGTACGCCATGGGGCGCACCGAAATGACCTGGGCGCGGATGTTCTGCATGACCTCGGGCCAGCCGATGACCAGCAGGCCAAACACGAACGCGTACAACCCCTGGCGTATGCCGGCCGCATAGACCACCAGCGTCGCCAGAAGCAACGCGGGAAACGAATTCACCATCTCGCCCAGGGCCATCAGCGCGCGGTCCAACAGCGTGTCGTGAAACCAGCCCGCGAGGAATCCGAAAACCCCGCCGATGACCAGCCGCCCCGCCACGGCCAGCAGGGCCAGCATCAGGGTGCGGCGTGCGCCCGTGAGCAGCAGGCTCAAAATGTCGCGGCCTTGCGCGTCGCTCCCCAGCGGGAAGACGTCCGACGGCCTGAACGGCGGCGTGTACGTGATTCCGCCCATGTCCACGCGGCTCGCCGTCGTGTAGGGATTGTGGGGCGCCAGACTCGGCCCCGCCACCACGACGACCAGCAACCCCACGCCCAGGATCGCGCCCAGGGCCAGCGCCGGATTGCCGACCATCGCCTTGCGCCAGGCGCGGAGCCGCCCCCACCGCATGGACTGCGCCAGGCGCGACATCTCCTCCGCCGACTCCTGGCTGATGCGCGCGTCCACCGGCAGGGGAGCCAAGCCCTGCGCCTTCCTGCGCCGCTCGCGCAACCCCCGCAGGGTGATGGCGCGCACCAGGCCCGTCCACGCCAGTTCCAGCCAGTTGCTGATCTCCATCTGCGCCGAACCCGTGTCCTGTGCGCGGCGCAATCGCGGATCCAGCAGCCGGTAGGCCAGGTCCATGATGCCGTTCACCACGACGAAGAAGAACCCCGTTGCCAGCACCAATGCGGACGCCGCGTCCATATCGTAGGTCTGAAGGCGCTCCAGCAGATGCTTGCCCAGGCCCGGCCACCCGAAGAAGACCTCCACCACCGGCAGGCTGCTGAGCGCGAACCGCAGCGAGGACACGATGGCCGTGAGCACGGTCCCGGCGGCGTTTGGCAGAATGTGGCCGAACCAGATTTCGGAGTTGGGCAGCCCTTTGGCGCGCGCCGTGCGCACGAAGTCCTCGCCGATGAGGTTCTCCATGTACACCGAGGTAAGGCGCGCCACCTGGGCTACGGGCCGCGCCGCCAGCACCAGCACCGGCAACACCATATGGGAGTCCCAGCCGAACCCCCCGACGGGCACCAGCCGCGTGCCCGTGCGCTTGTAGAACTCAATCGCCCCCAATTGCAGCAGCACGGCCAGGAAGAAACTCGGAGTGGATACGCCGATGACCGAAAGCAGGAGCATGGACAACGACGCGGTCCGTCGGCGGATCGCGGCGGCCGCGATGCCCAGCAGCCCCCCGACCACGCCGCCCAGGGCCAGCGCCAGCAGCAACAGCACCGAACTGTTCCACAGCGAAGTCCCGACCAGTTGCGCGATGGGCACGCGCTCGCCCTGGCGGAGCATGTAGCCCGTGCTGCGGGTGTACTCGCCCCAGTCGCCGCGGGGGATGCCCTTCCACAGGGTCAGCGCCTGGGTCCAGGCTTGTTGCGCCACCTCTCCGACGGGCGCGGGCTTCAGCAGGCGCTGGCGCATGGCCAGGTCCTGGGTGAAGTACGCCACGTAGGTGATGGCGAACAGCACCAGGATTCCCGCAACGATACGACGAAGCGCAAACCGTGCGAGCATGGTCCTTTCTCCGACGGGCGGCAGGGTTGCAGCAGGATGCCTGCGAGGGCCCAAAACATAGACCCCCATACTTTGCCACAGGTTCACCGTTTCGCCAAAATCCGCCAGCCGCGTCGGCCCGCGATGGTGGCCTCCCGCCGCGCGCCTCCCGCCGCGTTTTGCCATTCTCCCCGCGCCCGCTATAATGCCCATAGACTACGGAGCGCAGATCGCACAACCATGAAGCGGATCGTTCTCTGGGGGTTGATAGGCCTGGTGGCGGCGTTCCTGGCCCTATGCGTAGCGGTCAACCTGTACGGCCTGTGGGACCAGGCCGCGCCCGCCGACGCCATCGTAACGCTGGGCGCGCGCGTCCTGGCCGACGGCTCCCCCGGTCCCGACCTCACCAGCCGTACCACACACAGCGCCAACCTATTCCGCGCAGGGTTCGCCCCCTACCTCATCTGCACGGGCGGCTTCCCCGGCGACCGCTCCTCGGCCGCCGCCGTCTCCCGCAAACTGGCCATCCAACTCGGCGTCCCGGCCGAGCGCATCCTCCTGGCCGAGGATTCCATGTCCACCCAGGAGGACGCCGAACAGGTCGCCCGCCTCATGCGCGAGCGCCACTGGTCTTCGGCCATCGTCGTCAGCCATCCCCTGCACCTGCTCCGCGCCCGCATCCTGTTTGAGCGCGAGGGCATCCATGCCCTCACCAGCCCCACACCCCTGGCGGCGGGCGAAACCTCGCTGGACACGCGCGTTTACTACACCGTGCGCGAGGCGCTGGGCGTCATCGCTGCGCTCCTGCCAAAGGACTGGACCCGATTCCTGCCGGGCGTTTCCACGCGCATTCCCACTCGCACCGGCGCCTGGCTCCGCACCGCCGAGATTCCGCGATGAGCGATTGGCGTTCCGTCCAGGCGTTGCGCAGGCTGCTGGCCCAGGAGACCGGCGTCATCTCCAAAGACTGGGGCGGGCGCATCCCCATCGCCCTGGTCTATCCCAACACCTACTACGTGGGCATGTCGGCGCTGGGGTTTCAGACGCTCTACCGACTGCTGAACGCGCGGGATGACCTGGTGGCCGAGCGGGTCTTTTGGGACGAGAAGGCGCCAGGCCCGGCCCTGTCGCTGGAGTCCCAGCGGCCCCTGGGCGAATTCCCCTTCATCGCGTTCTCGGTTACCTACGAACTGGACTACTTCCACATCCCGCTCATGCTGCGGCGGGCCGGCGTCCCCGTGCGCGCCGACGAGCGCGACGAGGACGACCCCATCGTCCTCATGGGCGGCCCTGCGGTTACGGCCAACCCCCTCCCCCTGGCCCCCATCGCCGACGCCATCTACATCGGCGAGGTGGAGCCATCGCTGGAACCGCTGACCGCCGCCCTGCAGTCCCGCGTGGAGCGCACCCGCGCCGAGACGCTCCAGGCGTTGAGCCGCATCCCTGGGTTCTACGTTCCCGCCTATCCACGCCTGCCGGTGGCCCGCCAGTGGCTGCGCGACGTGGACGCCTTCCCCACCCACTCGGCCGTGCTGACGCGCCGCACCGAATTCGGCGACATGTTCCTGATAGAGATCGCGCGCGGCTGCGGGCGGGGATGCCGCTTCTGTCTCGCTGGTTATGTCTACCGCCCCATGCGCGAGCGGAGCCTGGACGCCCTGGTGGCGCAGGCGCGCGCGGGCCTCGCCCACCGCAACAAGATCGGGCTGGTCAGCGCGGCCGTGTCCGACTACTCGCGACGGGATGAACTGGTCGCCCGCCTGCGCGAGATGGGGGCGAAAATCTCGGTCTCCTCCCTGCGCGCCGACTCGCTGTCGCCGGCGCTGCTCCAGGCGCTGGCCGCAAGCGGTACGCGCACGCTGACCTTCGCCCCCGAAGCCGGCTCCGAGCGCCTGCGCCGCGTGATCAATAAGAACATCTCGGAGGAGCAGATTCTCGCGGCGGCTACCCTGGCGGGCCAGGCCCGCTTTCCCGAACTCAAACTGTACTTCATGTTCGGCCTCCCCGGCGAGACGGAGCACGACATAGACGAACTGTGCCGGCTGACCGGGGCCATCGCGCGCGCGTTCGGCGGCCGGGTAACCGTCAACCTGTCGCCCTTTGTGCCCAAGGCCCACACGCCCTTCGCCCGCGCCCCGATGCTCCCCGCTCCCGACCTGGAGCGACGACTTGCCGCCGTTCGGGCACGCCTGCGCACCGCGGGCATCCCCGTCAAGGCCGACAGCGTGGCGTGGGCGCGCGTGCAGGGCGTCCTGGCGCGCGGCGGCGCGGAACTGGCCGACGTCCTCGCCCGCATGGAGGCGGTCTCCCTGCCCGCGTGGCGCGCGGCGCTGGCGGCCCGTGGCCTGTCCGAGGACGAGTACCTGGAGCCGGTGCCGCCGTCCCGACGCCTGCCGTGGGAAGGCGTCGTCGCGTCGGGCGTCAGCGACGCCTACCTGGCGCAGGAGCAGCGCGCCGCCGAGCAAGCCCGCACGTCGCCCGCGTGTCCCCCGTCCGGATGCACCCGCTGCGGCGTCTGCGCCTGAACAGGGCCAGGCGGCCCTTGGCGGGCACGGCGGAACCGCCCCCTTCGGCCGATTTGACGCTGGCATCGCCCGCCGATATACTGTCCTTGAATGGGCAGCCAACACACCTTCGCTTGCGGGCCGGTGCCCGCGCTCTTTGTTTCAGGTGGCGTCATGCGCGTAATCACAGGAACCGCCAAAGGGAGAAAACTGGCGTCCGTGCCGGGCCAGAGCACCCGCCCCATCACCGACCGCGTCAAAGAGGCCCTGTTCAACATCCTGGCGCAGGATGTGGCCGACGCGCGCGTGCTGGACCTCTTCGCCGGCACCGGCAGCGTGGGCATTGAGGCGCTCAGCCGTGGCGCGCGCGAGGTCTGGTTCGTGGACCGGGAATGGCAGGCCGTGCGGACCATCAAGGCGAACCTGGAGGCCACGGGCCTGGCCGCGCGGGCCAGGGTCGTGCGGCAGGATGCCTTCCGGCTGCTGCGCCAGGTGGCCGGCAGAGAAGCCTTTGACATCGTGTACGTGGCCCCGCCCCAGTACCAGGGACTGTGGGCCAAGGCGCTGGCGGCGCTGGACGAGGCCGACGTGCTGGCTCCGGGCGCCCTCGTCGTCGCCCAGATCCACCCCAAGGAGTACGCCGAGTCGCCGCTCGCGCGCCTGCGCCTGATTGACCGGCGACGGTACGGGAGTACCGAACTCTGCTTCTACCGCGTCGCCGAACCCGATGAACCCCAACCAGGAGAGTGATCCCATGCAGCCCGACACGACACCCCGCTTCATCACCGTCTTCGGCGGGTCGCAGGCCGCGCCCGACGGCGCTCTCTACCGCCAGGCCCGCGAACTGGGCCGTCGCCTGGCCGAGGCCGGGTTCGGCGTCATCAGCGGCGGCTACGGCGGCACGATGGAAGCCGTCAGCAGGGGCGCGCGCGAGGCCGGCGGCCTGACCGTGGGCATCACCCTGGCCACGTTTGACCGCATGGCGCTCCGCCCCAACTCGTATCTGACGGCGGAGCAGAAAGCCCCCAACTACCTGGACAGGCTTGCCGAACTCACGCGGCGCGCCAGCGGGTTCATCGCCCTCAAAGGCGGCATCGGCACGCTGTCCGAAGTCTCCATCACCCTCAGCCTGCTGCAAATCGGCGAACTCCCGTTCAAGCCCGTGGTGCTGCTGGGCGAATGCTGGTCGGCCTACCTGGACACCGTCCGTCAGTGGTTCATGCTGCGCCCCGACGACCTGGCGCCCGTGTACGTGGCCGCCGACGCCGCCCAAGCCGTGGCGTGGCTGCGCCGAGTTCTCGCGTGAGGTGGACCATGCGCCTGCTGGGATTGCTGGGATGGATCTCCTACAAGTTCACCAAGCACCGCATCGCGGGGATACCGCTGACCTGGTATCTGGTCGCCTTCGCCATCGCCTGGCCCGCGCTGCTCATTGCGGGAGTTGCGCGGGCCACAGCCGTGGGCGTGGCCGTCGCGGTCGTCGCGGCGCTGCTGGTGGTGGCCATCGCCGTGGGCGCGCGCAACGGCTACGTGGTCTTTCGGCCCGCAGAGGCGCGCCCGACTGTGGTGGGCCCCTCGCTCCGCCCCGAGCAGAAAGTGCCCGCCCGCGCCACCGGCTTCTTTGAGGTCAGCGGCATGACCCAGTACCTGGCCGACGCCCGCGCCTGGTTTGAGACGGTGGAGACCCGCGAGCACATCGTCATCGCCTGGAATCCCCTGTCGCGGTTCTTGCTCCTGGCCAAGACGCCCAAGCACTTGAGCGGCATGTGGTACGCCTTCTTCCAGCCCGCCCACATCCGCGCCTTGCAGACCGGGCGCATGTCGTTCGGGGGGCGCATCCGCCCGGCCCTGCGCATCGCCTACGCGGCCGAGAACGCGAAGGCGCGCGGGGACCTCTACCTGGCCTTTGACAACGAGGCGAACCTGGCGGCAGTGCTGGATGACCTGCTCCGCGATGCGCCGCTGTAGGTGGTCGCGGCATGGGTACATGTGCGACGCACTTTCGGAGGGGGCAGACACGTAGGGCGGCTTCCCATAGCCGCCGGAGCGAGGGTCTACCTCACCCATCCTCACCCCAGCCCTCCCCTTCCCTCTCCGCCGGCGGAGGGTGTGGGAGGGGTTAGGTGAGGTCAAGAGGCAGTATACAAACCTGCCCTACGCCCTGCTCCGCGATGCGCCGCTGTAGCGCCAAGATGCGCAATTCGGCGCGATGGAGTACAATATACGGCGCGGCGCCAACGCCCTAGATACGACGCGCTCCGAACAGGCCCGCCAAAGGAGGAGAAGATGGAAAAACAGTTTGCCCAACTGCTGGACAGGTTGCAAACCTGGGAAACGAAACCCCCAACCAGCAAGCAGATCTCGCTGCTGAGCGACATCGGGCCGTCGGAAGTGGACGCTCTCCGCGAAGTGTGGCCCCATATCCCTCTGCGAAGCCGCCGCCTGCTGATCAGCAACTTGCTGGCCATGTCCGAAGCCGATGTGTCGCTGGATTTCACCGAGGTCTTCCTCCTGGCCCTGGAAGACCCCGACGAACATGTGCGCCTGGGTGCCCTGGAGGGGCTGTGGGAATACGATGAGGAAGATTTCGTGCCCATCCTGATCCGCATGATGGACTCGGATCCCTCCGTTCAGATCCGCGCGGAGGCAGCGATGAACCTGGGCAGGTTCGCGCTGCAGGGCGAACTGGAGGAACTGTCCCCCCAGACGACCGACCTGGTGCGTCGGGCGCTCATCGCCGCCTGGAACTCGCCCGACCAGGACGTGGAGGTGCGCCGCCGCGCCCTGGAGTCCGTCGCCTGCCTCACGGGCGATGACATCGGCGAGATGATTAGCGCCGCCTACCGCGACAAGGACGAGCGCATGAACGTCAGCGCCGTCTATGCCATGGGCCAAACCCTGGACGACGTGTGGGCCCCCTACGTGCTGAAGGAACTCAAGAGCCCGCGCCCCGAGATGCGCTACGAGGCCGCACGCTCCGCTGGCGCGCTGGAACTTGCCGACGCCGTCCCCACGCTCCTGGACATGATCCACGATCCCGACACTGAGGTGCGCACCGCCGCCATTGAGGCCCTGGGCGACATCGGCGGCGAGCGTGCCGTCCAGGCGCTCCTGGAACTGGCCCGAAGCGGCAATGAAGCCATCCGTGAGGCGGCGCTGGATGCGCTGGACGTCGCCGATTTCGGCGAAAACCCGCTCGGCCCTGGCATCCTGTCGTGGTTGCTTGGGCAGGGCGCTGGACCGATGGGGATCCCAGGCTGGGACGAAGACTTGGATGAAGATGACCTTCCGGACGATGACGACTTTGGCGATGACGATGAGGACGAGTGGGATCGCGATTTGGGTCGCGACCGCTGGAACTGATCGCACGGAGGCCGTATGAACCTGAAACTCCGCCGCCTGGTGCGCACCCCGTCGTCGGAGCAATACGCCTTGTTTGACCTGGACCGCCTGGACGAGAACGGCGACCCGTCCAGCGTCGGCAAGATTGACCTGCACTTCGTCCAGGAGGGCATGTACGGCACGTTCCTGATCTGGGAGCAGGCGGCCAAGCGCATCGCGCGCAAGGACCTGAAGGCGATCGCCACCGCCATCCTCATGGAACTGTGCGAGCCGATGGGCCTGCCCGCCGAGTACGCCGTGGAAATCTTCTGCCCAAGCCTGGACGACTACGAACTCCTCACCAACGCATCGGACGAGACCGCAGGAGGCGAGGCGTAGCCCATGAAGCGCGGACGGGCTTGCAAGACCCTCGTCTTTGACCTGGAAACCAAGTACCTGTCGGACGAAGTGGGCGGTTGGGACCATATCCCCAAGATGGGGCTGTCCGTCGCCGTTACCTACTGCGTGGAGCGCGGTGAGTTCACCACGTACTACGAGCGCGACGTGGAAGCCCTTATCGCCGCCCTCAACGCTGCGGAACTGGTCATCGGCTTCAACATCCTGCGGTTTGACTACGCGGTGCTGCGCGCCTACAACTTCTTGCCCGTGCGCGAGGACAGGCCGACGCTGGACCTGATGATTCCCCTGTCGCAGGCGCTGGGCTACCGCCCCAGGTTGGACGACCTGGCCGCCGCAACCCTGGGAATCGGCAAGTTGGGCAACGGGCTGGACGCCGTTCGGTGGTTCCGCGAGGGCAATCTGGAGCAACTCGCCGCCTACTGCAAGCAGGACGTTCAGGTTACCTATGACCTGTACCGATTCGGCAAAGAGCACGGGTATGTGCTTGTGCGCGACCGTTACAGGGGCGACAAGCAAGTTCGTGTGAGTTGGTAGCATGGCTGAACCCGCGTATCTCGCGCTCGTGCGTTCGGGCGAACTCAAGGAGCGCGTGGCCCAAGCGTACCGCCGCCTGGAGCGGTGCGACATCTGCCCCAGGCGCTGCGGGGTGAATCGCCGCGCGGGCGAACTGGGCATCTGCCGCACCGCGGAGCAGGCGGTCATCTCCAGTTACGGGCCGCACTTCGGCGAGGAAGCGCCCCTGGTGGGCGTGGGCGGCTCGGGCACGGTCTTCTTCACCCACTGCAACCTCCGCTGCCAGTTCTGCCAGAACTACGAGATCAGCCAGTTGGGCGAGGGGCGTCCCGTCCGCACCGACCAACTCGCCGCGGTCTTCCTGCGCCTCCAGGACATGGGCTGCCACAATGTCAACCTGGTCTCGCCGACGCACGTGGTGCCGCAGATTCTGGCGGCGCTGCTCGTCGCCGCCGAGCGTGGCCTGCGGCTGCCGCTTGTGTACAACACGGGCGGCTACGACGCCCTAGAGACCCTGGCCCTGCTGGACGGGGTGGTGGACATCTACATGCCCGACATGAAGTACGCCGACGCGGCCATCGCCGAGCGCTACTCCAAAGTGCCCAACTACCCCGCTGTGAACCAGGCCGCTGTGAAGGAGATGCACCGCCAGGTGGGAGACCTGGTCTTGGACGAGCGGGGCATCGCCACACGGGGGCTTCTGGTGCGCCATCTGGTGCTGCCCGAGGGCCTGGCGGGCACCGCGGAGATCGCCCGCTTCTTGGCCGAGTCGGTCTCGCGCGACACGTACATCAACGTCATGGATCAGTACCGCCCGTGCTACAAGGCCGACTCGCTCCCGCCGCTCAACCGCCGCATCACCCCCGACGAGTATCGGGCCGCCGTGCAGATGGTAACCGACGCTGGCCTGCACCGCCTGGACGACCGCATGCAGCGCTGGGCCTGGCTGATCCGATAGGCGCCGTGCATACGCAGAGGCACAAGGCGCGCCTTCTCAGTACTTGCTGTCCGACTGCTGTTCCCTCTCGCCCGCGAACGGGGCAAGTGCGCCATGGCGAGCGAAGCGAAGCGGTCTCGCGCCCGCGCGGAGATTGCTCCAGGGGTTCTGACAATACAGGTGCGACGCACTTCCGAAAGTGCGTCGCACCTGTCGCACCCGTCGCCGCTTGACGTTTCGCCCTGCGAAGCGTAAGATGAAACCGAGTTCGTGGGAAGGGATAAGCGCATGGCGAAGGACGACCTGTTCGCCCACGCTCGGGCAGAACAAATCCGCAGAGAGGCTCCCCTGGCTGCGCGGATGCGCCCGCGGACGCTGGACGAGTTCGTGGGTCAGGAGCACATCGTCGGCGAGGGGCGGCTGCTTCGTCGCGCCATCCAGGCCGACCAACTGACCTCGGTCATCTTCTGGGGGCCGCCGGGCACCGGCAAAACCACCCTGGCCATGATCATCGCCAACACCACCAAATCCCACTTCGCGTCCATCAGCGCCGTCATGGCTGGCGTGGCCGACATCCGCCGCCTGATTGACGACGCCAAGGAGCGCCGCAACCTCTACGGCCAGCGCACCATCGTCCTGGTGGACGAAATCCACCGCTTCAACAAGGCCCAGCAGGACGCCCTGCTGCCGCATGTGGAGGATGGCACCATCGTCCTCATCGGCTCCACAACCGAGAACCCGTACTTTGAGGTCATCCCCGCTCTCGTGTCGCGCTCGCAGGTGTTCCAGTTGCGCCCGCTGACCGAGGATGACCTGCTGGCGCTGCTTCGGCGCGCCCTGGCCGACAAGGAGCGCGGCTACGGCAACTGGAAGGTGCGCGTGGACGACGAGGCGCTCCAGCACATTGCGCGCATCGCGGGCGGCGACGCGCGCCGGGCGCTGAACGCGCTGGAACTCGCCGTTACCACCACGCCGGCGGACAAGCAGGGCTGGGTGCACGTTACGCTCCAGGTGGCCGAGGACTCCATCCAGCGCCGCGCGCTCCTCTACGACAAGGACGGCGACGCCCACTACGACACCATCTCGGCGTTCATCAAGAGCCTGCGCGGGTCGGATCCCGACGCGGCGCTGTACTGGATGGCGAAGATGATCTACGCGGGGGAAGATCCGCGCTTCATCGTGCGGCGGATGATCATCTTCGCGTCCGAGGATGTAGGGCTGGCCGACCCGCAGGCGCTGGTTGTGGCCACGGCGGCGGCCCAGGCGCTGGAATGGGTGGGGCTGCCGGAGGCGCAATATGCGCTCGCCGAGGCGGCCCTGTATCTGGCCACCGCGCCCAAGAGCAACTCCACGGGCGCCTACTGGAAGGCCCTGGCCGACGTGGAGCAGGAGGGCAAGGTGGAAGTGCCCGATCACCTGAAGGACGCCAGCCGCGACGCCGAGGCGCTGGGCCACGGCGAGGGGTACAAGTACCCGCACGCCTTTGACCGCCACTGGGTGGAGCAGCAGTATCTGCCCGATGCCATCAAGGGGCGGCGGTACTATGAACCTGGCAGCCTGGGCTACGAGAAGCGCATCCGCGAGTGGTTGGAGTGGCTGCGGGGCGGCGGCGAAGATGCCGGGGAGAAGCCCGGCGAGTAGGCGCGCCCGGTGCACACCGGCTGGGCGAGGCTACGACCAATCCTCCACGCTCAGCCCGGGGACGCGAGCAAACTCGCGGATGTTGTTGGTAACTACGATGAGGCCCCGGCTAACCGCTTGTGCCGCAATGAGCATATCCAGCGAACCGATCGGCTCGCCCCGCGCCTCAAGGGTAGCGCGCAACTGCCCGTAGGCAACCGCAGCCTCATAGTCAAAGTCCAGGATGTTGAGCGGCAGCAGGAATTGCGCCAGGGCCTGCTGGTTCTGCGCACGGTGTTGGCTACGAAAAACGCCGTATTGCAGTTCGGCCACAGTGATGGAAGAGATACCGATATCGGCAACCGTGTGTTGGGCGATGCGATCCAGAAGGGCCGGGGGTTTCTGGCGGATGAGCGCAATGCAGATGTGGGTGTCCAGAAGGTATCTCATTCAAGAAGCCCCTCGCGCTGCTGCTGGGCGGGCTGGTTCCGTTTCGCCATGAAATCATCCGAAAAGAGCGCCAGGCTGTCCAGCAGCGCTCGCCACGAATCTTCCTCCGGAATCAGAACGACCGCGTTGCCCATTCGCTTGATGTAGACCCTGGAGCCCGCAAGGCGATAGGCCTTCGGCAGCCGTACCGCCTGGCTTCTTCCG
The DNA here is from genome assembly GCA_034436295.1 of Anaerolineae bacterium. Lineage (GTDB taxonomy): Bacteria > Chloroflexota > Anaerolineae > DTLA01 > DTLA01 > DTLA01. Next base: position 6,394 of record DAOTVT010000217.1, on the reverse strand, counting down.
TTTTGGAAAAGTTTCGCCTTATCCACTAGACACCCTCTTTCGCGGATATACATCAAAAGTATATATCCGATCGGTCTTGTTATCAAGCGCCCAGGTCTCGCCCTTTCGCCGTTCTCCACCTGCCCCAAGCCGTTTCCGTGAGCACCGATAGGGTATCTACCAGATACATCAGTCACCTCACCAAGACAGCGCTTGTCGCTGCAACTCAAGCGACGTGTACTGTTCACGGTACGCGCGCAAGGCGCCCGCCCAGTCCTGGCGCAGGGTCTCTCTGGCTCGTCGGCTCCTCTTGGCGATCAGGAACTCTACGAAGTCAAGAACCTCGGCGCGCATATCGGGTGGAAGTTCCCGTATCATATCCTCTAGCGATTTGGCTTTTGAGTCCATGGCTTTGCTCCCAATCCTGGAACATCTACGCGCCATCATAAGGCAGATTCGGCCCAAGGTCAACGCCCTGGCCGCTCCCCGGAATCTTGCCCAGTCGCGAGGGCAAGGAAGTCGCGCCGCCCGCGCCTCACCCGAAGCAACTCGCCGCCAGCGCGATGAGAAACTGCCCCGCGTAGTAGAACGCTAGGCTGATGCGGTGATACCGCCACGGCCGCCAGAATCGCGCCGCGGCCAGGATGACGTCCGACACGTAGAACAGCACCGCCCCTGCCGCCACCATCGCCGCCTGCCCCGCGCCGAACAGCGGGCTGGCCAGCGTGGAAACGGCGCGGTTCACCATCACCGAGATGACCACCATGTACGCGATGACCGGCACCCGCATCGTCCCCAGGTTGGGGCGGATGAGCGCGTAGAACCCCGCGCCCGCCGCCACCAGCACCGCCGCCGAGAGGACATCCCAGCCCGACGAGCGCCCCAACGACGCGAACACCGCCGTGTACGCGACGTGGGCCAGCAGGAACAGCCCCAACCCCACGACGAACGCCCTGCGGCTCTCGTGGAACATGAGCGCCACATCCCCGCCCAGCGAGAGGATCAGCCCGATGAGCACGCCCACGGTGTAGGTCGCGTTCTGCGCCGGCTCCAGGAACGCCAGCGCGCCCGCGGCGATGACGAGGATTGTGGACAGAGGCTTGAACACGTACACCAGGCCCCGCCGGTTGGCGAATTCGGCCCAGATGACGAGGATCACGGTAACGGCCAACGGGAATGCGAGGAAAACCGCAGGCTTCATCGCGCTGCCCTCCTTGAGCGAGCATGCCGAAATGCTACGGGGACTTGGCGCGCGGCAGGTGATGCGCACACACCGCGCGCCTGGGGCGACCGCCGCGCGATCGCCCCTGCCCGCAGACAGAATCCGAATGGCGTGCCGCCCAGGGGGCTATCGGCCCTCCACGGCCGCAATGGCCTGTTCGGGCGAGACATTGCCGTAGATGACGCTCATGATGCCCGGCAGGTACTTGTCCATCATAAGGACGTTCGTGTACACGAGCGTCTTGACCATCTCCGGCGTCAGCACCCCGCCCTCCACGTCAATGCTCGTCTTGTAGCGGATTTCGCCGTCCGAGTAGTCCATCTCAAAGTTGCCCAGCACCAGGCCGTAGTTGGCCCGTGTGAGAAACTCGGCGACCGCCGGCCGCTTTTCCACCGGCGACTTGGCCTCCAGCACCGAGTAGAAGATGAACCGCTGCTGCTCGTTCTTGGCCTGGGCGTAGCACAGCCAACTGCCGTTGCGTCCCGAGAACCCCATCTGAAGGATGGGTCTGTCCTCCAGTTGGCGGAACCGCCAGTCGTCGTCCTTGAAGAACTGAACCATGGTATCAAACACCGTTGCGCTCATACCGCTCTCCTTTCTGGCTACTCTGTAGCCTGCGCGCATTATAGCCCAGCCACGGGGGCTGTCAACGGCCGCCGGCGATTCCCCCACCGCCTCACCGCAGAGGCCCTATCCGCGTCGTCCGCACCTGGGCGGCGGGCGGATGCCATCACCCCCAGGCCCCGCCGCGCCGGACTACCTCGGCCAGGACCCGCGCCACCACGCTGGCCAGGTCGCCGCCCGTCGGCGACGCGCACACGTAGGTCCACCCGGGCGGGACGGCCGCGCGCTCGGCCAGCCCAACGCTCACGCCCCCTTCGGCGCAGGGGATGGCAATGGGCATCGGATAGCGCACGCCGCCCTCCTTCACCTCAAACGAGCCTTCGGGGTACAGGCCGGCCCCTTTGAGCGCGCGCCATAGCCGTTCTTCCAGCGGCTCGCGCATCCACAGGTCATTGATCTCGTCGGCGGAGAGGAGGCGGCCCAGCGTCGTCGGCAGGAACACGAGCCGCCGCAGCCGCCTGCTGGGTATCGGCCTGGGCAGCGCCTCCAGCGGCCCCAGCACCACGCGGTAGTACCAGTCGTTGGCGCGGGGATGGTCGGCCTCGTCGGGGAGCAACTCGCGCCGCCGCGCCAACTCAAACCGCAGCACCGGAGCCACGTAGCGCACGCTCCACGCCATCTCCCCGAAGACCTTGCTGAAGTAGAACGCCAGCAGGTCGGCCCCTATCTGGCGCGGCGCACGCTTGACCGGAATGCGATACCAGCCCTGGGTCTGCACCGTCTCCCAGTCGCGACGGTTGTTCACCAGCACCACCAGGACGCGATAGGTCTCCGGCGAACGGTAGGGCGTGCCCATGCTCATCGCAGCGTAACCGTCAGGTAGATGGCCGCGGCCAGGCCCATCAGCAGCCAGAGCAGCGCCAGCACTTGCCCCACGCAGCCCCAACGCGACGCAGACCGGGCCGTCGTGGACTTCTCGTACGATTCCTTGCCGGACTTTTTCGCAAGGGCGCGTTGCCCTTTGGCCCAGCGGCGGCTGGTGAGGCCCAGGACGATCAGCATGCCGCTCCCCAGGCCTCCGCCGAGCAGCGCATAGGAATATGAGGGATTGTCGGGGCCTGCGCGCAGGATGAGCCAGGCCGCGCCCAGCAGCGCAACGGCCAGCAAGAACAGCCACCAGATCATCGGCGAGTTCCTCATCGTGCCCGCCCCCCGCCGTCAGAAGATGTGGAGCGCCTCCGCCAATTGCGGCGCCAGGCGCTGAACGTCTTCGCGCAGGCGCAGCAGCGCCAGGTCTTTGGCCTTCGCCTCCAGCATCACATCGTAGGCGCGCAGCCCTGCCGTGTCTTGCACAAATCGGATGAACTCAAACGGGTTGATGAAGTCCGAGTGCTGGGTCCACAGCGGCGGCAGGAGCACGTTCTGTCGCCCGCCGTCCGCCGTCTTGCGCGTGGTCGTGCGGAACTCCGTCCGCGGCGAACTGAAGTGAATCTTGGGGGTCTGCCCCAGCGGCCACGAATCCAGCGCCATGCGCACGGCGTCCAGAAGCGGCACCCCCTCATGATTGCAGTTCTGGTAGTGCAGGTAGTCAAAAATGAGGCGGATGCCGGTCTGCCGATGCACCCAGTGGATATCCGAGATGCAGAACTGGCTTTCGTCGTTCTCCAGCACCAGGCGCCTGCGGGCCAGCTCGGGCAGGCGCTCGTAGCGGCGGGCGAAGCGTTCCAGCGCGGCCTTGCGGTCGCCGTAGAGGCCGCCCACATGGGTTACGACGACGGCCTCGTCGCCCAGGCCCATCTCGTCCAGGATGCGCGCCTGCGCCACGATGTCGCGTGCGCCCTTCTCGGCGATGGATTCGTCCTCGGCGTTGAGCACGATGTACTGCGAGGGATGGAAGGACAGCCGCAGGTCCTGCTTCCGCGCCATGTCGCCCAGGGCCGCCAATTCCCGGGCGCACTCGTCAATCTGATTGTGGAAGTGCGGCATGTCGGGGTGCGTCAGGTAGGGGGCGATGTCCGACGAGATGCGGTACATGCGGATTTGGGCCTCGCCCAGGTACACGAAGATGTCCCGCAGGTAGGCCAGGCTTACGCCCAGGTGCGGGTTGTTCTGCCACCTGCGCGTGTCGTGCGATTTCAGTCCGGGCCGTCCCAGTACTTTTACCGCGAATCCAAGCCGCATCGTCCGCACTCCGGCGGGTGGGTGTGCGCGTCGCAGGGCTATCCCTGCCGAGCGCGGGTTCCGCGTCCGAACCGCGCGCTCGGCACGTTAGCACGTTCGCGGGCCGCTGTCAAGCGCAGCGGCGACTCGGTTTTGTCGCGTGTGGCAATCCAACCGATGACGTTCTGCGTCCTCGCGGGCGGCGTGTCAGGGCCGGCGTCTGGCCGCGAGGAAGAACCCCGCCGCCAGCCCGACGACGAGCGCCACCACCACCGCCACCACGCTGACGATGCCCACATCCAGGCGCTCCAGCAGGCCCGGCACGGGCGTGGGCGTTGGCGTCGGCGTGGCCGTGGGCGGCACGGGTGTGGGCGTGGCCGTCGGCGTCGGCGTGAAGGTGGCCGTGGGCGTGGGCGTAGGCGTATCGGTTGGGGTGGCCGTGGGCAGCGGCGTGTCGGTCGGCACGGGTGTGTCGGTCGGCGTGGCCGTGGGCTTGGGCGTGTTCGTGGGGGCGCGCGTCGGCGCGACGTAGGTCAGGCAGGCGTCGTCCCAGAACGAATCGTTATGCTTCACCGCGTACTCCTGCCAGCCTTTGGTGTACACCGTTACGTGATCGGCAAGGGCGCGGGTGGTTACCGTCAACTGCACCCAGGCGTCATAGGGGAACCCGTCGGCGTCGTAGCGCCGCGTCTCGCGATCCAGCACCGGCTCGGACCAGACGGTCGTTTCGGGCGGGGGCGCGCCGAACCCTGGCGGCGTGTTCCCGTAAGGGTCAATGCCGGCCTGCACGCGGTAGTAGCCCGGCCCACCCTCGGTCAAATCGGAGATGAAACTATTGTTGCGGCCGTACATCTCGGTCTGCCCGGTGTAGATTTGCACCCAGATGGTGAAGGTAACCAGGCTTCCCTTGGGGACGGCCACCCGCTGGTAGAAGCCCGACGTGTGCGTGGCCCAGAGGGTGAAGAACTTCTGCGAGAACTGCCCGCTGTGGGCGCGATAGGGGCTGTTCTTCTCTACGATGTCCTCCACCTTGAATTCCGGCTCGCGGTTGCGCACCTGATCGCCCAGCAGCGACCATGGATACCAGCCGTTGGCCACCCACGAGGACAGGCTGGTGCCTTCGCCGAGGGTAAGGCGGCTTCCATCCTCAAAGCCCGGGTTGAGCAGCAGGTTGCCCGGGCAGGGGTTCTGCGCCGGAGGCGCGGCCATTGCGATAGTCAGGGGAAGCGCAAGACTCACCAGAGCCACGATCCAAATAGCGCGTGCAACGAACTTCCGCATAGAGTTAGGCACCTCCTTGCGATGTAGATTGCTGCGCGTGGGCGAGCACGACCGCCATCGCAATGGACAGGACGCGCGTTACGTGCTCGTCGGCGCGCGAGTTGATGATGATGGGGACTTTGGCGCCGACCACCAGGCCGGCCATGCGCCCGTTGGCGAAATACAGGATGCTCTTCGCCATGGTGTTGCCGGCCTCCACGCTGGGGACGATGAGGATGTCGGCGCGGCCGGCCACCTCGCCGCCCAGGTTCTTGATGCGCGCCGCCTCGGGCGATATAGCCGCATCCAGGGGCAGCGGGCCGTCCACCGCGGCGTCGTCCACCCAGCCTTGCGTGGCCATGCGCGAAAGGGCCAGCGCGTCAATGGAGGAGGGCACCTTCGGGTGCACCGTCTCCGACGCCGCCAGGATGGCCACTTTGGGGCGCTGGATGCCGAACAGGCGCGCCACCTCCACCGCGTTCTGGATAATCTCCAGTTTCTGGTAGATGGTGGGGTACAGGACCACGCCGCTGTCGCTGATGTAGATAAGCCGATCCAGGCCGGGAATCTCAAAGATGCCCACGTGGGTCAGCAGTCGACCGCGCCGCAGGCCATACTGGCGGTCCAGCGCGGTGCCGAGAAGTTCGTCGGTCTTCAGTTGGCCTTTGGAGACCACGTCGGCAGCGCCCTCGCTGGCCAGGCGCACGGCTTCGCGGGCGGCCGTGAGCGCGTCGGGCACGTGGGTGATCTCCATGCCGGCCAGGCTCAGCCCCTCCCGCTCGGCGATGGCGCGGATGGCGCGCTCGTCGCCCACCAGGTGGCAGTGGGCGATGCCCTTGCGTTCCACCTCGTCGGCGGCGATGAGCACTTCGGGGTCGGCGGCAGCGGCAATGGCCACCGTCTTCGGCCCCACCGTGATGGCCTCTTCTATCATCTCGTCAAACGTCGTGATGGGTGAGGTACGCGGTTTCACTTCGCACTCCTCATGTCATCGCCGGCGCGCAGGCGGGCCAGCGCCAGCGCCGCGAATAGCGCGGCCCCAACGGCCAGCGCCGACTCGTCCGCGTCAAACCGCGAGGTGTGAATCGGGCGCAGGGGCTGCCCATGCCCGCGCACGCCCAGCCGCAGGTAGCACCCAGGGGCGCGCGCCGCGAAGATGCTGAAGTCCTCGGCGCCCATTTCCACCGGCTGGTCGCCGAACCGCTCGCC
>DAOTVT010000216.1:0-13267 GCA_034436295.1 Anaerolineae bacterium | reverse complement strand
GGATTCGCAACACCCGCGAGACGGGCCTGGCGAAATGGTTTGCGACGCAGTCGTCCTTTGAGTGCGCCGACGACGCCGTGGAAATCCACGGAGCCTACGGGTACTCGGACGAGTACGATGTGGAGCGGTATCTGCGCAACTCCAAGGGCGCGGTCATCTACGAAGGCTCCAAGGAGATTCAGCAACTCATGCAGGCGCAGTACGCCCTGGGGTACCGGGCCGACCGGCCGCTGCGCTGCGAGTTGCCCGCCTACGACCCCGAGGAGTGGCAGCGGGAAGCATAAGGAGCGGTCAGCGAACAGCCGACAGCAGTCAGCGGGGGTGTGCTGAAGGCTAACGGCTAAAGGCTAACGGCTGATGGCTAACGGCTGTCGGCTTCGTCAAGTCGTTCATTCTCAGCAGAGGAGGTCAACGTGCACGCCATTGTCTGCATCAAACAGGTGCCTGACACGACGGATGTCAAGGTGAATCCGGAGACGGGAACCCTCATCCGCGAGGGCGTCCCCAGCATCGTGAACCCCTTTGATACCTACGCCATTGAGGAGGCCCTGCGCCTGCGCGAGAAGTTCGGGGGCAAGGTAACGGTAATCTCCATGGGCCCGCCGCAGGCCAAAGAGGCGCTGAAGGAGGCCATCGCCATGGGCGCGGATGAGGCCATCCTCCTCAGCGACCGCGCCTTCGCCGGCTCGGACACCTGGGCCACTGCTTACACCCTGGCCAACGCCATCCGCAAGATCGGCGACTTTGACGTGATCCTGTGCGGCAAGCAGGCCATTGACGGCGACACTGGCCAGGTTGGCCCGGGCATTGCCCGCCAACTGGACATTGAGCAACTCACTTATGTCTTCAAGATTCAGGAGATTGACTTCCAGGCCAGGCGCCTCAAAGTGGAGCGGCTGCTGGAAGAGGGGCGAGAGGTGGTGGAGACGCGCCTGCCCGCCCTGCTGACGGTCGTCAAGGACATCAACCAGCCGCGCTACCCCACCATCATGGGCATCCGACGGGCGACGCGGGCGGAGATTCCCGTCTGGACGGCGGCGGACTTGCCCGACGCCAAGCCGGAACTCCTGGGGCTGAAAGGCTCGCCGACGCAGGTGGTGCGCGTGTTCAATCCACCGCCCCGCAGCGGGCAGATCGTGATGATTGAGGGCGAGACGCCCCAAGAGCAGGCCGCGAAACTGGCCGACCTGCTGCTGAAAGAAAAGGTCATATAAGGAGGCTGCCATGGCTCTCTTGATCATTGACACCGAAACGTGCATTGGCTGCGGGGCGTGCGTGGCGGCCTGTCCCTTCGGCGCGCTGCGCATGGAGAACGACAAGGCAGCAGTGGACGACAAGTGCACCGCCTGCGGCGCGTGCCTGGAAGTGTGCCCCGTGGAAGCGTTGAGCCTGCCCGAGCGGGGCAAGGGCGAAGAGGACATCCGCGCGTACCAGGGCGTGTGGGTCTGGGTGGAGCAGTTCCGCGGCGAGGCGTGCAGCATCTCCTGGGAGATGATGGGCCAGGGCCGGCGCATTGCCGACAGTTTGGGCACCACCCTCACAGCCTGCGTCCTGGGGCACAACGTGGAGGGCATCGCGCAGCAGGCCATCTACTACGGCGCGGATCGGGTCTTCCTGGTGGACGACCCCTCGCTGGGCGTGTACCGCACCGCGCCCTACGCCAAACAACTGACGCACCTGGTGCGGCAGTACAAGCCCGAAATCTTCCTGCTGGGGGCCAGCGCCCGTGGCCGCGACCTGGCGGGCGCTGTGGCGACAGAAGTCCACACCGGACTGACGGCGGACTGCACGGGGCTGGACATTGACCCCGAGACGAAACTCCTGCGGCAAACCCGTCCGGCCTTTGGCGGCAACATCATGGCGACCATCATCTGCCCCAACTACCGCCCGCAGATGGCCACGGTGCGCCACCGCGTGTTTGAGATGCCCGAGCCGGATTCCAGCCGCCAGGGCCAGATTGTGAAAGTCCCGCCGGTGATGACCGAAGACCAGATCGCCGCCAAGGTGGTGGACTTCATCGTGGAGGAAGGCGAGGTCAACCTGGCCGACGCCAAGATCATCGTGTCGGGCGGGCGGGGCGTGCGCGGCCCCGAGGGGTTCAAGCCGCTCCGCGAGTTGGCCGAGGTGCTCGGCGGGGCCGTCGGCTCGTCGCGCGCCGCCGTGGACGCCGGCTGGATTCCCTACGCCCACCAGGTCGGGCAGACCGGCCGCACGGTTCGCCCCGACCTGTACATCGCGTGCGGCATCTCCGGCGCCATCCAGCACCTGGCCGGAATGGGCACGTCCAAGATTATCGTGGCCATCAACAAGGACCCCGAGGCGCCCATCTTCAAGGTGGCCAACTACGGCATCGTGGGCGACCTGTTCCAGGTGGTGCCGGCGCTGACGGAGGAACTGCGCAAGCGCCTGCGCAAGTAGCCGAGATTTCACCGCCAAGATGGCCGAGGGCGCAGAGGGATACGGATATTCGTTCCCTCTGCGTCTCTACGGTGTGTTGTTGGTTGAAAACTACAGACTGCAAAGATACGTAGAGCAAATTGGCAATTTGCTCTACGGGGGCTGCACCTCACCCCGGCCTTCGGCATCCCCTCTCCGCCCGCGGAGAGGGGGACTGAGGGGGTGAGGTTCGCGGGCGGATGGCGGCCGCTTTGCTCACCGCAGAGACCCGCAGAACGATGAGAATAGCCTAGAGTCTGCGCCTCTACGGTGTGTTGTTGGTTACGCAAAACTACAGACTACAAAGATAGTGTGCGGTGCAGGACTAGAGAACATGCCTGAAATCGTCATCAACCGTGAGTGGTGCAAGGGGTGCTACATCTGCGTCAACGTGTGCCCCCGCCACGTGCTGGAAGTGGACCAGGAATCGTTTGACCATGGGATTCACCCCGTCGTCGCGGCGCGCCCCGACGACTGCACCGTGTGCCGCCAATGCGAACTGCTGTGCCCCGACCTGGCCATCTCCGTGTCGGGCGAAGGGGCGGGGACTCCGGCCGCCGAGGCCCGTGCGGAACCCGCGCCAGGCCCGGCGCCGCGCCCTCTGCCCGCCGGATGGACGACGGTCGCGTCGCCCCTGCCCGCGGGCCGGTACTTCCTGCAGGGCGACGAGGCCTGCGCCGAAGGGGCCATCGCGGCGGGGTGCAACTTCTACGCCGGCTACCCCATCACGCCCGCCAGCGAGATCATGGAGCGCATCTGCGCCCGATTCGCCGATTTGCCCGGCCGCCGCGTGTTCATCCAGATGGAAGACGAGATCGGCTCCATCGGCGCGTGCATCGGCGCGGCGTGGGCGGGCGCGAAGGCCATGACGGCCACCAGCGGGCCGGGCATCAGCCTGATGGTGGAGAACCTGGGGTACGCCATCATCACCGAGACGCCGCTGGTCATCGTGGACGTGCAGCGCGCCGGCCCCAGCACCGGCCAGGCCACGCGCCCCGGGCAGGGCGACTACATGCAGGTCCGTTGGGGCGCTCACGGCGACTACGAGATCATCGTCCTGTCGCCCTGGTCCGTGGGCGAGATGTACACCGAGACCATCCGCGCCTTCAACCTGGCCGAACGCTTCCGCGTGCCGGTGATTCTCCTGGCCGACGAGGGCGTGGGCCACCTGCGCGAGAACCTGACCATCCCGCCGGAGGTGCGCGTGTTCAACCGCATCGGCCCATCGGACCACGAGCCGCCCTTCGGCGGGCGGCCTGTCCCGCCCATGCCCGTCTTCGGCGAGGGGCACCGCCTGCTGGTTACCGGCTCCACGCACGACGAGTGGGGCTACCGCCGCACGTCCAGCGCCAAGGCGCAGGCCGAACTGACCGCGCGGCTGTGCGCCAAGATCACGGACAGCCTGGACGAGATTCTGGCGAGCGAGACCTACCTGTGCGAGGACGACGGTCTTGACCTGCTGCTGGTGAGTTTTGGCTTCACGGCGCGGTCGGCGTTGGGGGCGGCGCGAATGGCCCGCGAGGCTGGGTATCGGGCCGGGCTGTTCCGCCCGCGCACCGTGTGGCCCTTCCCCGCCGAGGCCCTGCGCGCGGTCGCCGCGAAGAGCGCCCGCGTGCTGGTGGCCGAGATGAACCGCGGGCAGATGCTCCGCGAGGTCCAGCGGGTGGTTCCCGACGCGCGCGGATACGGCAAGACCGACGGCGAAGTGATTGCGCCGGGCGAAATCTGGGCCGCGGCGAAGGAGTGGCTGCGATGAGCGCAAACACGGCAACGACTGCATCCATACGGCAGTTGATACGGCCCGAGGTCTTCCCCTCCACCATGTGCCCGGGCTGCGGCCATGGCATCCTGATGGGCGCGATCCTGCGGGCGGTGGACGAACTGGGGTGGGACATGCGCCGAATGCTGTTCGTGTCGGGCATCGGGTGCGCGGGGTGGATTCCCAGCCCGCACTTCGCCGCCGACACGCTCCACACCACCCACGGGCGGCCCGTCGCCTTCGCCACCGGCGCGGCGCTGTTCAACCCCGACCTCCACGTTGTGGTCATCGGCGGCGATGGCGACATCGCGGCCATCGGCGGCAACCATCTGATCCACGCCGCCCGCCGCAACGTGCACATGACGGTCATCTGCGCCAACAATCAAATCTACGGCATGACCGGCGGGCAGGTAACCCCCACCACCGACATCGGCACCATCACGGCCACCACGCCGAAGGGCAACGAGGAGCCGCCGTTTGACCTGTGCAGGCTGGTGGAGGGCGCGGGGGCGTCGTTTGTGGCGCGCTGGTCCGTGTACCACATCCGCCCGCTCATCCGCACGCTGAAGGACGCCTTCCAGCACGCGGGGTTCGCCTTCGTGGAGGTGCTCAGCCCGTGCCCCACGCAATGGGGCCGCCGCAACCAACTGGCCGACCCGGTGGCGCTCCTGGAGCGGTACAAGGACCTCTGCGTGCCCAAAGACCGCGCCGCGAAGATGAGCGCCGAGGAGTTGGCGGGGAAGGTGGTGGTGGGGAGGTTCAGGTAGCCACGGCCTACCGGCCTTTCCGGCCCACCCGCACCAGGCCAAGGGCGGCGAGGACGGCCGCCAGCCCGAACCCGCCGAGCGGCAGGTAGGGGAACGCGGGCGTCGGCGCGGCGCGCACCACGAACGCATCAATGCCGCATTTCGCTCCCTGGGCGGCCGGATTCGTTTGCTCCACTACCGTCAGGGTCAGCGCGTGGGTCCCGCTGCCCGCGGCCTGGACGACCGGCACTTCCGTCCAGATGTCGCTGTTGCTATGCAGGTCCACAACCGTGCGGCCCTCCGCATCCACCGGCAGGCCGGGCGCGTTCCGCCCGTCCAGTGCCACCCGCATCCGCCCCGCGTAGGGCGACTTGTGCACCACCAGGCTCACGATCTGACCGGTGAACGAGAACGTCAGCGACGCGCCGGGCTGCGACGCTTCCAGGTAGCCGCCTCCGCTCACCTGCGGCGCGAGGATGCGTTCCCACGGGCCGTCGCGGGTTACGGCGGGACTGGTCTCCTCGTGGGTGCCTGGGCCGGCGGGGGGCATGGCGGCAGCGGCCTCCTTGATGGCGTAGTACAGGCGGCGCGGCGTGAAGTCGGGATCCACCATGCGGAAGTAGTAGGCCGCTTCGTCCGCCGGGTACTGCCCCACCTGGCGGAAGTACCAGATGCAGAAGACGCCGGCCCACGGCCATTGCTGGCGGGCCATCTCAATCCCCCGCACCGTGTACTGCGCCTGCGTCTCCTCGTCCACGCGCCCCCAGATGAGCGCGCCCAGCGGGAACGACTCGGGCGCGGCGTTCCAGCCGTATTCGTTGAACCAGACGGCCTTGCGGCTGTCGCCGTACTTCTCCATAATCTGACGCAGGAGCACCACACGGGAGAAGTTGAGTTTGTTCGGGTCGGGCGGGTCGTCGGGCGGCAGGCTCATCCCGAAGGCGTTGGCCGACAGGATGTCAAAGTAGTCCTTCGCCCCGGCCCGGTACATCTCCTCCAGGAACTGGAGGTCGCTCATGGAGCGCCACTTCCCCGGTTCGGGGTGCGGCTCGCCCAGCGTGATGGCCAGCGGCGCGCTGAGCACCACGATGTTGGGGTCGGCCTCTTTGGCGCGCAGGTAGGCGATCTTGAGCAATTCCACGTACCCGGCCGGATCCACCGGACGTTCGCCCCACTCGGGATAGATGTTCGGCTCGTTCCAAATCTGGATGTAGTGGATGCGGCCCTTGAAATGGCGGACGAACTCGTACACGAAGTTGCCGTAGTCGGCGAAGTTGTCGGGCGGGCGCTCCTTGAGGGTGTTGTCCTGGCGCGTCCAGTCGGGCGGGCGGTCCAGTCGGGCGATGACCTCCATCCCGTAGCGCAGGAACAGGTCAACGATCTGGTCGTACTTGCCCCAACTGCTTTCGCCGGTGGCGGGAATGCGGAAGTCTCCCTTGCGGGGTTCAATCTCCTCCCAGGAGAACTGCTGCTTGGCCCAGTGGATGCCGGCGGCGGCTGCCATCTGGACGGTCTTCTCGCGCTTCCACAGTTCCACCTCGCGGGCCAGGAAGAAATTGGCGCCGAACGGGTTCACGTCGGTGTCGTGCACCTGTCGCGGCGGTGTTGGCTGGACTCCGGACGAGTGCAGCGTCTGGCGATACTCGGCCAGGGTGCGACCCACGCCCGCCAGCGCGCCCAGGAGCACCGCCAGCAACGCCACTATCGTGAGAATCTTCCTGCCCGGGAAGCGCAAGCCCACCTCCAGGAACCGATCAACGTGCCGCGGATTATACCCTCGGCTTGCTGCTTTGTCAACGGGTGTTCTTGCCGCTATAATCCGAGGCGAGGGCGGGGTGCTTGCGACGGACTTGCCTGCCCGGACATGAGGGAGACGGGGAAGCGATGGAAATCATCGCCACGCACGAGAACACAGATTTTGACGCGCTGGCGTCGCTCCTGGCGGCGTCCAAACTGTACCCGCGCGCCACGCCCGTGCTCCCGCGTCGGCTCAACCGCAACGTGCAGGACTTCGTTACGCTCTACTGGGAGCAGTTGCCGTTTTGGCACGCCGAGGACCTGCCCCGGCGGCCCATCACGCGCCTCATCCTGGTGGATACGCAAACGGTTCCCACGCTGAAGGGCATGGGCAAGAACACCAAGATGGAGATCATTGACCACCACCCGCGGAGCGCCGACCTGCCCGAGGATGTGGTGTTCTCGTCGGCCGACACCGGCGCGACGACGACGCTGCTGGTGGAGCAGGTGTCGCAGGCGCTGGTGCCCATCTCGCCCATTGAGGCCACGCTCCTGCTGCTGGGCATCTACGAGGACACCGGCTCGCTGAGTTACCTGACGACGACGGCCCGCGACGCCCGCGCGGCGGCCTGGCTGCTGGACCGCCGCGCGAACCTGGAGGTGGTCAACCGCTACCTCCGCTACCCCCTCACCGAACGGCAGCGCAACCTGTACGATCAACTGTTGCAGAACAGCGAGACCATGGAATTCGGCGGGCAAGTCGTGGCCATCGCCACGGCCACGGTGCCGGAGCACGTGGAGGAGATTTCCACGCTGGCCCACAAGTTGCGAGATTTGCTGGACCCCGACGCGCTGTTCGTCATCGTGCAGATGGGCGAGCATGTGCAGATTGTGGCGCGCAGCACGTCCGAGGCCATCAACGTGGCCGATGCGACGGCGTTCTTCGGCGGGGGCGGGCACAGCCGCGCGGCGGCGGCGCTGGTGCGCGGGCGGACGGCGGCGGAGGTCAAGGAAACACTCGTCGCGTACCTCAAAGAGCGCGTAATGCCCGCCGTTACCGTGGGCGAAATCATGTCCTTCGGCGTTCACACCGTCGGCCCCGACACCACCATCGCCGAGGCCGCCGACCTGATGACCCGCTACGGCCACGAGGGCTTCCCCGTGGTGGAGCGCGGCAAGGTCATCGGCATCCTGACGCGGCGCGAGGTGGACCGGGCGCTGCACCACGGGCTGGGCGGCGCGCCCGCCCGCCTGTACATGGTGGCCGGCGACGTAACCGTGTCGCCGACCGACCCGGTGGAGAAACTCCGCCAGGTGATGGTGGAGCACCGAGTCGGCCAGGTCCCTGTGGTGCGCGACGGCGAGGTCATCGGCATCGTAACGCGCACGGACCTGCTGAAACTCTGGGCCGTGCCGCCCAACCCCCGACGGGCCGAGATTGCCAACAAACTCGCCCAGACGCTGCCGCCCGCCCTGCTCCGCCTCATCCAGGAGGTGGGGCGCGAGGCCGCCGAGATGCAGGCTTCCGCCTACCTGGTGGGCGGGTTCGTGCGCGATTTGCTGCTGGGGATTCCCAACTTTGACATAGACTTCGTGGTGGAGGGCGACGCCATCCGCCTGGCGCGGAGACTGGCCCGGCGCATCGGCGGCAAGGTGCGCGTCCACACCCAGTTCAAGACGGCCAACTGGCTCCTGGAGGGCGTGCCCAACGGCCCGCCGGAGTTCCCCGGCAACATTGACTTCGCCACGGCGCGCACCGAGTTCTACGAGGAGCCGACCGTGCTCCCCAAGGTGGAGCGCAGTTCCATCAAGTTGGATTTGCACCGTCGGGATTTCACCATCAACACCCTGGCCATCCGCGTGGACCCGGAGCACTTCGGCGAACTGCTGGATTTCTACGGCGGCGAGGCAGACCTCAACCACAAACTCATCCGCGTGCTGCACAGCCTGAGTTTTGTGGAGGACCCGACGCGGATGCTCCGCGCCGCTCGCTTTGAGACGCGCATGGGGTTCTACATGGAGCCGCGAACCGAGGAATTGCTGCGGAACGCCGTGGACTTGCTGGACAAGGTCTCCGGCCCGCGCATTCTCCACGAGTTGCTCCTGATCCTTGAGGAGCGCGCGCCCGAGGACATCCTGGCGCGCCTGCAGGAGTTGGGAATCCTGCGCCACCTGTCGCCCAGCCTGGTCTGCGATTCGTGGCTCCGCGAGCGGTTTCGGCGGCTGCGCGAGCAGGAGCCGCCCTGGGGCGAGAGGCCCGCCCGCGACGCGCTGCGGGACGCCTACCTGGCGCTCCTGACGGCCCGCCTGCCCGAGCGGGAACTGGCCGCGTTCGTGGAGCGGTTCAGGCTGCGTCGCCAGTTGGCGGAACTGCTGACGGCGACGGCGCAGTTGCTGGCCAACGAGCGGCAACTCGCCCGTCGCGAGATGAAACCCAGCGAAATCTGCCGCCTTCTGGACGCCGCGCCTGTGGACGCCGTGAAGTTGTTGTGGTACGCCGCGTCTGCCGACGTGGTGCAGGAGCGCGTGGCCGATTACATCCTGCGCCTGCGCCACGTGCGCCCCGAAATCACGGGCCACGACCTCAAAGCGATGGGCCTGTCGCCAGGGCCGCTGTACAAGAACATCCTGGCGGCGGTGCTGGCGGCGCGCCTGGACGGAGAGGTGAGCAGCCGCGAGGAGGAAAAGGCGCTGGTGCAGCGAATGCTGGCGGAGGGGCGGGAGTTGCCCGCCGCCTGGCCGCGACGATAGGAATCGCCTCGCCTGGGGAGAAGGCCCATGAAGCCGATGATCGTATTCGTTACTGCCGCGACCGCCGACGAGGCCACGCGCATCGCCCGCGCCCTGGTGGAGGAGCGCCTGGCCGCCTGCGCGAACATCGTGTCGCCCATCGTCTCGGTGTACCGCTGGGAGGGGCAGGTGCACGAGGATCGCGAGGTCTTGCTCATTATCAAGACCACGGATACCCGCCTGCCCGCCCTCATTCAGCGCGTCAAGGCGCTGCATTCGTACCAGGTGCCCGAGGTCATCGCCATGCCCATCGCCGACGGGAGCGCCGACTACCTGCGGTGGCTTCTGGACGAGACGCAGTAGCCGATGGGACGCCCTCGCGCCGCCCGCGATGAGCCTGGGGCGCGCCCACTTCAACGCATGGAAGGAGCCAAAATCGTATGCAATCTCATTCTGAACCCGCCGCTGGCAAGAAGCGCGTCCTGGTAACGGGCGGAGCGGGATTCATCGGTTCCCACGTCGTAGACCTGTTGCTGGAGCACGGGCACGAGGTGGCCGTCGTGGACAACCTCAGCACGGGGCGCCGCGAGAACGTGAACCCGCGGGCCGCGTTCTTCCTGGCGGACATCGGCGCTCCTGACCTGGCCGCCGTGTTTGACGCCGCGCGCCCGCAGGCGGTGGTGCACCTGGCCGCGCAGGCATCGGTAACGGTCTCCGTGTCGGATCCCGTCCGCGACGCGACCGTGAACATCCTGGGTTCGGTCAACCTGTTGCAGCAATGCGTGCGCAGCGGCGTGGAGAAGTTCGTGTACGTCTCCACGGGCGGCGCGCTGTACGGCGAGCCGCAGTACCTGCCGTGCGACGAGGCGCACCCCATCCTGCCCCTGTCGCCCTACGGCGTGAGCAAGTACACGGTGGAACGCTACCTGTACTTCTATCGGCAGGTGCACGGCCTTGCCTATACCGTGCTGCGCCTGGCCAATGTGTACGGCCCTCGGCAGGATCCCTTCGGCGAGGCGGGGGTGGTGGCCATCTTCACCCAGCGGATGCTGGACGGCGAGCAGGTGGTGATCTACGGCAGCGGCGAGCAGGAGCGGGACTTCGTGTTCGTGGAGGATTGCGCCCGCGCTGCCGTGCTGGCCCTGGCGCGCGGCGACGGGGAAGCCTACAACATCGGCTGCGGCCGAGGAACCACCGTCAACGCGCTGTTCGCCATGATGAAGGCCCTCACCGGCTACGCGCGCGAGCCGCGCTACGACCCGCCCAGGCCGGGCGATGTCTTCCGCAGTTTCCTGAACGCCGACAAGGCGCGCCGCGAGTTGGGCTGGGAGCCTGCCGTCTCGCTGGAGGAAGGGCTGCGGCGCACCATCGCCCACTTCCGGCAGAACCGCTAGCGGCCGGCATTACGGGCGGCTTTGTGGCGTATCGCCGCCTCTATGAAGCCCACGAACAGCGGATGGGGCCGGTTGGGGCGCGACTGGAACTCCGGGTGGAACTGGCTGCCCACCATCCAGGGGTGGTCGGCCACCTCGCAGATTTCCACCAGCCGCCCGTCGGGCGAGATGCCGCTGTGGACGAGGCCCCCTTTGCTCAGCATGTCGCGGAACTCGTTGTTGAGTTCAAAGCGGTGGCGGTGGCGCTCCAGCACCTCGGGCACGCCGTAGGCCTGGGCCGCGCGCGTGCCGGGCACCAGTCGGCACGGATAGATGCCGAGGCGCATGGTGCCGCCCATGTCCGAGATGGAGCGTTGCTCGGGCAGAAGGTCTATCACCGGATAGCGGGTGGAATGGTCAAACTCGGTGCTGTTCGGCTCGTCGTTGCCCACCAGGTGGCGCGCGAACTCAATGACCATGACCTGCATGCCCAGGCACAGGCCCAGGTAGGGGACTTTGTTCTCGCGGGCGAACCGCGCCGCGAGGACTTTCCCCTCAATGCCGCGGTAGCCGAACCCGCCGGGGACGACGATTCCGTCCACCTGGGCCAGCACGTCGTACCCGCGCCCCTTCTCCAGTTCCTCGGAGTTGAGCCAGTGGATGTTCACGTCCACGCCCCGGTGGAACCCCGCATGCATGAGCGATTCGCGCACGCTGATGTAGGCGTCCTGCAACTGCACGTACTTGCCGACCAGGGCGACGTCCAGCCGCTCCTTGGGCGACTTGATGCGGTTGACCATCTCGCGCCACTCGGTCAAATCGGCCGCGCCGGTGGACAGTCCCAGGCGTGCGGCCACGTAGGAGCCTAGCCCCGCCTCTTCCAGGATCAGGGGCACTTCGTAGATGGTCTCTGCCGTCTCCAGGGGCACCACCGCCTCGCGGTCCACGTCGCAGAACAGGGCGATCTTGTCCTTCAGCGCGCTGCTCACGGGGTAATCGGAGCGGCACACGATGACGTCGGGCTGGATGCCCATGGAGCGGAGTTCCTTGACGCTGTGCTGGGTGGGCTTGGTCTTCAGTTCTCCCGTGGAGCCGATGTGGGGGAGCAGCGTGAGGTGGATGTAGAGGACGTTGTCGCGGCCCACGTCCTTGCGCATCTGGCGGATGGCTTCCAGGAAGGGCTGGCCCTCAATGTCGCCCACGGTGCCGCCCACTTCCACGATGACGACGTCGGGCGCGCTTTCCTTGGCCACCTGGCCGATTCGCCGCTTGATCTCGTTGGTTACGTGGGGGATGACCTGGATGGTGCCGCCCAGGTAGTCGCCGCGCCGCTCCTTGGCGATGACCTCGGAGTAGATTTGCCCCGTGGTTACGTTGTTGGCCCGCGTCAGGTTCTCGTCAATGAACCGCTCGTAGTGGCCCAGGTCCAAATCCGTTTCGGCGCCGTCCACTGTTACGAACACTTCCCCATGCTGGTACGGACTCATGGTGCCCGGATCCACGTTGAGGTAGGGGTCCAGTTTCTGGATGCTCACCTTGAGGCCGCGATTCTTGAGGAGCCGCCCGATGGAAGCGGCGGTAACCCCCTTGCCCACCGACGAGACAACGCCGCCCGTGCAGAATACGTACTTGGTCATTTCATCCCTCGCTGATTGGCCTGCGCACAAAGAACGGGGAGCCCAACCAGGCCGGTCGGGACTCCCCACCCGCAACTGACTCCGAGAACAGAGGGGCGCTGGATTACAACAGTTTGGCCAGGTCTTCTGCGGCGCGGCGCATGTCCAGGAAGATCAGTCCCAGTTTGGCGTCCTTCCGCGCCAGCACGGTGAGCACGGCGTCCTCGCCGACCGCCGACAGGAAGACGTAGCCCTGCGCGCCGCGGATATAGACCTGCTCCAACAAGCCCCGACCCAATTCGCTTGCGATTCGCTCGCCCAGGGATAGCATGGCTGCCGACATGGCGGACACTCGGTCCTCTTCCACGTCCGCGGGCAGTGCCGAGGCCATGATAAGCCCGTCCACACTGACTACGGCAGAAGCCTCAATATCGGGCGTGCTTGCCTGAAGGTCCCTCAGCCGACTGACCATCAACTCGGTGCGCGATCTTGTCATGGTGTTTGCACTCCTTTCCCCATTCTGGTCAGCGATAGGCTACCTGCTGCATTGAAGTCTTCTACATAATATCATAACTCATGTCGGATGTCAACGGTGCGCGGGACAAAAATTGATTCGGCCAGAGGATTGCAACCGCGAACCCACGCGAATCTACGCGAATGGAGAACAGCGATGGTGCCGATAACCTCACCTAACCCCTCCCGCACCCTCCCCTTTCCTCTCCGCCGGCTGAGAGGAAAGAGGAGGGCTGGGGTGGAGATAGGTGAGGTAGAGGTTGCGCGGATAGGCCGAGGTGCGACGCACTTCCGAAAGTGCGTCGCACCTCGGCTGGCGGCACAATGCCCAAACACGTAGGGCGGCTTTCCATAGCC
>DAOTVT010000215.1:0-2300 GCA_034436295.1 Anaerolineae bacterium | reverse complement strand
CGTTCGGCCACGCCTATCAGGTCGCCGCCCTTGAATCCGTACACGGTGGGCGGCGAATCCCACGGCTCCAGGTTGGACGGCTTGCGCACCGAGGGGCTGGTGGCAAACCGATCTGGGAAAATCTGATAGAAGACGGCATCTTTGACCCAGTCGGGAGTATGAATCTCGCCCATGTCTTACCCTCCATCTCGCCAGGTTTTGGCAATGAGCCGCCTGGTTTCGGCGATGACTTCTTCCAGGTACGGCAGGTAGCGGGGCCGCAATTCCACCACCAGCAGGCCGTCGTAGCCCACGGCCTTCAGGATATCCAGGACCGCTGCCAGGGGTATCCGTCCCCATCCTGGCGGCATGTGATTGTCGGCCTCGCCGAACACGAGCCTGTCGCCCAGCGATTCGTTCATGTCGTCGGTGACGCCGAAGTTGTCGTGGAAATGCAAATGCTTCACCCAGGGCGCGCAGACCCGAATGGCGGCCAGGTAGTCGGGGTCTGGCCAGTACGGAGCGGCCAGGAAGGCGTGGCCCACGTCCAGACAGATGCCCACGTTGGGGAGGTTCACCGCTTCCATCTGGCGGACGAGCAGGTCCAGGCGCATACCCTGGTGGTAGTGGGCGAGTTCGGCGGCGGGTTTGCCGTACATGCCGAGGGCGGAGATTTCCCACTGATGGGGGTCGCGGTTCTCCACCGCGAGGATCACCCCCATGTCCGCGGCACGGCGGCCCACGGCGATCAGGGCCTCCGTCTCGCGCTCCCACATCTCGCGGAGTTCGTCCTCGGACGGGAGCGGCGCCAGGTGCCGATAGGGGGCGTGCAGCGCGATCTGCGCGCTGTGGTACACGACACGTCGGGCGCCCAGCACTGCGGCAAGGCCCAGGACGGCGTCCATGACCTGATGATGCCGTTCGTTGCGGATGAGGCTGAGGTTGTTGGGGCAGTGCAGCGTTACGTTCAGGCCGTGCGCGGCCAGAATGTCGCGAACGCGCCTGGCCTCGGATTCAATCAGGACGCCGCCGCGAATCGCGTTGAGGCCAGGCACGGAAATCTCTACGGTGTCAAAACCACAGGCTTTGTACTTCTGGAGCAGGCCCTCCAGAACCGAGGTCTGCCCATCTACGTACTCGTGATCTGCATTGATCCCGATGCCACGAATCACCGCAAGGCTCCTTGTCAACAATGATTGCGAGACGCCTTGCGCATTCTAGGCGGCGGGGCGCGATTGTCAAATGGAAGGGGCGCGCTACATCTGGCGCAGGTGGCGGGGGTAGTGGTTCTTCACGGTGTCTCCGACGCGGAAACCCCAGCCCAGCGGGAACTCGCCCGCGCCGACCAGCACCCAGCCAGGCTCGCCTGGGGCCGCGAGCGGTTCGCCACGGAGGTAGCGTGCCGTGTCCTCGCCGTCGGGCGGGAGCGACAACCGCCGACGCGCGTCGGTCATGGCCAGCCCCAGCGCCAGGACGTGGCTCGGAACGAGGCGGCTTTCCCGCAATTGGCCCAAATGCCAGCCGGGCCACAGGACGCGCAGGCCCGCAAGCGCAGGCGTACCGTTTGCAGCCAGGAAGGCGCGGTTGCCGTCGCGGATGACCGTGCCTGTGAGGTCTTGCGCCAGGGCCTCGGCGGTGAAGTCGCGGAAGGCGCGCGCGGCGGCGGGATCTTCCCGCGCGGCGGCGCGGCGCGGGGGCGGCCCGGGTTCGTCCGTGCGGCGCATGACGGCGACGAAGTGGCCGTCGCCACGGACGCGGTGGGGCCAAAGCCTGGCGGTGTGTTCCAGCGGGAGGCGGCTTCCCTCGGGCACAGAACACCATTCGCGCCGCCCGCGTTCCGCCACGCCAGGGACGTGCGCGGGTATCAGTTCGTAGTTAGGGTGGGCGAGCAGGAAGCGCGCCACCACGTCTTCGTTCTCCTCGGGGCTGAAGGTGCAGGTGGAATAGACAAGGATTCCGCCAGCCGCCACCATCTCGGCGGCGTGGTTCAGGATCAGGAGTTGCCGCCGCGCGCAGCCGACCACCGTCTTCGGCGACCAGGCCAGGCGCGCCTGGGCACTGCGCCGAAACATGCCTTCCTCGGAGCAGGGCGCATCTACCAGGACGCGGTCAAAGAATCCGGCCAGAGGAGGGGCGAGGCGGTCGGGGGACTCGCAGGCCACCAGGATGTTCCGCGCGCCGAACCGCGCCAGATTCTCGGCCAGGATGCCGGCCCTGCTCCACACGGGGTCGTTGGCGACGAGAAGGCCGCGACCTTGGAGTCTGGCGGCGATTTGCGTGGCTTTCCCGCCGGGCGCGGCGCACAAATCCAGGATGCGCTC
>DAOTVT010000214.1:0-3113 GCA_034436295.1 Anaerolineae bacterium | reverse complement strand
CCGCTAGTACTCTATCCCCCGCCGCGCCTGCACCCCCTCGGCATACGGGTGCTTGATGTCCAGCATCTCGGTTACCAAATCGGCGCGGCGCACGATTTCGGGGTGGGCGTTGCGGCCCGTCAGCACCAACTCCATCGTCGGCGGCTTGGCGTCCAGCAGGCGCAGGACCTCGTCCAAGGCGATCAGCCCGAAGTCCAGGGCCACGTTAACCTCGTCCAGGATCAGGATGTCGCACTCGCCGCGTTCCATCGCCTGGGCTGCGGCCTGCAGGGCATCGTGGGCCATGCGGATGTCGGCGGGGTCGGGGTTGTTCCTGTCCACGAACTCGGCCCGCCCGAACTGGCGCAACTCCACGCCTGGGAGATACTTCACGCTCTTGAGTTCCCCGTAGTTGGGCCAGCCCTTCATGAACTGGATGATGAGCACGCGAAAGCCGTGGCCCGCCGCCCGCAGCGCCAATCCCAGGGCCGCGGTCGTTTTCCCCTTCCCGTCGCCGGTATAAACCTGCACAAGCCCACGTTGTAGTGGCATGGCGCCTCCTCATGAGCCTATAGCCATTAGCCTTTAGCCAAAAGAGGAAAGCCGACAGCCAGACGCTAACGGCTAATGGCTAACGGCTATTGGCTAACGGCCATCGGCTACTGGCTATCGGCCAATGGCTTCTTTTCGTAGAATTCAATCAGCACCCCGTGCGTCCCCTTGGGGTGGACGAAGGCGAGTTTGCGCCCGTCGGAGCCGACGCGCGGCGTCTTGTCAATCGACTCGTAGCCGTGCGCCTCCAGGGTGCGCAGGGTCGCCTCCACATCGTCCACCTCAAAGCAGATGTGGTGGATGCCCTCGCCGCGCTTCTCCAGGAAACGGGCGACAGTGCTCGCGTCGGACGTGGGCCGCAGGAGTTCAATCTCGCTTTCGCCCACGCGCAGGCCCACGATTTCCACGCCCTGGTCGGGCACGACGCGGCGGTACTCCACGCGCAGGCCCAGCGTGTCGCGGAACAGCGCCAGCGCCGCGTCCAAGTCCTTCACCGCAACCCCCACATGCGCGATTTTGTTCATCGTTTCCTCCTTGGTCAGCATCCAGCGGTCAGCATTCAGCCATCAGCGATGGCGCTTGTTCCTTCTCTTCCTGACCGCTGATCGCTGATTGCCGATTGCTGATCGCTGATCGCTATCACCACATCGTCGCAGGCTGGTACTCCCCGAACACCTCCCGCAGCACGCCGCAGATTTCCCCCAGCGTGGCGTAAGCCCGCACGCAGTCCAGGATCGTGGGCATGAGCGGCGTGTCGCCCTCGGCCTCGCGGCGCAGTTGCGCCAGCAGCGCCTGCACACGCTCGTTGTCGCGCTCGGCCCGCACCTGCCGTAAGCGCGCCACCTGTCGGTCGCGCACCTGCGGGTCCATCTTCAGCGTCTCAAACGTTACCGGCGTGTCGGTTACGAACTCGTTCACGCCCACCACGATCTGCTCGCGCGAGTCCACCGCCTTCTGGTAGCGGTAGGCGCTCTCGTGCAATTCCCGCTGGATATAGCCGCTCTCAATCGCCTTCAGGACGCCGCCCATCTTCTCCACGCGCTCTATCAATTCCCACGCCCGCCGCTCCACCTCGTTGGTCAGATGCTCCACGTAGTAACTCCCCGCCAGCGGGTCAATGGTATCGGCCACGCCGCTCTCGTAGGCGATGATCTGCTGGGTGCGCAGCGCGATGGTTACCGACTCCTCCGTGGGCAGCGCCAGCGCCTCATCCCGCGAGTTGGTGTGCAGCGACTGCGTCCCGCCCAGCACGGCCGCCAACGCCTGAAGCGCAACCCGCACGATGTTGTTGTTGGGCTGTTGCGCCGTCAGGGTTACGCCCGACGTTTGCGTGTGGAACCGCAACATGCACGAGCGGGGGTCTTTGGCGCCGAACCGTTCGCGCATAATCTTGGCCCACATGCGACGCGCGGCGCGGAACTTGGCCACCTCCTCCAGCAGGTTGTTGTGGCACGCGAAGAAGAAGGCCATCTGCCCGGCAAACTCGTCCACGTCCATGCCCGCGTCCAGCGCCGCCCGCACGTAGGCCATCGCGTCGCACAGCGTGAAGGCCACCTCCTGCACAGCCGTGGCTCCCGCCTCGCGCATGTGGTAGCCGCTCACGGAAATCGTGTTCCACTGGGGCACGCGCTCCTTGCAGAAGCGAAACAGGTCGGTTACCAGGCGCATGGAAGGCTGCGGCGGGAAGATGTACGTCCCCCGCGCCACATACTCCTTCAGGATGTCGTTCTGCACCGTGCCGCGCAGTTTCTCCGATGGCACGCCCTGCTTCTCGGCCACCGCCACGTACATGGCCAGCAGCACCGTCGCCGGCGCGTTGATGGTCATGGACGTGCTCACCTTGTCCAGCGGGATGCCGTCAAATAGGATTTCCATGTCGCGCAGGGAACTGATGGCCACGCCCACGCGCCCCACCTCGCCCTCTGCCATGGGGTGATCCGAGTCGTAGCCGATCTGCGTGGGCAGGTCAAAGGCCACCGAAAGCCCGGTCTGCCCCTGCTCCAGCAGGTAGCGGTAGCGGCGGTTGGACTCCTCGGCGGTGGCGAACCCCGCGTACTGGCGCATGGTCCACAATCGCCCGCGGTACATCGTGGGCTGGACGCCGCGCGTGAAGGGGTACTCGCCGGGGAATCCCAGGTCCTGCTCGTAGTCCACCGGCACGTCCTCGGGCGTGTACAGCCGGTCCACGGGGATGCCGGAGACCGTCGCGAACTCGCCCCGCCGCTCCGGGAACTTTCGGGTCAGCGGCTCCACCGTCTCGCGTTCCCATCGGCGCTTGCTCTCGGTGATTCGGGTCATGCGCACCTCCGACGCAGCGTCTCAAACTGGCCAAGAGCCTTTAGCCTTTGGCCTTTAGCCAGTGGCTAACGGCTGAAGGCTAAAGGCTGTCGGCTACTCCATCTCCACCAACACCTGGCCCATCTCCACGTCCTGGCCGGGCTGGACGTGCACCGCTTTGACCGTGCCGGCCTTGTGGGCGCGGAGTTCGTTTTCCATCTTCATGGCCTCCAGGATGAGCACCACGCTCCCATCGGCCACGGCGTCGCCCGGCTTCACCAGCACGCGCAACACCTTGCCCGGCA
>DAOTVT010000213.1:0-16833 GCA_034436295.1 Anaerolineae bacterium | reverse complement strand
CGGAGAGAATCTCTGTGCCTTGGCGTCTTTGTGTGGGGGATTCTTCTCACACAGAGACACAAAGACACAAAGGGGTAGGAGCACGGAGAAAACCTCTGTGCCTTGGTGTCTTTGCGTGGGGGATTCTTCTCACACAGAGACACAAAGACACAAAGGGGTAGGAGCACGGAGAGAATCTCTGTGCCTTGGCGTCTTTGTGTGGGGGATTCTTCTCACACAGAGACACAAAGACACAAAGGGGTAGGAGCACGGAGAAAACCTCTGTGCCTTGGTGTCTTTGCGTGGGATATTCTTCTCACACAAAGGCACAGAGGCACAAAGGGGTACAGCCACGGAGAAAACCTCTGTGCCTTGGCGTCTTTGTGTGAGAATAATGTTTCACACGAAGGCACGGAGACACAAAGGGTGTACTGTGCCTCTGTGTCTCCGCGTGGGGTGTCGTTTCACAATGGGCGCTCAACCGCCCTCGGATGATGCTTCTACGGGGAACTGAAGCCGCACCACCGTCCCGACGCCGCCCGCGCTGGACACGTCCATGCGCCCGCCCAGCATCTCCACGCGGCGACGCAGCACCTCCAGCGCCTCGGTCTGCTTGCGCTGCACGGGCGACTCATCCTGAAAGTCCAGCGGCGCGCCGTCGTCCTCCACGATGAGCGTGGCGACGTCTCCCTCCACGTCCAGCGCCACCTGCACCCGCGAAGCGCGAGCGTCGTCGCGCGCCCTGGCCACCAACTGCTGGATGGCCCGAAACAGCGTGATCTCCAGGTACGACGCCAGCCGACGCCCCGTGCCCGTGGGGGTGAACGTGATGGTCATCCCCGACTTCTCGCCCGCGTCCTGAAGGTAGCGCCGCGCCGTGGAGATCAGCCCCAGGTCGTCCAACATCATGGGGCGCAACTCGGCGATGAACTCGCGAATCTTCTGGAAGGTGCTGCTGGCGGCGTTGCGCAGGTTCGCCAATTCTATGCGCGCCTGCTGCGGGTTGGTGTCAAACAGCCGCTCGCAAATTTCCGTCTGCAGGATGAAGTTCGTAACCGACTGGATGGGGCCGTCGTGCATCTGGCGCGCGAGGCGCTGGCGCTCCTCCTCCTGCGCCTCTATGACGCGGGCCAGCGCGGCCGTGTCCGAGACCGCCGTCCTGGGCTGAAGCCCCTGTTGCAAGGCCCACTCTTTCAGGGCGAGCACCCGCTGGAGCAGTTGGGCGTACTGTTGCATCTTCTCCTGCTTCGCCTGCAATTGCTCCACCTGGCTGCGCATGGCGATGAGGCGCACCTCGGACTCCTGCGATGCCAGGTACAGTTGGCGAATCGCGTCGCGCGGGTACGTCTCAATCGCGGCCTCCATCTGCCGCACGCGCGTGTTCACCTGGGCGTTGCGCTGGGCCAGCCGCTCCACCTCCGCCGCGCTCTGGCGGACCAGCAGGGCCACCTCGTTGATCTCCAACTGCAGCCGCTCTTGCTCCGCCTCCAACTCGCGGAAGAACGCCTGGATGTCCATCGGCTCCACGGTTCTGTCCATATTCCCTCTCGTTTGCGATTTTGGCGCTACTGCGTGTCCTGCAGCCGAATCCATCCGCGCCGCAGGGCGTACACCGCGGCCTGGGTGCGGTCGTTCACGGCTAACTTGCGCAGGATGCTGGTCATGTGATTTTTCACCGTCTGGCGGCTGATCTTCAATTCCTTGGCGATCTCCTTGTTGCTCAGCCCCCGCGCGATCAACTGGAGAATCTCCATCTCCCGCGGCGACAGCGGCAGGAACAACTCGTCGGCCAGCGCGTCCTCGGCCTGGATGGGAGCCACTTCCTGGAATTGCTTCAGCAGCCACTTGGCCACTTCGGGCTTGGCAAGCACCGTGTCGTCAATGACGTAGTTCCCCTGGCTCACCTCTCGGATGGCGTTCACCAGTTCCGCCGCCGTAACGTCTTTCGGGAAGTATGCCGACGCCCCCGCCTGGATGGCATGCAGCGCCTGGGTCTCGTCGTGGTAGGCTGTGAACACGATGACCCCGATGTCGGGGCGCAGCGTCTTCAGTTCGCGCGTGGCCTGAAGCCCGTTCATCGTCGGGAGGTTGATGTCCATCAGCACGATGTCGGGCTCCAACTCCAGCGCCATGCTGATAGCCTCCTTCCCGTCCGAGGCCTCGCCCACCACTTCCAGGTCGCTCTCTGCTTCCAGCACCCTGCGGATGCCGCCTCGCAGAAGCGGGTGGTCGTCCACGATCATCACGCGCAACGTGCTCACCTGACCCACCTCCTGACAACTCGCGAAACGCCGCGTACAGTATAGCATATCTTGCGGCGCGTCGCAACGTCTGATTTACTTTTGCCGCGGTTTCATGTACAATAGGGGTGCGCGTGCGAGCGGGCCAGCGCGCGCAATCATCCATTCGGAGGAGGTTCCTTGTCCATAGACTACCGAGACGCCTTTGACGACATCCCGATGCCCCAGGTGGCAGAAACCGACGAGGAGCGGGACTATCCGCTCCTGCCTGTGCGGGATACGGTTCTGTACCCGCGCATGGTTACGCCGCTGT
This sequence comes from Anaerolineae bacterium, assembly GCA_034436295.1. Taxonomy (GTDB): domain Bacteria; phylum Chloroflexota; class Anaerolineae; order DTLA01; family DTLA01; genus DTLA01. The sequence goes on along the minus strand of DAOTVT010000213.1, from coordinate 14,301 downwards.
TCGTGGGGCGAGACCGCTCGCTCAAAGCGGTGGAAGCCGCCACGTCCAGCGACGGCCTCCTGGTTGTCGTGGCGCAGAAGGACATGGAGGTCGTTGACCCCCTGCCCAAAGACCTGTACGCGATGGGCACCGAGGTGCTCATCGGCCGCACGCTTCGCATGCCCGACGGCACCACCAGCATCCTGTGCCAGGGCCAGCGCCGTGTCCGCATCGTGGAATTCACGCAGACCGAGCCTTACCTCCGCGTCCGCATTGCGCCCGTGTACGAGCCGAGCGAGAAGACCATCTCCTCCGAGGCCCTCATGCGGGCCGTGCTGGCGCTGTTTGAGAAGATCGTGCAACTGAATCACTCGCTCCCCGAAGATGCCTACGTCGCGGCCATGAACGTGAACGAGCCAGGCTGGCTGGCGGATTTGGTGGCGTCCATCCTGAACATCTCGGTGGCGCAGCGCCAGGAACTCCTGGAGACCTCGGACCCGAACGCGCGCCTCCAGAAACTCAGCATCATCCTCGCCAAGGAACTGGACGTCCTGGAACTGGAGAACCGCATCCACACGGAAGTGCAAAAAGAGGTGGATCGCTCGCAGCGCGAGTACTTCCTCCGCGAGCAGATCAAGGCCATCCAGCAGGAACTGGGCGAGGCCGACACCCAGACGATGGAGATCGCCGAACTGCGGCAGAAAATCGCCGAAGCAGGCATGCCCGAGGAGGTTCGGGCCCGCGCCGAGAAGGAACTCCAGCGCCTGGCCGAGATGCCCCCCATGTCGCCCGAGACCACGGTCATCCGCACCTACCTGGACTGGCTCATAGACCTGCCCTGGTCGCGGCAGACCGAGGACAACCTGGACGTGGAGAACGCGGCGCGCATCCTGGAATCGCGCCACTACGGGCTGAACAAGGCGAAGGAGCGCATCCTGGAGTACATCGCCGTCCGCAAGTTGGCGGGCAGCAAGATGCGCAGCCCCATCCTGTGCTTTGTGGGCCCCCCGGGCACGGGCAAGACCTCGCTGGGGCAGTCCATCGCCGAGGCGCTGGGGCGCAAGTTCGTGCGCGTCAGCCTTGGCGGCATCCGCGACGAGGCCGAAATCCGCGGCCACCGTCGCACCTACGTGGGGGCGCTCCCCGGCCGCATCCTCCAGACCATGCGCCGCGCCGGCACCATCAACCCGCTGTTCATGCTGGACGAGATAGACAAGGTCGGCATGGACTTCCGGGGCGATCCCACGTCGGCCCTGCTGGAGGTGCTGGACCCCGAGCAGAACCACGCCTTCTCGGATCACTACCTGGAAGTGCCCTATGACCTGTCCAAGGTGCTGTTCATCACCACGGCCAACTTCCTGGATCCCATTGCCCCTGCCCTGCGCGACCGCATGGAGGTGATAGAGTTCCCGGGCTACATTGAAGAAGAGAAACTGGAAATCGCCCGGCGCTTCCTGATTCCCGAGCAGATCGCGGAGCATGGGCTGTCGGACTCGCCGCCGGCCTTCAGCGCCGAGGCCATCCGCCACATCATCCGCGAATACACCTACGAGGCCGGCGTCCGCAACCTGGAGCGCGCTATCGCCAACATCTGCCGCAAACTGGCGCGGGCCAAGGCCGAGGGCAAGCGCATCCCCGCCCGCATCACTGCCGGAATGCTGCACAAGTACCTGGGCCCGCCCGAGTTCTCCTACGGAGAGGCCGAGGAGAAGGACGAAATCGGCGTGGCCACCGGCGTCGCCTACACCGAGACGGGCGGCGACATCATGACGGTGGAAGTAACCATCATGGAGGGCAAAGGCTCGCTAAACCTCACCGGCCAGTTGGGCGAGGTCATGCAGGAATCGGCCCAGGCGGCGTTGAGTTACGCGCGCTCCCACGCCGCGGCCCTGAACCTGAAGACCCGCGACTTTGACAAGATAGACATCCACGTGCACGTGCCCGAGGGCGCGGTGCCCAAGGACGGCCCGTCGGCGGGCGTTACCATCGCCACGGCGCTGGTGTCGGCCCTGTCCGAGCGGCCCGTGCGGCGCGACGTGGCCATGACGGGCGAGATCACCCTGCGCGGGCGCGTGCTTCCCGTGGGCGGCCTGCGCGAGAAAATCCTCGCCGCCCACCGCGCGCGTATCTATACCTTCATCCTGCCCAAGAAGAATCAGAAAGACCTGGTGGAATTGCCCGCCAAAGCGCGGCGCGATATGACCTTCGTCTTCGTGGAGCGCATGGAGCAGGTGCTGGACGTGGCGCTGGCGCGGCCGGCCGCCGAGGGTCAGCCCCCCGCCAAGCGGCGCACCGGCAAGAAAGCGACCAACGCACACGCCTAGACCCAGGCAGCAGAGGAGCCCTGGAGAATGACAGAAGTAAAGGCGAAAGCGACTGTGTCTGGCTGCTTCATACAAATTCGTATAGCGGTGTCTGGCTGGTTGGGCTTCAATCTCCTGCTGATTATCCTCTATCTGGGTATCCAACGTTACACGGGATTTGATACCTGGATTTGGCGAGAACGGCTCGCCAGGTGGACGACGTTCAACCGTTGGGTTGCTCTCCCCGACATCATGCCTGCGGGCGTGTCCCAGGTGGCGGGAGGCAATCACGGCGTTAAGCGGATGGATACCGATGGCGACAAGTTTGATGAATGGGTGGTGATCTACGAATATGACCTCACCCGGCAGCACAGCCCCATAGCCGTGGCCATCTACGACAACGACCGGGGAAACCCGCCGATCCTGTTCCCCTACCGCCTGCGACTGCCGGACAGGGACTACGCCGCGGAGATGGGGTGGTGGGCCACCAACGTCCTGATGGGCGACTACGTGAAGGGCGATACCACGGGGCGGCCCGAGATCCTTGTGCATGGAGCCGGCCCGCCCGAGGAATTCTCCCTGTTCCGTTACGAGCCGTCTCGCAAAGCGCCGGAGTGGGCCGACCCGCGCGACTACCCGCCGGTGTACCGCTGCATCGGCTACTTCCGCGGCGACTCCATCAAACTGCCCGATGAGAACAACCGCGTCGTCGTTACCCACCGACTGTACGACCGCTCGCAGTTGGCGCGCAAGGAACTCTACGAGTACGACGCCGCCCGCGACACCTACCTGGACGCCGACGAGAAGGCCCTGCTCCCCTACCGCGAGGCCTGGATTGACTTCGCCTTCAGGGAACCCGAGGACGTAACCGTGTCGGAGTACCCCGAAAAGGTCGTCCTGGCCTACTACATGCGGATTCCCAACGGCGACTTTCTGCCGCTGATGAGCACGCTGGCGCGCGAGCGCGTCAAACTGGCCGCGCAGACCCAGAACGTCCACGCCTACGGGCTGCCCGTGATGCCCGGCCGCATAGATCGCATCCTGGTGCAGGCCCTGGCCTACACGCCCCAGGCCGAGAACATCCCCTACGTGGACGCGCAGGGAAACACCTACTTCGGCGCCATCGTCCACGTGGAGTTCTTCTACACATTGAAGAACGACCCCAAGCAAGAGAAGAAGATGCACTCGGTGAACTGGTTCGTGATCCGCGAAAAGGGGGAGTGGAAACTTGACCACGTGGAACCCTGAGGACAGCGCCCCCGAACCCGCCGAGGAGTTGGGACGGCTGATGGCCCAGGGGCGCGGCGAGTTCGTGGAGATTCTGCCGGCGGGAGCGCCGCCCCGGAAACTGGCCGAATGCCTGGCCGCCTTCGCCAACGCGAAGGGGGGCGCGGTCGTCGTGCAAATCCCCGCCGCGCCCGACGCCGAGGCGCAGGTGGAAGCCGCGCGCGACGCCATCCGCGAGGCGGCGCTCCTGTGCGACCCGCCGCTCATCCTGCCCGTGCCCCGCGTGGCGACGACGGCCGACGGCCCCGCCCTTGTGGTCCACGTTCCCGGCGGCCTGCCCCGCGCCTACGCCGTGCAGGGCAAGTTCTACGCCCGCGCCGGCGCCAGGAACCAGGTCCTCGGCCCCCGCGAAGTGCGGCGCCTGATGCTGGAGCGCGGCGAGGTGGGGTTTGAGTCGCAGGTGCCCCCCGCTGCCCGCCTGGAAGACCTGGACCAGGCCAAGGTCGCCCGCTACCTGGCCGCCCTCCAGGGGCTGGTGGCCGACACCCCCGAGCAGACCCTGCTCCTGCGTGGGTGCCTGGCCGAGCGCGACGGCGCGCTGGTGCCCACGTATGCGGGCATCCTCCTGTTCGGCAAGCACCCCGAACGTTTCTGCCGCAACAGCGAGATCGTGGCTGTCCGCTACCTGGGCGATGCCATGGACGACGAGTTTGTGCGCGAAGACATCCGCGACACGCTGCCCGAGCAAATCCGCCGTGCCGAGGCGTTCCTGGTCAGCCACATGCGGCGGGGCGTGCGCATCAACGGGCTGGCCCGCGACGAGGAGACCGAGTACCCGCTCAAGGCCGTGCGCGAGGCCATCGTCAACGCCGTGGCCCACCGCGACTACAGCATCCGCGGCGACAGCATCCGCATCGCCATGTTCAGCAACCGCATTGAGTTCTACAGCCCTGGCCGACTCCCAGGCCACGTTACGCTTCAGAACATCGTGAGCGAGCGGTTCTCGCGCAACGAGGTCATCGTGCAGGTGCTGTCGGACCTGGGGTTCATAGAGCGCCTGGGCTACGGCATTGACCGCATGATTCGGCTCATGCTGGAGCGGGGCTTGCCCGCGCCCGAGTTTGAGGAGACCGCCAACGGGTTCAAGGTAACGCTGCGCGGGCCGGCGGGCCGCTTCGTGGCCACCCAGCCCGACGCGCGCCGATGGCCGCTGCTCCACCTCAACCCGCGCCAGCACCAGGCCCTGGAGTACATCGCTCAGAACGGCCGCATCACCAACCGCGAGTTTCAGGAACTGGCGCCGGACGTGAGCCCGGAGACGATTCGCCGCGACCTGGCCGACCTGGTGGACAAGGGCCTGCTCCTGAAAATCGGCGAGAAGCGCGCCACGTACTACATCCTGAAATAACCCTCGTTATCCCACAGGTATCCCACATTATCCCACAGGGCTTGCTGCGTCGCTGCGCGCGCAAGGACGGGCGCCAACGAACTTGGAACCCAATCCGGCCCAAAAAGGGCTTGACATATTCGGAAAAGCGTGCTATAGTATGTGCAGATGCATGGCAGCGAGCGTTGTGCTCCATTGCCAAGGATGGCTAGGGTCTAGACTTTCCGTATGGTAACCCGTTTCTCGCCCGCGCGGCTTCCGCGATGGGCAAAGGTGATCAGCAAGGGACGACCGGACAGCAGCCACGGTTCTGGTATGCTGTCCGGTTTCGGTTTTCTGTGGCTGTTGTGGTCTGGCACTGCTCTCTGAGGCACTCCCAGTCCCCGGTGCTGGCATGCGCAAGAGTTCCAGCGGGCGACCCACCAACACCACGAACCACTATTCTTCAGGAGGACCTGGATGGCTTTCGCCGACAAAACACTGATCTGCCGCGACTGCGGCAAAGAATTCGTGTTCTCAGCCGGGGAACAGGAGTTCTTCCGAGAGAAAGGCTTCACCCATGATCCGACCCGCTGCCCCGAGTGTCGCGCGGCCCGGCGCGGCAACCCCCGGCAGGCCGGCTCGGACAATCCCAGACCACGCCGCATGTTCTCTGTCATCTGCGCGGACTGCGGCGCACAGACCGAAGTTCCCTTTGAACCCCGCGGCGACCGCCCCGTTTACTGCCGCGATTGCTTTGAGAAACACCGAAACAGCAGGTAAAGCCTACGGCGGCTGAGGCAGACTCGGGAGTTCACCGGGGCTCCCGAGGACTGTCCTCCCAAGCCCGAATGGATGAGCCCGCGCTTCGCGTGTTTGCGTGAAGGGCGTCATGGAATATGCACGCCCTATTTTGCTATGAACTCATCGGGGAGGATAGCGTGAACCTGCCACACCAGAACGTTCTCGGGTTGAAATGCGTCCTGTGCGGCGCGGAATACCGCATGGACGAGTATCCTTACGTCTGCCCGCGCCACGGCAATGAGGGCATCCTGGACGTGGTGTACGACTATGCCTACATCCGCAAGCGGTTCTCCCGCGAATCGCTGGCCCAGGACCCCACGCCGTCCATCTGGCGATACCTGCCGCTGCTGCCCGTGGCCGACCCCGCGGCCATCCCGCCGCTGCCTGTCGGCTGGACGCCGCTGTATCCGGCCGTGCGGCTGCGCGAGCAACTGGGCCTGCGCAACCTGTGGATCAAGGACGACGGGCGCAATCCGACCGCGTCGTTCAAAGACCGCGCCAGCGCCGTCGGGGTGGCGCGCGCGCGCGAACTGGGCCGGCCCATCATGACGGCGGCGTCCACGGGGAACGCGGCCTCGTCCCTGGCGGGCATCGCTGCCAGCGTCGGCATGACCACCTACATCTTCGTGCCCGAGACCGCGCCCCAGGCCAAAATCGCCCAACTCCTCATCTTTGGCGCCAATGTCATCATGGTGCGGGGCACCTACGACCAGGCGTTTGACCTGTGCCTGGAGGCATCGGCGCGCTACGGCTGGTACAGCCGCAACACGGCCTATAACCCCTACCTGTCGGAGGGGAAGAAGACCGCCAGTTTGGAAATCTGCGAGCAGTTGGGCTGGGATGCGCCCGACCGCATCTTCGTCTCGGTGGGCGATGGGTGCATCATCGGCGGCCTCTGGAAGGGCCTGCGAGACCTGCTCGCCCTGGGCTGGATTGACCACATGCCCAAACTGATGGGCGTCCAGGCCGAGGGTTCGGCGGTGCTGTACCACGCATGGAAGGCTGGCACCGAGGAGATCACGCCCATCGTCCCCACCACCCTGGCCGATAGCATCTCGGTGGGGATTCCGCGCGACCGCATCAAGGCGCTGCGGGCCGTGCGCGAGACGGGCGGCGAGTACATCACCGTCAGCGACGAGGAAATCTTGGACGCCATGCGCGTCCTGGCGAGAAGCGCGGCGGTCTTCGGCGAACCTGCCGGCGTGGCGGCCTTCGCGGGCCTGCGAAAGATGCTGCGAGAGGGGCGCATCAACCCCGACGAGCGGATCGTGGTCCTGGTAACGGGCAACGGGCTGAAGGATGTGGGCAGCGCCATCAAGGCGACGGGCAAGCCGCACCTCATAGACCCCACGGTGGCCGACCTACAGTCGCTCATGCGCTCTCTGGGCCACGCTTCGCCGTAGGCGAACGGACGGCGCGAGGCGCTTCGCGGTCGCCCTGCCGTGGCAGGACGGCGAAAACCTCGTTCAGCGCCGCCAGCGTCTGCTCCAGCCTGTCGCGCCAGGCGTCGTCCAGCGCGATCCACACCTGGCCGCGCCCCAGCCGCGCCCCAGGCGGAAGGCGCTGTCGTAGTTCGGCCTCGGGCGCCTCGTAGAGCCATCCCGCCCGCACCACGATCTGCTCGGCCTCTTGCCCGATGGCGCGCACGTCGCAGCGCGTGGCCAGCGCCTTGACCCGCATGAGATACAGCAGATTGCGGGCCTCCGGCGGCATGGGGCCGAAGCGGTCCTCTATCTCCTGGGCCAGGCGGTTCAGGTCTTCCAGCGGCCCCGCGCCCGCGAACCTGCGGTACAACTGCAGCCGCATCGCCTCGTCGGGGATGTACGACTCGGGCAGGTACGCCGCCAACGGCAGGTTCAACTGCGTGGCCGACTGGAGCGGCCTCACGTACAGCGCCGTCTCGTCCAGCACCCGCGGCGGGCTTTCGCCCTTCAGTTCGCGCACGGCCTGGGCCAACAGGCGGCAGTACAGGTCAAACCCCACGGCGCTGATGTGGCCGTGCTGGCGCGCCCCCAGCAACTCGCCCGCGCCGCGAATCTCCAGGTCGCGCATGGCGATGCGGAACCCCGCGCCCAGTTCGCTGGCCTCCATGATGGTGTCCAGGCGCTTGCGCGCGATCCCGCTCAGCGGCTGGTGGCGCGGGTACAGCAGGTACGCGTAGGCCCGCTGCGTGCTGCGCCCCACGCGCCCCCGCAGTTGGTACAATTGCGCCAGCCCGAACTGGTCCGCGCGGTTGATGATGATGGTGTTGGCGTTCGGGATGTCCAGCCCGCTCTCTATAATGGACGTGCACACCAGCACGTCCAACTTGCCCGCGGCGAAATCCAGCATCACGCGCTCCAGGTCGGCCTCGGGCATTTGCCCGTGCCCCACGCCGACGGTGGCCTCGGGCACAAGGCGGGCCACCCGTTGCGCCACCTGATGGATGCCCTGCACGCGGTTGTGCACGAAGTACACCTGGCCGCCGCGGTTCAGTTCGCGCAGGATGGCGCGGCGAATCAGCGCCTCGTCGTACTCGCCCACATAGGTCTTGATGGGCAGGCGATCCTCGGGCGGCGTGTCAATGGTGCTCATGTCGCGCGCGCCCGTCAGCGACATGTACAGCGTGCGCGGAATCGGCGTCGCCGTGAGGGTGAGCACGTCCACCTCGCGCCGCTTCTGCTTCAGCCACTCCTTGTGGGCCACGCCGAACCGCTGCTCCTCGTCCACGATGAGCAGCCCCAGGTCCTTGAATTGCACGTCTTTCTGCAAAAGGCGGTGGGTGCCGATGACGATGTCCACGCGGCCCGTGGCCAGCCGCTCAATGACCTGCTGCTGTTCCCGCTTGCTGCGGAAACGCGACAGCATTTCCACCTCCACCGGAAACGGGCGCATCCGCTCGCGGAAGGTCTCGTAGTGCTGCTGCGCCAGCACCGTGGTGGGGACGAGAACCGCCACCTGTTTGCCGTCCATCACCGCCTTGAACGCGGCCCGCAGGGCCACCTCGGTCTTGCCGTAGCCCACGTCGCCGCAGATGAGGCGGTCCATGGGGTAGGGACGCTCCATGTCGGCCTTGACGGCGCGCACCGCGTTCAGTTGATCCTCGGTCTCCACGTAGGGGAACGCCGCCTCCAGGTCGGCCTGCCACGGCGTGTCGGGCGAGAAGGCGTGCCCGCCCACCACCTGCCGCGCCGAGTACAGTTCCAGCAACTCCTTGGCGATGCTGGTAACCGCGCGCTTGGCCCTGGCCTTGACCAGCGTCCAGTCGGCGGTCCCCAGGCGGCTCAACGGTGGCGGCCGGTCCGTGGCCCCCACGTAGCGGCTGAGTCGGTCCGCCTGGTCAATGGGCACGTAGAGTTTGTCGGCCCCCTGGAAGTCCACCTGCAGGTACTCGCGCTCGGCCCCGTCCACGGTCAGGCGCACCAGACCTCGGAAGATGCCGATGCCCTGCTCCACGTGCACCACGTAGTCGCCAGGCTTCACATCGGCGAAAAACGCCTCGGGCGAAGGTGCGCGGCGCGGGCGAGGACGGCGCGGTTCGGGCTTCGCCCAGCCGAACAGTTCGGTGTCGGTGAGGAGCAGCGCCTCGGCCGGGCCGTCGGGCGATGACCGCAGCGCCCAGCCTCCCTCTAGCATCCCCTGCACCAGCGTAACGGCGGATTCGGGCGGGGTGGGCACCTCGTCGCGCAGCGCCGCGTCCAGCCGGTAGGGCTCCAGCAGCGCCGCCAAGCGATGCGCCTGGCGCGACACGACGACAACCCTGCACCCGCCCTTCGCCGCTTGGGCCACGCCATCCAGCGCCGTGCGGAGTTGCCCGCCGTAGTGCGGGGTCGGGCCGAAGAGCGCCCCCACGCCCTGCGGCTCGTCGGCATCGTCGGGCGGCCAGCCCAACCCCACGCGCACAAACCCGTTGGCCAGCGCCCGAATCTCCTGCCAGCCGAAGTAGGGGCGCGCCACGCCTCCGGGCAGGTCGCCGCCCGCCTCCAACTGCTGCCGAAGCGCCTCGGCCTGCTCCTCGCCCTCGGCAGCGCTCGCCTCCACCTCCTGCCAGTCCTCGGCGATCACGAGGGCGTCGGGCGGGAGATAATGGAGCACACTGGCAGGCGCGGAGTAGGCAAACGGCAGGTAGAACTCTATCCCCCGGAACCGCGCACCCTCGGCCAGGCGGGCCAACTCGCCCTGAATCTCCTCCAGCGCCGCCCCATGACAGTTGGCGAAATCCCACGCCAGGCGCGAAGGGGCCAGCCGCGCGGGGCCGGGCAGGACCTCGCTGGCCGGAATCACCCGCACGTGCTCCACCCGCTCCAGCGAACGCTGCGTCGCGGGGTCGTACAGGCGCAGCGAATCCAACTCGTCGCCCCAGAACTCCAGCCGCGCCGGATAGGCGGCGTGCGGCGGGAACAGGTCCACGATGCCGCCGCGCACGCCGAAGGTGCTCGGCGTGTCCACCACCAGCGCAGGCTCGTAGCCGGCCTCCACCAGGAACTGCGCCAGCGCGGTGGGCGAGATGCGCTGGCCTTTGCGCAGGATGCGGTCGTGGGCGCGGAACTCGCGCGGGGGAATCGTCATGGATTGCAGCGCCCGCACCGATGCGACGAGGACGGGCGCGGCGTCCCTGCCCTGTCGCAGCGCCAGGCTGGGCGGCTCCACCAGCGACTCCAACGCCGCCAGCCGCTCGCGGATGGTCTCCACCGCCCAGGGCACGCGCTCGTAGGGCAGCGGGTCCGGCTCGGCAAAGACGCGGACCGCCGCGCCGCCGCCCAGGTACACGCGCAACTGCTCGGCCAGGGCGCGGGCGCGGTCGGCTCTCGGCGCTACCAGGAGCACCGGCCGCCCCGCGGCTTGGTGCAGCGCCGCGACGAAAAAAGCGCGGGCCGCCGAGGTCAAGCCCGCGTAGATGATGGTATCCGGCGCGGCTCGCACCGCGGCCCGATCCAGAAAGTCCCGAAAGGTCGGCTGCCGTTGCAGCAGCGGCAGAAGCCCCGACAGGTTCATATCAATCCCCGTTGAAGCGGTTCATCGCCGCCGCAAGGCCCTCGCTGAGGAAACACTCCACCGCATCCGCCGCCCGCTCCTGCGCGGCGTCCATCACGGCCCACTCCTCGGCGGTGAAATCCTCCAGCACGTAGCGGTGCGGCTCGCCATACGCCGGCCGGCCGATGCCCACCCGCAGGCGCGCGAAGTTCTGCGTGCCCAACTGCTGGATGATGGACATCAGCCCCTTGTGGCCGCCCGCGCTGCCCGACGGCCGCAGGCGAATCTTCCCCAGCGGCAGGTCCAGGTCGTCGTACACGACGAGGAGATTCTTCAGGGGGTCCACGTGGTACCAGTGAACCAACGCGGCCACAGACCCGCCGCTCAGGTTCATGAACGTTTGCGGTTTGGCCAGCACCACCGGCACACCGGCCAGCACCACGCGGCAGGCCAGCGCCCTGCCGGGATGACCGGCGAACGTGCCCCCTGCACGGGCGGCCAGCCGCTCCACAACCTGAAAGCCCACGTTATGCCGATTCTTCGCATACCGTGGGCCCGGATTCCCCAACCCCACAACGAGATACACCCGCCGTTCCGATGCCATGCCGTTGCGCCTTCGTCCGAAACTGCCCGAAAGCCGATGCCAAAGCGTAGCCAGGCGCACGTGTAGTCTCAACGCTCCGCGATGAGGCGATACAACTGCCGCACCAGGGCCAGAAATCCCACCAGCAGGAAGAGGCCCAGCGCCACGCCGCCGCCCCAGCACATGGACGACACGATGCGGTCCAGGCTGAACGATGCGCCGGATGAGGGCGTGGGCCGCGGGCCTGTGGAGGGTGTCGCAGGCTCCGCCGTAACCACCACAGGCACCTCTATCACGATGGTGGGCGTGGGCGGGAGCGGCGTGGAGGTCTTCGTCGGCGTGGGCGTCGCCGCAGGCGTGGGCGTCTCCGTCGGCACGGCGTTGGCCACGGTGATCTGGCTCACGATGTCCTCGTCAAAGTTGCCGTCGCGCCGCACCACCCGCAGCCGCAGCGAATAGGTCCCGTCGGGGACCAGCCCTTGCGTGTGCCAGGTCTCCAGCAGGCCGTTCTGCACCGGCGTCGTGTGGGTGGAGCCGATGAGAATCCATTGATCGTCGCGCGGGTTCACCCCAGGCGCGTACTCCACCTTGTAGAACGAGAATTCCGGGTGGAAGGCGGTCCCGCTGATGAGCACGCTCCCGCGCACCACCACAGGGCCGCGCGGCGACGAAATCACCGCCTGCCCGCCCTGCGCCAGCGGGCCTGCAGCCGCCGGCGATGCCAGCGTAACGACTACAGCCAACGAAGCAGCGATCACGAGTACTCGTCTCATCAACTCACCGTCTCCCCTGAACAGTACCGGCCGCTCGGCGCTCGCTCACGGCCCAGGTGTGCTTTCGGGCGTCAGGGTCGGGGCAGGCCCTCCCTCCATCCCCGACTCCTGTATCAGCAGGACCCCCAGGCGGTACCGCAGGTCGGGCAGATAGTCGCGCCCCGCGATGTACACGCCGACGCCCAGCGCCACCCCCAGCAGAATGGACAGCACCAACATGCTCACGCGCCCGCGCAGCGTGGGCGGCCGCCCGCACTGGGGGCAGATGTGCACCCCCTTGGGCACGCGCGCCCCGCACACCCGACAGCGCACCGTCGGCGTGCGCCCGCGCAAGACCGCGCCGCAACTCGGGCAGATGGCGTTGTCCCGCGAGATTCGGGTCCCACATTCCGGGCACTTCATGCGCCGATTCTCAACACCTAGAATGGATTGGGAATCTGAAACTGCGGCACCGGCGACACGATGTCCTGGTACGTGATCAGGATCATCACGAGCACCAGCATCACCAGGCCGATCCAGTGGACAAAGCCTTCCTTCCGCGGGTCCACCCGCTTGCCGCGGATCGCCTCAATGACGATGAACAGGATGCGCCCGCCGTCCAGCGCCGGCAGCGGCAGCAGGTTGGTCAGCCCCAGCGCCACGCCGAGCACGCCGATGAGCCGCAGGATCGGGAACCACCATCCGGTCTGCGCCGTCTGGGTGGCCGCCGACCCCGTGATTTGGAAGATGCCCACCGGCCCCACCGGTCGGGCTAGGCTCGGATCCAACCCCTGGCTCAGCAGGAGCGCCGGCAGGCTCAACGTGAAGGCGAGCGTGTTCACCACCTCGCGCGCGCCCAGGTACAGCGCCTCCAGCGGCGGCGAATAGGCCAGCGCGATGCGCGTCGTCTCCTCCGTGATACCCACTCCGAGCGCGCCCTGATACGGCGGAATCGGTATTCTGGGCACCACGCGCACCTGGAGATAGCCCACGCCGCGGCGGATGGTCAGGACGACCTCCTGCCCCGCCTTCTGGCTCACGTAGCGCGAGAAATTCGCCGCGCTGTCCACCTCAATGCCATCCACCTGGATGATGACATCGCCGGCCAGGATGCCCGCGGCTTGCGCCGGCGAGTCGTTCTCCACGCGCAGCACCACGGCGTGTTTTGTCTCGGCCACCGTCGGCCAGCCGCTCATGTAGGCAAAAGCGAAGAAGATGGCGGCCATGAGCAGGTTCATCAGCGGCCCGGCGGCCAGCACGGCCAGCCGCACCCGCTTGCTCTTGTCGGCGAACCCGCCCTCAACGCCCGGCTCGTTTTCGCCCGCCATGCGCACGAACGCGCCGAACGGGATGGCATTGATCGTGTATTCCGTTTCGCCGCGCTTGGCCACCCGCACCAGGCGCGGGGGGAAGCCAAGCCCGAACTCTTCAACCCGAATCTTCGCCAGTTTTGCCGCCACGAAGTGCCCCAACTCGTGGGCGATCATCAGCGCGCTCAAAACCAGCAGTGGAACCACAAACGTCAGCATACGTACCCTTTCCAGCGCCCCGCCACGGGAAGCGGCGCGCCTGCACGTGCGTATTATACGACTGGCGCACAGCATGAGCAAATGCGGCGCGTGGGGCCGTCGTCCCCTCTCCCGCTGGGAGAGGGCTAGGGTGAGGGACGGTTGGATCGCGAAGGACACGAAAGGGCGCGAAAGGACGCGAAAAATCGGGGCGGTGCATCGCCGCGCGGGGCTAAACCCCCGCGCTGACGGGGCAAAGCCCCCTTCGGGGCTGGGCCAGCGTGAGGTGGGCCGTCCCCTCCCGCTGGGAGAGGGCTAGGGTGAGGGACGTTTGGATCGCGAAGGACGCGAAATGGCGCGAAAGGCGCGAAGATCACGGCCGCGCATCGCCGCGCGAGGCTGAACCCCCGCGCTGACGGGGCAAAGCCCCCTTCGGGGCTGGGCCGTCGCGCAGGGCCGTTCCCTCTCCCGCCGGGAGAGGGCTAGGGTGAGGGGCGGTTGGATCGCGAAGGACGCGAAAGGCGCGAAAACCGCGGCCGCATGCGCGCAAGCCGCGCGGGGCTAAACCCCCGCGCTACGGGTGCGAAGCCCCTTCGGGGCTGGGCCAGCGTGGGGGCGCCGTTCCCTCTCCCGCCGGGAGAGGGCTAGGGTGAGGGACGGTGCGCGCGGCGCAACGCGTAGGGGCGACCCGCAGGTCGCCCCTGGAGTTTGGCTCTTTTATCTGAATGTTGGGGCTACAGAAGGGCTGGAAACAGGTGCAAAGAGGCCCGAAGCGGGCTAACTCCTGGCTGAAGACAGGGCCGCATTATACAGACCGCTCAACCAA
>DAOTVT010000212.1:0-3743 GCA_034436295.1 Anaerolineae bacterium | reverse complement strand
CCCTCTCCCGCGGCGGGAGAGGGGACAACGCACACCCGTCTCCCCCTTCTCGCCCCGCGTGCGGGGAGAAAAGGGGGCCAGGGGGATGTGAGGGGTGATCCCCCGTGCGCGGCATCAGTAGTCGGTGATCTCGCCGCCGGAGATGGGCCGCACCCTGCCCCCCAAATCCAGCGGGTGATCCATCCCAGGCTCAATGTCCCCGCTGATGGAGTACGGCCCCACATACGACCAGTAGCCCGGCCCGTCCTGGTCCGTGAACGTCAGCGTGTGCACCGCTTTCGCGCCCTTGTAGCCGTACTTGGACGGCAGGATCATCCGCAGGGGCGAGCCGTACTCGTCGGGCAGGAGTTCGTCGTTCATCTTCAGGACGAACAGCACGCGCGGCGCGCGCAACTCCTCAATGGAGACCACTTCCCAGTACTCGTCGGCGCAGTCAAACCGCACGTGCGTCGCGGTGGGCAGGGGCTTGACGATGGCGGCCAGCGTGTCGTAGGTGAACCCTTCCCACTTGGCCTTGGCCGACCAGCACTCCACGCACTTCATGCGGGAAACCTGGGCCACACTGGGCCAGCCCAGCACCGTCGGATAATCAAACTCGCCCGGGCTCTCCACCATCCCCTGCACGCGCAGCCGCCAGGCATTGCGGTCGGGTGCGGGGAAGGCACGATAGTAGCGGATGAAGAACCCTTCGCGGTTCTCGTTGCCCAGCATCTTCGCGCCGGCCGTGGGCGCGACGGTGGGCGGCGCGGGCGACGGCGACGGGACAGGAGCGCCCGCCGATGGCGTTGCGGCGGTCGGGGGCGGCGTGATTTCCACGCGGACGCCCAGGCATGCGCGCAGCCAAGATGCCACGCCGGTGAGAAGCACCGCGCGAATGAAATTTCTGCGGTTCATGGGTAGCCTCCGAGAGTAGGGAGCAAGCGGCCTAGCGGGTCTTGCCGCCGAGAACTTCCGCCACTTCCTCCAGTTGCTTGATGATCGGGATATGTTGCGGGCACTTGGGTTCGCACTCGCCGCACTGGATGCACGCTTCGGCCTTGAGGCCCTTGATCCATACGTTCTTCGGGTCGCCCAGGAACGCATACGCCTGGCGCGCGTATTCCGCGAGGCCGTACACCCGGTAGTAGTTCATGTACTTGAAGTTCTCGGGGATGTTCACGCCGTTCGGGCAGGGCATGCAGTAGCCGCAGCCGGTGCAGTACAGGTTGGCCAGCGCGGCCAGTTGGTCCATGGTCCGGGCAATGGCCTGGCGCTCGTCTGCGCTCAACGGCTCCTCGCGGGATGCGGTGGCGGCGTTCTCCTCCACCATCTGGATCGTGCTCATGCCCGACAGCGCCACGTGGACGCCGGGATGCGACAGGACGAACCGCAGGGCCAGTTCGGGGCTTCCCGACACGCCGTTCGGCAGGAGTTTGCGGATCTCGGGCGAGGTCTCGGCCAGGCGACCGCCGCCCACCGGCCCCATGATGACGACGCCCATGCCGCGCGCGGCGGCGCGAGCGATGGCCGCTTCGTTCGCGCGGTCCAGCAGGTTGTACTGGACGGTCATGCTTTCAAAGTAGCCGGTGTCAATGAACCGCTCCAGCACTTCGGGCGTGTCGTGGAACGAAAAACTGATGTGGCGGATGAGGCCCTCCTCCTTGGCCTTGCGGGCCTCGTCCAGGCGGCCTCCGGGCGTGGCGACCATCGTCTCGTACTTGACTTTGTTCATGCCCCACATGTGGTAGAAATCAATGTAGTCCACATCCAGTTTGCGGAGCGATTTTTCCAACCAGGCGCGGAATTCGCCGGGGTCGGGGTTGTCCAGCGGGTTCTTGGTAGAGATGTACACGCGGTCGCGCCAGCCCTTGATGGCCTTGCCGAGCACGATTTCGCTCTCGCCCTTGCAATAGTAGGGCGCCGTGTCCAGGTAGTTGACGCCCAGTTCCAGCGCGCGCTGAATGACGGGAATGGCGCGGTCCTCGTCCACGTGCTCGCCGTCGGGGGTCATGGGCAGGCGCATGGCGCCAAAACCCAGGGCGCTGACGGTGGCTCCGGTGTTGCCAAACGGGCGATATCTCATGGGGGTTCCTCCTCCGAGTGGGTGATGGGCGCGGCGAGGCGCCGGTCAGTCTTCCTTGAGTTTCTGGGTGAGGGCGCCGAGTTCCTGAAGTTTGCGCCAGGCCGCGCGGGAGTCTATGGCGGCTTCCGCCTGCTGGATGCCTTCGCGCAGGTCCAGGGCGAGTCCTGCGGCCACCAGCGCCACGCCAGCGTTGAGCACGACGATGTCCCGCCGCGCGCCGCGCTCGCCCGAAAGGATGGCCTGCGTGATGGCCACGTTCTCGTCGGTGCTGCCGCCCGCCAGTTCGTGGAGCGATGCCCTCGGCAAGTCAAACTCCAGCGAGTCCAGCGCGAAGGTGGTGATGGTGCCGCCTTCCAGACGGCTGACCTTGTTGACGCCGGTCGTGGAGAATTCGTCCATGCCGTCGGCCCCGTACACCACGTAGGCAGAAGCCGCGCCCAGGACGCGCAGCACGCCCGCCAGGAGTTCGGTGAGCGAGCCGGCGTACACGCCCAGGACGCGCGCCTCGGCGCCGGCGGGGTTGGTCAGCGGGGCCAGGATGTCAAACACCGTCTGGATGCCCAGGTCGCGGCGCGCCTCGGCCACGTACTTCAGCGATGGATGCAGGCGCGGCGCGTACAGGAACCCGATGCCCAACTCGTCAATGCAGCGGGCGATCTGTTCGGGGTCCAGCGTCAGGCAGATGCCCAGGCGCTCCAGCAAATCCGCGCTGCTGCACCGGCTGGACACCGAGCGGTCCACATGCTTGGCGACGGCCGCGCCGGCTCCCGCCGCCACGAAGGCCGCCGTGGTGGAGATGTTGAAGGTGCGGGCGTAGTCGCCGCCGGTCCCGCTGATGTCCACTAGGTCGCGGCGGCGCGTGCGCACGGGGATGACCTTGCTGCGCATGGCCCGCGCGAAGCCGGTCATCTCCGCGATGGTCTCGCCCTTCATCCGCAGGGCGACGAGGAACGCCGCCGTCTGGGCGGGCGTGGTGTCGCCTTCCAGCACCTGGGTGAGGGCTTGCTCCGCTTCGCGTTCGTCCAGGGCCTGCCGATGGACGAGCCGCGCGATGATCTCGCTGAACTGCATGGCCATTCCTCGCGTCGTATCGGTCTGGCGGAAGTGTAGCACAGGGCGAGAGGTACGTCAAGGCGGCGGGGGTAGCGTACACGTCATCCACGAACAACACCTGATCCGCGAATCACACGAATCTACGCGAATGGAGGCAGGCGTACAGGCACCTAACCCCCGAAGCCGAAGGCCGGGGATGAGGTGCGCTGGGGCCGGAGAGTGTAGGGCAGGTTTCCGTACTGCCCTCTGCCTCTGTAACCGCGAACAGCGCGAATCTACGCGAATGGGGAACAGCAGGGCAGGTTTCCATACCTGCCCCGGCCTCCGGCAGGTATGGGAAGCCGCCTTACGAACTTGTGTTGGCGGCCAATGTGCGACGCACTTCCGAAGTGCGTCGCACATTGGATACCTGCCCCTGGCCTCCATTCGTGCGAATTCGTGTTATTCGTGGATGGCTCTCTGGGGTGGGGATGGGTGGGGTGAACCCTGCCCGGCCATTCCCGCCTTTCGCGTTCCGGCTGCCCCCTCGGTGAACGAATTGTAACCTGCCGACGCCGCCAATGTCATCGGATTTTCATCAGAAGCGTGTACAATGGTACAGGCGCGTGCGCGTCGCGTGGCGTTTGCC
>DAOTVT010000211.1:0-2309 GCA_034436295.1 Anaerolineae bacterium | reverse complement strand
CCCGCCCCCCCTGCCGCGACAACTGGTACCCGAACCGTGGCCTGGTCCTCCCGAAGGACGTTGGCCCCTCGCGCCCCCGCCCCCGATGCAAAAAACCTACCCTTGAAAGAGCCCTCCCCTTCCCTCTCCGCCGGCGGAGAGGGAAGGGGAGGGTGTGGGAGGGGCTAGGTGAGGTCAAGGGCTCGGAAGGGGAGGGTGTGGGAGGGGCTAGGTGAGGTCAAGCGCTCCACTGCGGTTCGCCATGCCGTTTCGCGCCGCCGAGCGCGGAAGCACCCTTGACGCCTGGCGCGGGAGGTGCTATCCTTGCGTCCAGCCGAATGCGAACCCGCGCGGTCGGGTTCTGCGTTACAGCAAGAAGGAGGACTGCCATGGAGCGCGAACGCGGCAACGCGATGCCCTTTGTCCTAGTGGCCCTGGTTGTGCTGGCGGCAGGAGTCGCGGCTTTCTCGTCGCCGCAGACGCAGGCAGCGCCCCCGCTCATCGCGGGGATCACCGAGACGCCGACCGAGACCCCGACGCCCGGCGACACGCCCACCCCCACCCTGACGCCTGCGCCGACGGACACTCCCACCCCGACTGCGACACCCTGGCCCCCGGCCTGCGCCGAGCCGCTCTGTGTCTGGAAGGTGGACGAACTGGTGGACGACCTGGCGCATGATGGGCAGGTCTCCCCGGGCGACACGGTGGAGTATGCCGTCCTGATTCAGTCCAACCTGGCCGCCACGGCCGCGTTCACGTTCACCGACCAGTCGCCGCCCGGAACGACCCTCGTGGCGGGGAGCGTGAACGTCTCGCCGGAGGGCAGCGTCGTCAGCGAGATTCCCATCATCGTCGTGGGCAGCGTGGAGCCAGGCGGTGCGGCCACCGTGCGGTTCCGCGTCGTGGTGCAGGCGGGCCCCGACCGCATCTGCAACTTCGGTTTGGTCTCGGTGCGCTGTGATTCGGGGCCGTGCGTGGGCGACGAGCCGACCGATGACCCCGACACGCCCGTGGATGACGACTGGACGTGCACCGACATTCGCGGCCCGGCCATGACCGCCACGCCCAGCCCGACCCTTTCGCCCACGCCCACCCAGACGCCGACGCGCACGCCGACTCGCACCCGCACGCCCGCCCCGACCGCCACGAGCATCCCCAACCGCGCCCCGGCGGTGCCGGGCTTTGACGTGTGGTGCGGGCGCAGCGACGCGGGCGAGAAGGTGGAACTGGTTACCGTCGTGGAAGATCCCGACGGCATAGACGACTTGAAACTGGTATACTTCATCATCAACACGGCCCCCTCGTATACCAACGGCGTGGGGCTGGCCTACAACCGTCAGGTCAACAAGATAAGCCTTCGCAACGACGCAGGCACGGCGTGGATTGTGGGCGGAGCGCCGGGCACCGGCGGCGATGTCAACACGAGCCGCGCTACGCTCCATGTCTCGGAGTCTTCCGTGGCCAACGTGGACGGCAGGCTGGTGGTGCGGTGGAAGGTTACGTTCAAGGCGCCGTTCGCGGGCCGCGTGTACAACCTGTACGTGGCCGGCGTGGACTACAGCGGGCTGAATTCGGGTTGGCAGAACATCGGCGCGTGGGGCGTGGGGACGGTGGGATACCCGCCGTGCGTGGGCGCGGTCAACCCGCCTTTGGGCACGAGCCGCGCGGGCGATGCCGCCTACCTCGTTACCCAGTTTGGCGACCCCGACGGCGTGGACAATCTCAAGATCGTGTATCTCCTCGTGGCGCAATCGCCCAGCGTGAGCGGCGATGCGGTCTATCTGGCCTACAATCGGGACCTGAACAAGATCTTCCTGCGCAACGACGCCAATACAGCGTGGCTTGGCGGCTACGCCCCTGGGTCGGCAAATACCATAGAGAACAGCCGCGTCATTGTGGACGTGGCTGACTGCACGGCAGTGGGCACGGCCAACACCCTGGTGTCCAACTGGGCGCTGCGGTTCAAGCCCGCGTTCGCGGGATGGCGGTATGTGTATGCCAGCGCGCTGGACGATGACGGCCACTACGCGGCCTGGCAGCGCAAGGGGTTCTGGGAGATCACGCTTCCATAGCGTTCGTGTGCGCGCCCCGACGGACTGCGGTGGCGCCGGTGTGATCACTTTGCACGGAGGGGGAGACGATGTTGGGGTTCCTGAAGAGCGAGAAGGCTGACATTCGCGTTTCGGTGGACAAGGTCGGCCTGCCCTACTACGCCGGCGAGACCATTCATGCCACAGTCGCGCTGGAGACCGAGAGCGAGGTCAAGGTGCGTTCGGTTCGCGTGGCGCTCGTGCTATGGGAACGGTACCAGTACCGCGAGCGCGACAGCG
>DAOTVT010000210.1:0-4185 GCA_034436295.1 Anaerolineae bacterium | reverse complement strand
TCGCCAGGCGCGCCAGTTCCCCGCCCGACGTGAGGGCGATGATGCGGGCGCCGCGCTGGCGGGCCTGGTGCGCCGCCGAGAGCGTCTCCTCGGTGTTGCCCGAGTACGACGACGCGATGACCAGCGTTCGGTCGTCCACGAAGGCGGGCAGGTCGTAGTCGCGGCACACGATCAGGGGCACGGGGCACTCGTCGGCGAGGATGCCCGCCAGGAGCGCCCCGCCGATGGCCGACCCGCCCATGCCGGCGATGACGGCGTTCTCGGCCAGGGCGTAGTCGGGCGGGAGGACCAGGCCTTGTACGGCCGCCCACGCTTCGCGGCAGTGGCGGGGCAGGCCGGCGATGGCCTCGCCCATGCCCGAGGGGTCCAACTTTCGCATTGCGTCCAAGTCGTCCAGTGGGTTCACTTTGCCTCCAAGCGTCAAGATGATGAGCGCGAATCGGTCTCTTCGCGCCTATTCGCGTTCGTTCGCGGTTGGTTCCAGCGCCAGGCGGTACACGGCGCGTTTGGGCCAGCCGGAGCGGGCGGCTACGTCCGACGCGGCGTCGCGGGCGCTCCAGCCGTCGGCCAGGCGCTGGGCCAGCGCGGCGCGCACCTGCGCCTCGCTCCACGCCTGCGGTTCGGCCGCGCCGCCGATGACCAGCGTGAACTCGCCGCGCGGCGCGTGGCCGGTGAAGTGCGCCAGGGCCTCGGATACCGTCCCGCGCCAGATTTCCTCGTGCACCTTCGTCAGTTCGCGGGCGATGGCGATGGGCCGGTCGCCCAGGGTGGCCAGGATGTCGCCCAGGGTGTCCAGCAACCGGTGCGGCGCTTCGTACAGGATCAGTGTGCGTCGCTCGCCCCGCAGCGATTCCAACGCCTTGCGTCGCTCCCCGGCGCGCCTAGGCAGGAAGCCGACGTACACGAAGGCGTCGGTGGGCAGGCCCGACGCCGCCAGCGCGGCGATGATGGCCGACGGCCCGGGCACGGGCACGACGGGGAAGCCGCGCTCCAGCGCCGCCCGCACCAACTCGTAGCCCGGGTCCGAGATGCCCGGCATGCCCGCGTCCGACACCAGCGCCACGTCGCCCGCCTCCAGCGCGGCCAGGATGGCGTCCAGTTTGGCGAGTTTGTTGTGCTCAAAGTAACTGGTGGTGGGCGTGTGGATGTCGTAGCGGGCCAGGAGTTTGCGGGTGTGGCGGGTGTCCTCGGCGGCGATGAGCGACACGTCGCGCAAGACGCGCAGCGCCCGCAGGGTGATGTCCTCCAGGTTGCCGATGGGTGTCGCCACCAGGTACAGCGTGCCCAAAACGCCCTCCTTGTGCGCCCGCATTATAGTCCGGCGGGGGCGGTGTGTCCATTTCGCGGGGAGCGCGACCATGCGGCGATTCAACCCATCCGCGTGGAGCAAATTGGCAATTTGCTCTACGTCCTCTGCCCGCGGCCAGGGGCACGCCCGCCCTTATCAACGCGGACCGTGTGTGCTACAACAAGGCCGATGACCTGCAACAGGAGGTTCGCCATGTCTTTCGCCAACCGCAGCGATTTTCTCGCCGCCATCGCCTGCGACCTGGGCGATCCCGACGGCAACGTGTGGACGCCCGACGACCTGGCCCGCCACCTGGATCACGCGCTGGCGGACCTGGCCGACGCCGTGGGCGCGGCGGGTTCGGTGGACGTGCCCGCCACCGGCTCGGATACCTACGACCTGTCCGACTACCCCGAAATCCGCCAACTCCTGGCGGTGGAGTGCCCGCCGGACGAGCGGCCGCCGGCCTACCTGCGCTTCCACGTCTGGGGCGCGACGCTGCGCCTGCTGGACGACGCGCCGACGACGGGCGAGACCCTGCGCCTGCACTATCGCGGCGCGTTCACCGTGGACGACGAAGGCTCGGACGTTCCTGCCGACCTGGCGGAACTGGCCGTGCTGGGCGCGCGGGCCTATGCGCTGCTCCAGCAGGCGTCTCGCACGGCCGGCACGGTGAACGTGGACGGGTGGGTCTCTCGCCGCTACGAACTCCAGGCCGCGCCGCTGCTTGCGCGATTCCGCGACGCCCTGGCCGACCTGCGACAGAGCCGCGAGAACCCGCCATTCTGCGCGGGCCAGACCCCCTCGTGGTACGAGGGGAACGAGTAGCCGCGGCTCGCCGGAGGTGTGCGATGATTGCCATGACCGACACGCTGCGGGCCGCCGTCAAATCGGCCGGGCGGCTGCCCTTCGCCCGCCTGTCCGTCCGCGACCGCCAACTCCGCTGGTCGGCGCTGCACGGCGACGGCGACGAGAGCGCGTACCAGACGGCGCTGGCGGTGGCGGCGGGCGGCGCGTGGGTGCGGGCGCGGCTGGGCGCGGGCGGGGCGTTCCAGGTGCAGCGCATCGCCGACCCCGCCGACCCCGACGGCTGGGATTCGTGGGAGACGCTGCTTGCGTCGGGCGCGAGCGGCGACGTGGCCATCGCCGCCGAAGGCGACTGGGTGCGCGCGTTCTGCATCGTCTCCGAAAGCGGCGTGTGGCGCGTCAAGGTGTGGACATCGTCGGATGGGGGCGGTTCGTGGGCGGGGCCGGCCACCGCCGCCGAATCGTCCTCGGCCATCACCAGCGTGGCGAGTCCCGCGCCCGACGCCGTCGCCTGGGTCGCGGGCGGCATCCTGCGCCTGTCGCTGTGGGATGGCGAGGCATGGAGCCAGGTTGCGGCATGGAGCGCCGGCCCTGTGTCGGCCGATTACGGCATCGCGTGCGCGCGCCGCGCCGACGTGTACGCCTTTCTCCAGGCCGGCCTCCTGGCCACCGGCGCGTATCTCCGCGCCGTGTCCTGGGGTGGGGGGACCTGGTCCGAGCCGCGCGTGGTAGCGCCCACCGGCATCCCATCGGATACGCTCGTCCCGCGCTGGCCGTCGCTGGCCTGGATCGGCGACCGCTACGTGGCGGCATACCTGGATACCTTCGCGGGCTGTCTCACGTATCAGACGCCCACGGTGCGCTTCTCGTGGGATTTTGATCACTGGTCGTATCCCTGCGCGCTTCATCTCAACTCCGACGGGCCAACGCGGGCTAACGTCGCGGCGGGGGATGGGAAGGCTTTCGCCGCGATGGAGAAGTCGGCGCTGGAGGCTCCGCTGGGGCGCGCGCTGGAGGGGTTCGCGGGCATCCTGCGGGCCGAGCGGACGGAAGCCGAGGGGTACGGCGCGTTGCGGCTCCTGCTGCACGACAACGGCGAACTGGCCGCCGCGCCGCTCCTGCCCTACGCCGAGGCCGCGCTCACGCTGGGCTATGGCACCGCCGCGGGCCTGGAAGGCGTGGAGACGGCGCCGATGTATATGGCCGACGTGCAGCGCGCACGGGGCGAGTCGCGCCCAGGCGTGGAGTACGTGGTCCGCGCCCGCGATGGCTGGGGACTGCTGGCCGAATGGCAAGCGCTGACGACAGAGGCGTGGGAGGGCGTGTCGCTGGGGTGGATGCTGGGGGAACTGCTGATGCGGGCGGCGGGGCTGCGCCTGCGCACCGACGACGCTCCGGCCTGGCAGATGACGCTGGAGCGTTTCGCCGTTCCGCGGGGCGGGCGCGGCGATGCAGCCGTTCGGCAATTGCTTCGGCACGCGGGGGCGCGCGCCCGCTGGGATGCTGATGGCGCGCTCTATGCGTTCGTCGCGGCGGCCCAACCCTGGGGCGTGGACTGGGCTTTTGACGCCGAGGTGCGCCGCGCGCGGCACGGCGCGGCGTCGGCGGGGGTGAGCCTGGCGCGGGTGGCGGGGCTGTATCCGGCCATGGGCCAGGCGCAGGATGCGCGGCTGTCGCAGGCGCAGGGCCGCACCCTGGGCGCGGCGGTGGCCGACGGCTACCTGACGACGGCGGCCCAATGCGCGGAGGCCGCGGCTGCCCTGGTGGCGCGGGGAGCCGCCCGCGCGCTGCGGGGCACGCTCACCACGGCCATTGTCCCCGGCCTGCAGGCGCTGGATCGGGTTACGGTGGACGATCCCGCTCTGGGTCTGGAGGCGGCGGCGCGGCGCGTGGTGTCGGTGCGCACGGTGTGCGACGCCTTGCGTGGCGTGTGGGAGCAGACGGTTGAGGTGGAGGGGTTGCCGTAGGGCGGGGGCGGTGAAGACCCCAAAGGTCTCGCAGACCTTTGGGGTCTTTATTTATCTCCGCAAGGCGGGGCGAGGGGACGCCACGGCGGCTAGGGATAGCCGCCCTACTTTTCTGCGCGTGGG
>DAOTVT010000209.1:0-4918 GCA_034436295.1 Anaerolineae bacterium | reverse complement strand
AGGGAGGGCCGGGGGATGGGTGAGGTGGGCCCAGCCGCGCGTCGGGTAAGGGAGGGCCGGGGGATGGGTGAGGTGGGCCCAGCCGCGCGTTGGGTAAGGGAGGGCCGGGGTGGGGAAGGGTGAGGTAGGCCTCGCCGCCGCGTTTGACAGAAATGGGTTTGTCCTGTATACTTAGCGATGCAAAATAATCCCGCCGGCACCGTGCAGGCGCACGGATGGCCGGCTACCCTGCCAGGAGCGTACACCTTGGAGGATTCCGACGTCGCGCGGTTTGAAGAAATGGTCGCCCTGCTGGTATGGAGGCAGCGCAGGCGGTTCGCAGAAACGCTGAGCGCCCTCGGCCTGACCATGCCCCAATTCCTGGCGCTCATGTTCATCCAGGCGCACGGCGGCAGCGTGGCCATCGGGACTCTGGCCGAGGCGACGGAACAGTGCTCGGCCACCATGACCGGCATTGTGGACCGCCTGGCGAGCACCGGGCTGGTGGAGCGCCGCCGCGACCCCAACGACCGCCGCTCGGTCATCGTGTCGCTCACCGCCGAGGGCGAGGCGCTGCTGGAGCGCGCGCGGGCGCAGCGCATGGAACGCACGCGTCAGTTGCTGGCGCACTTCACCCCCGAGGAGCGGGCCGACATCATGCGCTACCTGGAACGCTACCTGGACGTGCTGGCCCGCGAATCCCAGGGCGCCGATCCCTGCACCCTCTAGCCCCCCATGCGGCAGCACGGCACGAATCCGGGCGCCCGTCTCACGCGCCCAGGATGGCCCGCAACAACGGAAGCGCGGCCTGGGCAGCGCGCGCCCGATGGGAGATTTGATTCTTGACCGCAGGCTCCAATTCGGCCATGGTGCGCCCGCGCTCCACGACGTAGAACACCGGGTCGTAGCCAAACCCGTAACTGCCGCGGGGGAGCATCGTGATGAGGCCCTCGCAAGTCCCCTCCACCGTGAACAACACCCCATCGGGTACGGCCACGGCGATGGCGCAGCGGAACCGCGCCGTGCGCCCTTCCGGTGGAATCTCGCCCAGGCGCGACAGCAGCAGTTCGTACCGCTCTCGGTCGCTCCGACCCGCGCCCGAATACCGCGCCGAGCGCACGCCCGGGTCGCCGCCCAGCGCGTCCACCTCCAGCCCGGAATCGTCGGCCAGGGTGAGTTGCCCCGTGAGGCGCGCGAAGAACCGCGCCTTCAGTCGCGCGTTGTCCGCGAATCCCGCGTGGCCCTCTTGGGGTTCATCGCGCACGCCCAGGTCGGCCAGGCTGGTGAATTGCACGGGCAGGCCCGCGAGCAGTTCCTCGTATTCTCGCAGTTTGCCTCGGTTGTGGGTCGCCACGACAAGCACGCGCAAGGTCACACTCCGCTCGCAGCCCGCGCCGATCTTGCCTACCGCACTCTCCGGAGTTCAAACACCAGGGGGTTCTCGGCGTCCGGGCAGGCGTGGGTGGTCACGTCCTTGTCCTCAAGCCAGGGGAAAGTGGCCCCGTACATCATCGCGAACGCTTTCGGTATCAGCGAGTACAGCGCGTGGAAGCAGATGTTGCCGTGCACGCCGCTCTCGTCCATGACGATCTGGTCGCCCACCTTGTGGCCCATGGCGCACCGGCCCTCCTGGCGTATCACCGTGCAGATGATCCTGTATGACCCTGGCGCTTCTGCCATCCGATTCTTCCTCCTGCTCATCTAGACGTGCGGTTCACCGCTCGTCCGCCGATTCCCAGGGCAGGCGCACAAAAAACGTGAACCGCCCCGCGTTCGCCGCCCGCACAGGCCGCCCGCCGATCGTGGCCTGCTGGAACTGCGCGTCCTCCAGGGCGTGGGCAGCGCCCGCGAGTTCCCCCATGATGGCCGGGACGAGCGGAGACGGCCCATGCCCAGGGAACAGCAAGTCCACGTCCGGCGCCATCTCCGCCAGCAATCGCAGCGTCCCCTGGTACTCGGCCAGGCTCACGCCATCGCCGATGCCCTGGAGCGGGCGGTCCGTGATGGTGTCGCCCGTGAACAAGAGGCGGCTGCCCTCGTCCAGCAGGCAGATGCTCCCCGCCGTGTGGCCGGGCGTGGGCAACACCTCCAGCGCCCTCCCGCCCAGGTCTATCGTCTCCCCGCCGGCCAGGCGGTGCGTCGGCTCGGGCACCTGGGGGGCGTACCGCTCCATGGAGAACCCGTCCGGGAACGGCTCGGGGAAGTCGGCCTGGGTGGCGAGTTCGCGGAAGCGGCGGGCGGTCTCCGCGACCTCGGCCAGGGATTCGCGCCGATGCAGGAAGACCGTCGCGAAGTACGCGTTGCCGCCCACGTGGTCCAGGTGGGCGTGCGTGTTGACGAGGAGCACCGGCAACTCCGTGAGGCCCCGGACCACCTGGCCGACGTCGCCGATGCCAAAGCCGGAATCCACCAGGACGGCCCAGTCGTCGCCCTGAATCAGGTATGCGTGTACCATGCCGCCCTCGGTGATGCGGTGGACGCCTGGCGCTACCAGCGCAGTCTCAAACCACAAGGGAACGCCTCCTCTGCATGGGAATCGTCGCGACAGTCCCCGTTGGCGCCGAATCAGTAGAGCACGCGAAGCACGTAGGGCGCGTTGGGGTGCGCGTCGCTATAAGGATAGACCAAGATATAGTACTCCGTGGCGATGGGCGCGTTGAAGTAGATGTACTCGTCCACGCCGTTCCCGTACCGGTCCGACTTCGCCACGTACTGGTTGCCGCCCGTCGCGCCTGCCAGGAACAGGTAGATGTCGTAATCGCCGCTCGGCGGCACGTCAAGGGTGATGTCTATCGGCCCGGGCGCCGCCTTCACCAGGTAGAACCAGTCGTAGTCCATCATGCTGGCCAGGAACCCCACGTACCTCTGGCCCGAGACCACCGGCCCGTAAGCCTGCACCTGGAAGTTGTTGGGTTCGTACTCGTCGGTGCGCGAGCAGGCGATGGCCGGCAGGCGCAGCCGCTGCACAGGCGCGGGCGGGGACGTTGGGGTGGGCGTGGGCGAAGGCCCGGGCGTGATCGTGGGCGTCGCCGTGGGGGTGTCGGTGGGCGTGGGCGAAGGCCCGAGCGTGGCCGTGGGCGTCGCCGTGAGCGTTTCCGTCGCCGTGGGGGTGGGCGTGGCCGTCGCCGTCGGCGTTGCGGTGGCCGAGGGCGTGGGCGAAGGCCCGGGCGTGAACGTCGGCGTGCGCGTGGCCGTGGGCGTCGCCGTCATCGTGGGCGTGCGCGTCGGGGTGGCGGTGCGCGTAGGCGTGGCCGTCGCCGACGGGGTCCCCGTCCTCGTGCTCGTGGGCGAGGCCGCGGGCGTGTTCGTGCGCGTGGGCGTCGCCGTGAGCGAGGCGGTTGCCGTGGGCGTGCGCGTCGGCGTCGGGGTGGCTGTCGCCGTCCCGGTCCGAGTGGCTGTTGGGGTCATCGTCGCCGTCGCCGTCGGCGTGCGGGTGGGGCTGGGCGTAGGCGTCGCGGTGGGGGTTCGCGTCGGGGTGGCGGTGGGCGTGCGCGTGCGGGTGGCCGTGGGCGTGAAGGTCGGGACGGTGCCCGAGATGAGAATCTCGCCGTCGCGAATCTGCACCGGGATGTACTCGCCGAAGTTGTTGAGCATCTGCACGCGGCTGAGGATGATGTCGGAGCGGCCCGGCGCCACGGCCGAGAACGTGATCAGGATCATGTCGTCGCTGCCGGTGAACGCAGACCCCAGCAGCGCCTGCTCGTAGGTGATCACGCCTGTGGCGTTGTCGGCGATGTTGATGATCGGGTTGGACGGATACGCCGATGCCGACCACAGCGGCCCCGGCTCTACTTGAATCCCCGGCAGGCTCGTGTTGGCATCCACAACCTGGACCTTCGTGGGGTCAAAGAGGATGGTAACCGCCGCGCCCTGCAGGTTGGTGATGTCCTCAACCCACACCCGCGCCAGGGCCGTCTCTCCGGGGGCCACCGTCTGCGTGTTGGGCAGGATCATGACCGTGGGCTGCTGGGCATCGGGGTCGGGCGAAACCGCAGCCCTCACGGCCGCTCCCAGAGCAAGGATGCACAAGAGTGTTGCCGCTCCCGCGATAACCCAGCGCCTTGCCAATTCAACGCCTCCTCGCCCAATCTAACGCGGAAAGCCCGCTCGGGGTACTACGCAACCGGCGGCGCGAAGACCGCCAGAATCTCCACCGGCTCCGCGCCCGTGTTTTCCAGGCGATGCTCGTGCCCCGGCGGCGCGTAGAAGCAGAACCCGGGGCCGAAGGGGACCGGCGTATCGCCCAAGTAGCAGACGCCCCTCCCCCGGAGGATGTAGAAGGTCTCGGACGATGCCGCGTGCACGTGGGGCGGAATCTGCTTGCCCACCTCCACGCGCACTCGGCTGACGTTGAGCGCGGGGTTGACGGCGCCGGGGACCAGCACCTTCATTTGCAGCCCCTCATAGCGGGGGTGAGGCCCCCAGGGGATATCGTTCTCGTTCACGGCGTTGGCTGCCATTGCGGGCGTCCTCCCTGTCGCGATTTGGCCCATTATAGAACGCGCGTGGGGGCGTGTCAATCGGCACTCCGCAGCCCCTACTGTTCCCATTCGCGTGGGTTCGCGCGGATTCGCGGTTACAGTTCGCCATCCACGAATAACACGAATGCACACGAATGGGGAATACAAAAGTAGACACGTAGGGCGGCCTCGCATCGCCGCCAAGCCTCACACAAAGACACGAAGGCACAAAGGGTTTTCTCCGTGTCCTTATCCCTTTGTGTCTTTGTGCCTTTGTGTGAAACATTATTTTCACACAAAGCCGAAGGCTCACACAAAGACACGAAGGCACAAAGGGTTTTCTCCGAGTCTTTATCCCTTTGTGTCTCTGTGCCTTTGTGTGAAACATGATTCTCACACAAAGCCGAAGGCTCACACAAAGACACGAAGGCACAGAGGGTTTTCTCCGTGTCCTTATCCCTTTGTGTCTCTGTGCCTTT
>DAOTVT010000208.1:0-13264 GCA_034436295.1 Anaerolineae bacterium | reverse complement strand
GGTGGCGCTGGGGGCGGGTGTCCACCCGGTGGTGTTGGAGTACTACGAGC
Source organism: Anaerolineae bacterium (assembly GCA_034436295.1). Lineage (GTDB taxonomy): Bacteria > Chloroflexota > Anaerolineae > DTLA01 > DTLA01 > DTLA01. The sequence goes on along the minus strand of DAOTVT010000208.1, from coordinate 13,214 downwards.
ACGGGGGCCTGGCTGCCGTCGCGCTGACGTGGCAATGAGCGCGCGGCTACGAACTGTAACCGCGAATAACACGAATCTACGCGAATACAAAACGCGCGATCCAATGTGCGACGGACTTCCGGAAGTGCGTCGCTCCTTGGATACCCGCCCCGGCCCCTGGCGACGATGGAAGGCCGGCCTATGTGCTCGACCTCACCTAACCCCTCCCACACCCTCGGAGGGCCGGAGTGGCGATGGGTGAGGTAGACATGCGGGCCGCGCGCGGAGACTCCAGAGATCTACCCGAAATCTCCGCGTTCTCGCCGGTCCCTGCGGTGAGAATCCCTAGAGTGTGGGGCCGGTTTCCGTGCCCGCCCCGGCCCCCGGCGATGGACAGCTGCCCTACGTGTCTACAATTCTCCATTCGTGTGCATTCGTGTTATTCGTGGATACCGAGCGTGGGGCAGGTTGCCACGCCCGCTGCCTTCGGAACCGCCCTCGCTTTTCGCCAGGACGCCCGATTATGTTATAATGGCGCACAAATTGGCTTTCCATGGAGTCGGGAACGGGTGAACAGGAAAATCGTTTTCTTCACGCTGTTGTTGTGGGCCATCTTGATGTTCGCGGCAGGCGCGGCGCATGCCCAGCAACCCGTCGTGCGCGCGCTCTTCTTCTACTCGCCCACGTGCCCCCACTGCGAGGCGGTCATCAAGGAGTACATCCCGCCGCTCCTGCAGAAGTACGGGAAGCAGTTGGAAATCGCGTTCATAGACATCTCCAACCCGCAGAACTACGAGGGCCTGCTCCGGCTGGAAGCGGCCTACGGCCTGGATTCCACGAAGACCGGCGTGCCCGAGGTCTTCATCGGCGACAAGGTGCTCACGGGCGAATTCGCCATCCGCGGCCAGATGGAGAGCATCATCCAGGAGTACCTGGCCAAGGGCGGCGTGGACTATCCGGCCCTGGCGCGCATCAACCCCGAAGGGACGCCCGCCCCCACGCCCACGCCGAACACGCCTGCCAAGCCCATCGCCCTGGCCTACTTCTACAAGCCCGGGTGCCAGGAATGCAACCGCGTGGAGTACGACCTGCGGCTGCTGGAGAGCCGCGTCCCCGGCCTGAAGGTGTACCGCTTTGACGTTGTGGAGCAGGCCCCGCTCAACGAGTGGCTGGGCCAGCGCAACGGCGTGCCCGAGGACAGGCGGCTCGTCGCCCCCGCGGTCTTCGTCGGGGATGACTTCCTGGTGGGCGAGCAGGTTACCTACGATGCCCTCTCGCGCCTGGTGGAGAAGTACAGGGCCACGGGCGCGCCCGTCGTGTGGGATGGCTGGGATGCCGCGAGCCAACAGGCCAGCCAGGGCATCCTGGAGCGGTTCAAGTCCTTCGGCGCGCTCACGGTGGCGGCCGCCGGTCTGGTGGACGGGCTGAACCCGTGCGCCTTCGCCACGATCGTGTTCTTCATCTCGTACCTGGCCTTTGTCGGGCGCAAGGGGCGGGACATCCTGCTCGTGGGCGCGGCTTTCACCCTGGGCGTGTTCCTCACCTACACGCTGGTGGGGTTCGGGCTGCTGAAGGCGGTGCAGGCGCTGCCGTTCATGGCCACCCTGGGCCGGTGGGTGTACCTGGCGGCGGGGGTGCTGGCGTTCGTGCTGGCGGTGCTGAGCGTCAACGACTTCCTGGCGGCGCGGCGCGGCAACCTGGACGAGATGCGCCTGAAATTGCCCACCGCCTGGCGCAAGCAGATCAACAAGGTCATCCGCGAGAGCAGCAGGGTGCGGGCGTTCGTGGCCGTGGCCTTCGCCACCGGATTCGTGGTCTCGCTGATTGAACTGGCGTGCACCGGGCAGGTGTACCTGCCCACGATTCTGTTCGTGATGAGCGTGCCTTCCATGCGCGCGCGAGGCATCTCGTACCTGATGCTGTACAACGTCATGTTCATCCTGCCGCTGGTGGTGGTGTTCGGCCTGGCCTACGCCGGCACGTCGTCGCAGAGGATGGCGGCCTTCGTGAACCGTCAGACGGCCACGGTCAAACTCCTCACCGCCGCGATTTTCTTCGTCCTGGCCGTGTGGCTGCTGTATTCGGTGGTGTAGCATGGAGACAGTGCGGGGCTACTACGAGGATCCCTACTGCCGCGAGTGGACGGCGACGATCCTGCGACGGCTTCCCGGCGCGGGGCGCGTGGGCCTGGTGCTGGATCGCACGTTCTTCTACCCGGGCGGAGGCGGCCAGCCCCCCGACGCCGGCACCATCGGCGGGCAGCGCCTGCTGGAGATCACCGAGGACGGCGACCTCGTGCACTGGGTCGCCGAAGATCCGGGCGCGGACACGGTGCCGTGCGCGCTGGACTGGGCGCGGCGCTGGGATCACATGCAGCAGCACACCGGCCAGCACATCCTGTCGGCCGCCTTTGAGCGCGTGCTGGACGCCGACACGGTCTCCTTCCACCTGGGCGAGGACATGGTGTCCATTGACGTGGCGCGCGTCGGCCTGACCGACGACGACCTGCGCCGCGTGGAGCGGGCGGCCAACGAGGTGGTGATGGGCGACTTGCCGGTGGGCGTTCGCTACTTTGAGCCGGGCCAGCCCATCCCGCTGCCGCTCCGCAAGCCGCCCGTCGTGGAGGGCACGGTGCGCATCGTGGCCGTGGAGGGGGTGGACTACTCGCCGTGCGGGGGAACGCATTGCGCGCGCACCGGCGAGGTGGGCCTCATCAAGATTGTTCGCGCCGAACGGCGGGGCCAGGAGACGCGCATCTACTTCCTGTGCGGGTGGCGCGCGCTGGAGGATTATCAGCGCAAGCACGCGATGGTCTCATCGTTGGCGGCGCATTTCACCGTGGCCGACGCCGAACTGGCCGACGCCGTGGGGCGGCTGGAGGACGAGGCGCGGGCGCTGCGCAAGGCGCTGGAGCATACGCAGGCGCGCCTGTTTGAACTGGAGGCGGCGCACCTGCTGGCCGGCGCGGAGCGCGTGGGCGACGTGCGCGTGGTGGCCCGCGTCTTTGACGACCGCAACGGCGAGGCGGTGAAGCGCCTGGCGCTCCACCTGGCCGCGCAGGGGCGCTGCGTGGCCCTGCTCGCGTCGCGCACCGACCGCGTGCAGGTGGCGTTTGCGCGCTCCGACGATGTGGGCTACGATATGGCGGCGCTGTTGCGGCAGGTGGCGCCGATTTTCGGCGGGCGCGGAGGCGGCCAGCCGCAGATCGCGCAGGGCGGCGGAACCGACGCCGCGCGTATAGAAGAGGCCATCCGCCATGCGGTGAGTCTTCTGAAAGAAGGGTGAAGCCATGCGGCAAATCGCGCACCATGTGTACGTGCATACGACATCCACCGGCGTGAACGTGGGGGCCATCCTCACGTCGCAGGGGCTGGTGTACATAGACGCGCCGATGATGCCCGAGGAGGCGCGGGCCTGGCGTCAGAACCTGGCCGAACTCACCGGCGCCGAGCCCCTGTATCTCATCAACACCGACTACCACGGGGGGCACGCCGTGGGCAATCCCATCCTCGGCGGCACCATCGTGGCCCACGAGGCCATGTGGAAGCACCTCACCGGCATGAGCGAGTCGTACCGCCAGAAGATTCTGGACAAGTGGCAGAAGGACTATCCCGCCGAGTTCGCCGAGATCAAGACCCTGGCGTTCAGCCGGCCGGAACTGACGTTCCTGGGGCGGATGACGCTGTACTGCGGCGATACGACCTTGCAGTTGATCCACGTGGGCGGGCACACGCCGGCCACGACGATGATCTACCTGCCCGAATCGCGCATCCTGTTCACCGGCGACACGCTGGTGCTGAATCGCTACCCCTACCTGGGCGACGCCAACACGAAAGAGTGGCTGGACGCCCTCACCCTCATCCGTCGGCTGGATCCGGTTACCGTGGTGCCCGGGCACGGCGACCTGTGCGACTCCAAGGCGACGGAGCCCCTCTCGGCCTACATCCGCGCCATCCGCTCGGGCGTGCGGCAGTTCTTCAAGAGCAGCAAGAGCAAGTCCGAGACCATCAGCAAACTGCGCAAGCAGGACTGGGTGCTGTACCCGACGGCCGACAAGGCGGGGCTGGACGCGCTCATCAAGACGAACATCAGCCGCGTGTACGACGAGATGAAGGCCGAAGCGCGGAAGAAGCAGGACTAGCCCTCAGCCCGCGGGCGGCGGCGGCACTTTGTGCCCTCGCGCCGCCGGTGGGGGATGGGGTTCGCGCAAACCCCCTTGACGAGCCGGAAAGGCGTGGTATAATGTGAGTAGTGGCGTGCGGTGCGCGCGCGGGAATGGGCCGCGCCGCGTGCCCATCCGCGCATGTCAACCGCCGCGGGGGTGGGCCAAACCGTCGAGCGGCTGGAATTGCGATGTCATACTGCTAGGTAGAGGGATGCTATTTATGCCATCCAATAACCTTCCCAAAGGGCTAAGTGGCATAGCAGGTGAGTACTTTGTAGCGGGCGAACTATCACGTCTCGGCTGCATTGCTTCCATCACACTGCGGAACACGAGGGGAATTGACATCCTTGCCTCAAATGCTACCGCCACACGGCAAATCGCGATCCAAGTGAAGACCAATCAGGGCAGCAAACCAGAGTGGGTGCTGAACGAGAAAGCCGAGGGTTTCTATGCCGACAACCTGTTCTATGTGTTCGTAAATCTAAAGAACCCTGGAGAACGGCCCGACTTCTTTGTCGTGCCTAGTGGAGTCGTGGCTGATTTCATTAAGCGTGAACACCAAGAGTGGTTAGGTACGCCAGGGAAGAGAGGCCAATCTCATAAAGATAATCCTGTACGACAATTCCGTGACCCAGAAAGACAATTCTTAGAGCGGTGGGATCTGCTTGGTCTCTGATCCCGCGAGGCGCTCGGCTGAACGGCGATGACGCTTGCGTCGGCGCTCTGTGCCTCCGCTGCGCGCATGTCAACCACCGTGCCGTTAGGCCGCCAAAAACTTGTGAACACTTTGCCCTTCTAACCACCTTGGGAGAGGATACAAATGATATTGGGATCACCTTCAAGATCAACACAGGTCTTGGCGATACTGCTTGTTGTGATAGTATTGGTAAGTTGCGACTCAAGAGGGGTCACTTTGCCCTATCTAGCGCAGATAGAAACTATTTACCCAAACATGCCTGGTTTGGAAATTCGTGCTACAGCGGGCGGTGGTGGAGAGTTAGAAATCATTAACCGCACAACACAGGAAGTGATGTTACTAAATGAGCAAGGTCACCCCTACGTCCGTCTGGTGTCGGGTGGTGTATATGAACTAATAGGGACGACTTGGGTGAAGACTAAAGACGCGCCAGTGTACTATTGTCACGACCCACGCATTGTATACGATGGGCCTGCACCAGTCGCCCGTACTCCACAGGTGATGAAACGATGGACAATCACCGGGCAAATAGGAAGTCAGATCTTCACAGTTAGCGGTCAGACTGTATACACCCCTGATAGAATCCCTGGATTATCCATAATTTGGCCCATAACTGGTACGATACTGGGCTGTTTGGGATTACTGATAGCCAGTGTTATCATCTTGGCGGTTAGACGGAGACAAACAACTTTTCAAATCAAAAAACAGGAGGACTGACATGAACAAGTTGCTGCTCAACTCTAGACCGATTCTGGTCTTACTCATCGCGTGCTTGCTATTTAGCAGCACTAGCGGTAAAACGGTGGCTCAAAAGGGCACTCCGCCGCTCCCAGGGGACAATAGTGGCGGAGTAACAACCTGTAGTCCCGCCAGCCCTAATGGGATCATTTACGTGACAGACTCCAATTGGAGCACAAGTTCCAGAACCTCGGATTGTGCGCAAGGTTGGGGTAATGATGAATGGCGTTTGACACTTTCACAGCCTAAGACTGTCCGTATTCGAGTGGACGATTGTTGTTGCCCAGGCGACTACTATAGCATCTATGTGAATGGCAACTTGCTAGGAACAACGCCAAAGCCGGCGGTGTGGGGATGCGACTATACCGGTAGCTTGAGTAGTGGCTCATTTGACATCTTCCTGCCAACTGGCACGCATACAATCAAAGTGCGTGATGTCAGCTTTGGCGATCACACTGCCGAGGAAATCGCATACCAACGTATGTGTCCGGCAGGATTTACTCTCTCAGGCACATTGTTAGCCCCCCCTACTGCGCCTGATATCTCCATGGAAGCCGCAAGTTGGGAGTTCAACAATAGCACATCGCCCTACTTACCTGAAAAGCTCTGGATTTCTGTAACAGCTAAGAACATCGGCGCTGCCGCTGCTAATAACGTTATTGTGCGTTTTTATTTAGGCAACCCAGATCAGGGTGGCATTCAAATCGGTGCTGATCAAGCGCTGGGAACCATTGCAGCGGGTGGGCAGGTCAAAGCTACTGTGGAGTGGACACTGAGCGATAACGTGGAGAATAAAGCCCTTTTCGCACGAGCCTTTGTTGCATCTGACATTAACACCTCTAATAACACCATCAGTAAGACCGTGAGTGTATGGTACATTCCCTTCCGACATGATATAGACGCCTATTCGTTCGTCAATTGGGGATTGGAATGGCAAGACATAGTGAATGATTTACTGATGTTCCTTGACATTAATCATCCAGACGACATACCGCCAGCAGTTTTGGTCCCGGTTATCTACCCCCTCTGGAGTATGCTGATTGAGAGCGGAGGTCACTGCTATGGTATGTCTGCTACCAGCAGTCTTTACTATCGGTTTCCGGAGATTAAGCCAGTAGCGAAAACTACGTATGCCATGACGAAAGATGAAGCTCGTAGCGACATCCAGTATTACCAGCGGACTCAGACTACTCACATCATGGAAGCTTTTATGATGAGAACCTTCGGTTCTAACGCTGAGGCCCAATACAATACTGTGCGTTCTAGTATTAGAGACCTACGTCAGCCAATCATGCTACTCATGCAGGATGTAGTGGAACCCTATACAGGCGGTCACGCAGTAGTGGCTTACAAAGTTCTAGATCTGGGTGACGAGAAGAGAATTTACATATACGACAACAACCGCCCTCTAGATATGATGAGCCGAAGTGTGTATGCTACTGTCAATACCAAAAACAAGGCTTTCTCGTACGCATCAGACTATGGATATGACTTTGATAGATTTTTGGCTAAGCCAGCATTGATGACTTGGCCTGATGCAGCGGAAGTAATTGTGGAACGATTCTATAAATGGGTGCTCAGTCAAATCCTTCGTACTGGCATGATTCGAGTATCCATCGGGCCAAGTACAAGTGGCTTGTTGGCAACACATGCAGACGGGAACAGTGTGACAGCCCTATCTGAACTGGTGGTCGATCCTCTCATTACTGATCAATATGGACGACGCATTGGGTATGTAAATGGAAACTTTGTTAACGAGATTCCCGGCGCGTCTTTGAGTACAGTGGGAAACCACAAAGTGATAGATCTGCCTAGCACTCTGCAATATGTGGTCAATACGACAGGTACTGGTTCAGGCAATGTAGCGTTATCCTTCCTAATTCCCGAAACCATTGAGGTCGTGCGTGATGTGGAATACTTTAATGTACCCGTTTCCACAGGTTCTACTGCCAGCGTTCAGTTGAAAAAAGGAAACGCAGATTGGACATTGACCAATACTGGACAACCAGCACAGCAACCCGATTCGATAATGGACACACATTTTTATCAGACATTTCTACCCGTGGTAACCAGAGGTTCAGCCTGTGGTGGAGAGATGGTTATCAACCCAGGCTTTGAACAAGGGGCAGGTACAGGGTGGTCAAAATCTTCAACGAATGGACGCACCTTGATTTATTCAGGCGGCTTTCCAACACCAGTGACTCCCCATTCTGGAAGTTGGGCTGCGTGGCTGGGAGGTGCCCACAACGAAGTAGCGAGCCTGTCCCAAACTGTTATTCCGCCTGCCAATGCCACTTCTGCAACGCTTACATATTGGTACTGGATTCAATCTGATGAAAGTTCATGCACTTACGATCATGCTTGGGTTGAGCTCAATGGTGGGTTACTACGTGTTCATGACCTGTGCAGTTCTGGTAACACATACGGATGGAGACAGGCAACCATCAATCTCACACCTTATCTCGGTCAGTCTATCGGATTGCGCTTCTACGTGGATACAGACAGCAGCATAACAAGTCACTTCTTTGTAGATGATGTCTCCTTGAACATTCAATGTAGTGGCCAATAATCATCTTAAAGTTGTAGCGGCCTAACCAGCGGCTTCGCCGCTTGTCGGCCTGGCTCGCTCGCGGCCGGCGGCCCACCCCCGCGCGCCGGGCGTCAGCGAGGAAGCCAGGCGCTCGCCTCAACGCCCCGCCGCAGCGCCAGCCGACTCCCCGCCGCCACCAGCCCCAACTCGGCCAGCGTCATCCCCGCCAGGTACACCGACACGTCAAACCACAACTTCGTCGGGTAGATGCGAATCAGCGTGTCCGAGTACAGGAATAGCCACGTGTCGCCCTGGAAGAACACGCGGTGAAACGCCGTGAAGAACACGTTGAACCCCACGGCGATGAACAGCCCCAGCGCGGCGAAGGCGACGAGGCTGGCCACGGCACTGGCCCACAACGCCCGGAACAGCGCGCGCAGTTCGCCCGCCACGAGCAGCAGGATCGCCTCCCCCACCAGCGCGGCCCACGCGATCCACCACACCCACCGCGCCCGCTGGATCAGCACGTTCACGTCGCGCATGTGGCGGATTTCGCGGTCGTTGAAGGCGGGTTCGCCCGTGCGCTCAAATCGGGCCTCCTCCAGCAGGCGGATACCGTCGGGCCGCAGCACCGACGCCAGGCCCAGTCTGGCCAGCGCCTCGCGCTCCGCTCGCGGCAGGGAGTAGCCGCCGGGCGGGTAGTACTCATCCGCGGGGAAGGTCGGCTTGTCGTACTCGTGGCGGATGAAGGCGTCGCTCGCCAGGAGGAAGACATTGGTCAGGATGAGCGCCACCGGCAGCGCGATGGCGATGAGGATTTGGCTGACGCGCACCGCACCGCGCGGCAGGCGCCGATTTTCGGGCGTGTTTGCTGGAATCCACATGATGGCCTCCTAGTAGCCGCGTCTCAGCGTGATGGCGACGATTTCCGGCGGGGCGAAAAACCGCACCGGCGGCGTGATGGTGCCCACGCCGTCGGTAACGAAAACGAGCGTGTAGCCCGTGTCCACGAACCCGCTGCGATACTTCTGCCCGTAGGCCGATGGCACGAACGCGGCCCACAACCCGAACAGCGTAACCTGCCCGCCGTGGGTATGGCCGCTCAGCACCAGGTCTATCCGGCGCGTTGTGATCCGTTCGGCGTAATCGGGATTGTGCGACAGGAGAATGACGAAGTCCCCCTCGTCCACGTCGTCCACGGTGGGGCCGATGTCCTGCGTATCCTCCCACAGGTCGCCCACGCCGCCGATCTTGATGCGGTCTCCGCCCATGGTCACCCATACGGCGCGGTTGTCCAGGTTCACGATGCCCGCCCGCGCCATCGCCGCCCGCGTCTCGCCAATGCCCTCCCAGTGGTCGTGGTTGCCGGCCACGGCGAACACCCCCAGCGGCGCGCGGAGTCGGGCGAGTTCGGCGAACACCGGCGCGATGTACTTCGCGTCGCGGTGGACGTAGTCGCCGCCCAGGAGGATGATGTCGGGCCGGAGCGCGTTCACCCTGTCCACCACCTCCCTGACCCTGCCGATGGAGAAGAAGGGGCCGTGGTGGATGTCCGCCAGGAACACGATAGTGCAGCCCTGAAAGCCGTCGGGCACGTCGGGGTCGGCGATCTCCAATCGGGTAACCCCCAGCCGGCGCGGCTCCACCAAGGCGTAGCCGACGAGTAACGCGGACATGATGACGCCTGCCAGGATTGCGAACATACACCGATTCCTGCTCGTGGCGCTGAACTTTGGGCGTGTCGCGGGTGTATCGGTCATAGGCTACTCGCCGTTGGGTCGGATGCGGAGGCGCTTGATCTCGGCGCGGCGGCGTTTCTGCTCCAGCCGTCGCGCACGCGCTGCGGCCGTCGGACGGGTGGGGCGGCGCGGCCTCGGCACGCGGAGCGCCCGCTCCATCATCTGCGCGAAGCGGCGCACGACCTCTTCCCGATTGCGCAACTGGCTGCGGGTGCTGCTGGACACCAGGTGGAGCACCCCGTCGGCGTCTATGTAGCCGCGCAGACGCTGCATGACGAGCGCCCGCTGCTCTTCGGTCAGGCTGGGCGAATGGGCCACGTCAAACAGCAGTTCCACCTGCGTGGCCGAGCGGTTCACGTGTTGCCCTCCCGGGCCGCCGCTGCGCGAAAACCGAAACGTGAGTTCCTCCAGGGGGACGATGTACCCCTCGCCGGAATTCGGCATGCGCACCTCCGACCCCATGCTACCATCGGCGCGGGCTTTTGTCAACGTGTGCAAATCTTAACGTACAGGGGCAAAATCGGCCTGTATGTGAGTGCCAAGTGAGTGGGGATATAGTATCATGTAAGCGCACCACAAATCACGGGGCGCCAGGGAGGCTACAGGCGCTCCGCAATCGGGTGGCGGGAAACGTGAGAACTCGGTTGAGACTACCCTTGCTGCCAAGACTGCGCGGGGCACAGGGGAAGTTGTCCCTTGCCCTGCTTCCGTGCGCCTTCTATCCGAAAGCGGCTCTACAAACCGAGGGGGTTGCAGGTCTCTCCCCGTGGGTGGTCATCGTGGGCCTTGCGGTGGTCGTGGGGCTGGCGGTCGTTGCCCTGGGGCTGCGCGCGCGCGTTCGGCGCCACGAGGAGGAGCGGGCGCTACTGACCGAAGTCGCCGAGGTTGTCGGCGATGCCCGCGAACTCCGGCCCATGCTCGCGGCGGCGCTGGAACGCACCGTGCGCCTGCTGGGGGCTAGGGCCGGCGCCATCTGCATCCGCCACAACGGGGGCCAGGTGGCGGTGGCCCACCAGATGCCCGTCAGCGAGGCCGAGGAACTGCTGCGGCTGCTGGGCAAGACCGAACCGATGTGCGCGGGCGAGGCCGTCCAGGTGGTGCGCATCGGCCCTTCGGCGCCGCCCGCCTTCAGGGAGAAAGGCATCGCCGCCACCATCTCCATCCCCCTGACCCACCAGGGGCAGCAATTGGGCACGATGTGTCTGGCGCTCCCCAAGGACCGGCCGATTCCCGCGTCGCGGCTGGACGCGCTCGTCGGCGTGGGCAAGCAGTTGGCGCAGGGAATCATCCGCCTGCGCCTGGCCCAGGAGTCGGAGCAGAACCTGGCGCGGCTGGCGGCGCTCCGCGACGTGGATATGGCCGTGTCCGTAACGCTGGAATTGCGCCCCACGCTGCGCATTCTCCTGGAGCACATTCGCCGACTGGAGGGCGTGGTCGGCGCGGCCGTTACGCTGGTGGACGCCAGCACGCGCGTGCAGACGCTGGCCGAGCAGTCGGGCCTGGACGCGCTGCTGGAGAACGCCGGCGGGTGGGCCGCGCTGGACTACCTGGGCGAGCAGGTGCTGCACGCGCAGAGCGCGGTGTCGCTGTCGGGGCTGGGCGACCGCCGCGACATCCCGGCGCTGCGGCCGCTGGGCGAGGCCGGCATCCAGACGTACTGGGGCTTCCCGCTGATCGCGGGCAATCAGATCATCGGCGTCCTGTCGGTATTCGCCAGCACCACGCAGGGGTTTGACCGCGCGCTTCACACCTTCCTCACCGCGCTGTCGGGCCAGGCGGCGGCAGCCATCCAGAATGCGCAACTGTACAACAAGGTTACGGAGCAACTCCACCAGTTGCAGGCGGCGCGCGAACTTCTGGCCCAAAACGAGAAACTCTCGCTCATCGGCGAGTTGGTCTCGGGCGTGGCCCACGAACTCAACAACCCGCTCACCACCGTTTTGGGGTACGCGCAGATGCTGGAGGAGGAGGCCGAGTCGGCCCCGCTGAAGGACGACCTACACCAGATCACCGAGGCCGCCCTGCGCGCCCGCACGATCGTCCAGGGGCTCCTGTCGGTGGTGCGCAAGCACGAGCCGCGCCGCGAGTGGGTGGACATCAATCAGCCGGTGCGCGAGGTGCTGCAACTCAAGGCGTACCAATTGCACATGGACAACATCGCCGTGGAGACCGACCTGAACCCCGACCTGCCCAAGACCCTGGCCGATGCGCACCAACTCCATCAGGTTTTCCTGAACCTGGTCAACAACGCGCACCAGGCCATGGCCCGCGCCCACGGTCGGGGGAACCTGACGGTGCGCTCGCATCTGCTGGACGACCGCACCATCCGCGTGGAGATCGCGGACGACGGCCCGGGCATCCCGCCCGGATTGCAGCACCGCATCTTTGAGCCGTTTTTCACCACCAAGCGCGACGGCACCGGCCTTGGCCTGTCCATCGCCGAGGGGATCGTGCGACAGCATGGCGGGTCCATATCCTTTGAGAGCCAGCAGGGGCAGGGGTGCCGCTTCTTCGTGGACCTGCCGGTGGTGGCGGCCGCCGAGCCGTTGCCAGGGGCCGAGGAGCAGGGCGAACTCCCGCCCGTGGCCCCGGCGCGAATCCTGGTGGTGGAGGACGAGCCGGCCGTTGCCGACTTCATCGCCAAGACGCTGCAGCGGGCCGGGCACTCCGTGCGATGCGCGGCAAACGGGCAGGAGGCGCTGTCCACCCTGGCCGACGAGAAGCCCGACCTCATCATCTCGGATATCAAGATGCCGTCCATGCGCGGCGATCAGTTCTTCATGGAGTTGCAGGTCCTTTACCCCGACCTGGTCTCCCGCGTGCTCTTCATCACCGGCGACGTGGCCGACCAGCGGACGGTAACGTTCCTGGAGGAGACCGGCCAGGCCCGTCTGGTCAAGCCCTTCGGCGCCGACGAGTTGCGGCGGATGGTGGCGCGCATGCTCCGCTGATGGCGTGGACCCTCGCATACTACCGGGTGCACTTCAGTTCTGCGGCGAGCACAAGCCGGGCATTGTTCGGTCGCCGAGCAGGGTTTACCTCACCTAACCCCTCCCGCACCCTCCCTTGCCGAGCAAGGTCGGCCCTACAGTGTCCGCGCGTGGCCCGCATGTTCTACCTCACCTAACCCCTCCCACACCCTCCCCTTCCCGAGCAAGGTCGGCCCTACGGTGTCCGCACGTGGCCCGCATGTTCCACCTCACCTAACCCCTCCCACACCCTCCCCTTGCCGAGCAAGGTCGGCCCTACGGTGTCCGCGCGTGGCCCGCATGTTCTACCTCACCTAACCCCTCCCACACCCTCCCCTTGCCGAGCAAGGTCGGCCCTACGGTGTCCGCGCGTGGCCCGCATGTTCCACCTCACCTA
>DAOTVT010000207.1:0-6997 GCA_034436295.1 Anaerolineae bacterium | reverse complement strand
CGAAATCCATCCCCTTGGCGCCGACCCACAACTTGATCGCCTCGCCCGGCTCGTACCAGCCTTTGGCCCACGACGGCACGGATGGGAGAATGGATGCCAGCATCACGGCCTGGTCGTCGTACAACTTGATTTCGGTGGGCGACGCGGGCGCGTGGGCCAGGTCGTCCGTTACCTGCGCGTAGGCCCGTTCGGCCGCATTCAGCACCGACAGGGCCGTCTCCCGCGTCGTGGGCGCGGCGTACTTGACCACGAAGTGCTCGCCCTGCTCCACGGTCCAATCGGGCCCGGCCATCACCCAGCGGTCGCCCGCTCGGATGAATCGTGCCAGGTAGGACGCCTGTACCGTCTTGCCGCCGTCTTTGAGCGTGGCAGCGGTCTGCAGGTTGGCCAGCGCGCCCCGTTCGTCCAGCGCGACGAGTTGCGCCTTCAGCGCGTAGGCGCTCACGGGGTGCCTGGCCAGATCGTCAAACCAGTGGCCCTCTTCGGCCAGGAACGCGGCGTCGCCTGGGTTCACGGTGGCCAGGAATGCGGCCTTGTCGCCGGCCTGGACTGCCTGCTCGCGTTGGCGCAGCACTTCGTCTATGCCCGCGCGCGCCTGGGTCAGCGGGGCGAGCACCGCGGATTCCCACGCCTGGGCGAACGCTTCGGGCGTCGTGCCCAGGGCGGCGAAGGCCCCCTCTTGCGTTCCCGTGCGGCCCCAGGCCGCGCAGAACTTCCGCAGGCCGTCCGTCCCGTACGTTTGCATGAAGAATTCGGTCAGGCTCCAGGCCACGGCGGCGCTCCGGCTGTCCAGCGCCTCGGCCGTGAGGGTGAGCACCTGCTGGGCCGAGACCGTGCCGTCCAGCAGGGGCGTCATCTCCAGGGACCGGGCGCGCCTTGCGTCGGGGTCGCCGGCCGTCTCCACCCATTGCACGAGGCCGAGGCCAAGCCACGCCCCTTGGCGCAAGGGCATGCCCAATTCCGCGCGCACCATGTTCACGGCCGTGGGCGTGAGGGTTTCGGTCCGCGAGATGTGCCACCCCGGGAGGGGCGAGTAGGCGGCCGTGCCCGCGCCGGCCAGCCACGCGAAGGTGTTCGCGTCGGGGTACACCGTTACGGTAACGGGCTGCGGATTGCGCAGGCCGAGCGCGAGGGCTGCGCGGAGTCGCGCTTGGGCCAGGCGGTTGGCCCATTCCGCATCGTTCTCGCCCTGCCGCACCATCTGCACGGTCATGGCGGGCGCCTGAATGGTGGCTGCCACGGGCCAGGTGGCGTACCAGTCGGCTCCGCGGCGCACCATCTGGGCCGGATACGAGGCGAGCACCGTTCGGCGCCCGTCCTTGTCCACGGACGCGGCGGTGATTTCGGCCTGGGCCTTGTCGCCCGACACGAGCAGGCTGCTCACGGTGAGTGTGTAGCCCTGGCGGGCGTCCGCGGGCTGCGTGGCCAGCCAATCCAGCCCGGCCTGGAGCAGCGCGGGGTCGGCGGGGTCCAGCGTGGCGGCGTAAGCCTGGGCGTCTCCGGCGGCGATGGCGCGGGCCTGGGCGTCCAGCAGGGCGCGCAGCCGCGGCCCCACCGTGGACAGCGCCATGGCCGCGTGCGAGGCAATGGCGCCAGCCTGGCGCAGGCGTTCGGGCTGGAGCGTTTCGGGCGTGTCCTGCGGCGTGTGGTAGTGTGGCACGTCGGCGTTGTCCCAGATGAGGAGCGCCGCCGGGACGTTGGCGCGCAGGAAGGCGGCGTGGTCGCTCCCGCCCTGGAAGGACACCTCGCCCGTGTTGACGTTGAAAAGCGCGGCGCTGGCCTGCAACTGCCGCCCCATGGCGTTGTCGGAGCCGTCCAGCGTCAGCACGCCATCGGACGCCAACCCCACCATGTCCATCTGGATCATGCCGAGGGTGGCGGTCAGCGGATAGCGCGGGTTTTGCACGTAGTGCTCGGCGCCCAGCAGCCCCTGCTCCTCGGCGTCCCATGCGGCAAAGAGCACCGTGGCGTCGGGGACGAAGCCGGCCTGTTGCCAGGAGCGCGCGATTTCCAGCAGGGCGGCCGCGCCCGATGCGTTATCGTTGGCGCCGCGGTAGATGTCGCCGTTGGCGTCGCTGCCCAGGTGGTCGTAGTGCGCGCCGATGATGACTACCCTGTCGCGCAGGTTGGGGTCGCGGCCCGGCAACACGCCCAGGACGTTTCGGGCCTGCGCTTCCCCCGGCTCGTTGAGGTGCACTTCAAAGTGCGCCTGCACGTTGAGTTCCACGGGGCGATACAGCAGGGACAGGTCGTCCAGCGTGTAGCCGCTGTCGCTCAGGAGCGCCTGGGCCACCTGGGGCAACACCAGAAGCGTGGGCAAACTGTCGGGCAGGTAGTTGGGCTGGCGATACGTGCGGATGCGGTCCACGCGGCTCTCGGCTTCGGTGAGCAGAATCAGCCCACTGGCGCCGTGCTCCAGGGCCTGGCGGTACACCTCGTCGCTGGCCGAGAACTTGCAGAAGGCGATTTGCCCCGCCACGTCCGCGCCGCGAAAGTCCTCTGCGCGGCACTCGTTGACCCAAATCACGCGGCCGTCCGCCGTTCCGCCGCCGGCGTAGCCGCCCCAGGCGAAGGCGAAGTCCTTGCGGTACGCGAAGTCGTCGTACACGACGCCGGCGGTGGTGGTGAAGACGAACGTCGGGACGGCAGTGATTTCGGCGAAGGGGACGGTGAAAGGCTGGAAGTAGCCGTCGGTTCCCGCTGGTTGCAGGCCGAACTCCTGGAACTTCTGGGCGATGTAGTCGCCCGCGGCGCGCCCGCCGCTTGTTCCGGGTTGGCGGCCGCCCAGGTCGGGCGCGGCCAGGGCCTCCACGAAGTCCATCGCCTGCTCGGCGTCAAACATGCGCGCCACGGCCAGGAAGTCGCCGCCCGCCACGGCCGGGCCAGGCTCCCGCGCCACGGGCTGTACGGCGGGCGTCTCCACGGGGGCGGGCGTGGGCTTGCCCGGCGCGGGCGTCGCGGTGGGGCGAGGCTTGCCGGCGGCGGCAGTCGGGGCCGCGGCCATGGGGGCAGCCGAACGCCGGAGCGCCTGCGCTCCCGCCCAGATGAGCCCTGCTTCCGCGACGAGCAGCGCCGCGATGAGGGCGATGAGTACGTTTCGGTTGAGGTTGCGTAGTCGGTTCATGATGTCAGCCTTATGCCATTAGCAGTCAGCCTTCAGCCGTCAGCAGTAAGCCGTCAGCCGCCAGCGATCGGCACGGAGTCTCTACCAGCGGCACATCCGTAACCAGTGTCTGCCGACTGCTGACCGCTGATTGCTGACCGCTACTTCCCGGGTCTCCACACGGCCAGGCCCTCCAGGCCCGGGCTGTCGGGAAACGCGAACACGGCGCCGGTTCTCGTGTCCAGAATCCACAGGTTTCCGTCGGGCAGCGAGCCTGTCCCCAGCCAGAACAGCGAGTAGGAAAGATACGCCCCATCGGGAGACCACGCGATATCCTGCGGCGAGGACTGGCGGTCGCCCATGATCGGGAACACGGTGGCCGTCCCGTCTTCTACCTTGTAGATGTACAACACATATGCGGCCTGGCTGTCGTCCCAGACGGCTGCCGCCAACCGCGCGCCGTCGGGAGACCAGGCGAAATCCATGACGTACCCCCGATCCAGAAGCGCGTAGGCGCCTGTGCCATCGGGCCGCACCAGCCGAACCCCGTTGCCCTTTTCGGTGTCGGTGTACGCCAGCCACTCGCCCGTCGGCGACCAGCGCACCCGCGTCGCATCCGAGGCAACAGGCGACAGCGTGCGGTTGGCCACGTTGTACACCCAGGCCGCGATGGGAATGGGCGCGCTCTCCGGCAAAGTCGGCGCGCGCCCCGGAGGGACGCTGACAACCCCCATGTACGCGCTCAGGGCCAGCGACTGGCCGTCGGGCGCCCAACTCACGCTGGTCGCGCTGACGGTGGGGGTGAGCGGGTGGGTCTCGGTGGCCAGGGTGGCCACGTTCACGATGACCAACTCGCTGGTGATGGGGCCGCCCTCTCGGCCGGGGAGCACCGTGCGCAGCCAAGCGACGCGCCGCCCGTCGGGCGACCAGGCCGGCGCGGCCCATCCAAGCGCCGACATGTCGCCGATGCGCCGCTCTACGGGCTTGTCTCCCTCCAGCGTCAGGAGGTACACGCCGCTATCTGGGCTTCGGCCGCCCCCAGTGGCGGACTGCGCGGATATGCGCACGAAGGCCAATTGCCGGCCATCGGGCGACCACGCGGCCCAAGCCTCGTGTTCGGGCGTCTGGGTCAGCGGCCGTATGTTCTGCCCCGCCGCGTCTGCCAGGAACAAGTCCAGGTTGCCCTCGGTGCCGATGGCCGCGTAGGCGATTTGCCGCACGCCCTGCGCCTCCGACGCGGGCCGCAGCCACAGGTACGCGACGGCCGCAGCGCTCAGGAGCACGCACGCCCCCAGCGCCACGACGATGCGGGCGAGGAGGGTATTCAGTTTGTCTGGCGGTCTTTCGTTACTCATGAGCCATTAGCCTTTGGCCGTTAGCCATTAGCCGTTAGCCCCTTGCCGTCGGTCAATGCCAACGGCGAAAGGCTATCGGCTAAAGGCCATCGGCTAGTAATGATACTGCCTGCTGGCCGTGATGAGGGCCAGGTTGACGATCTGGCCCACCTTGCCGATGGCCGTCGCCC
Organism: Anaerolineae bacterium; assembly: GCA_034436295.1. Lineage (GTDB taxonomy): Bacteria > Chloroflexota > Anaerolineae > DTLA01 > DTLA01 > DTLA01. The sequence goes on along the minus strand of DAOTVT010000207.1, from coordinate 2,369 downwards.
GTGCGTCATCGGGCGCGCCGCTCCGGAAGGCCGAAGGCCCCGCATTCCAAGCCAGCGTCGCCGACCTCTCGGCCAGTTCCTTGCAATAGGCGTGCGCGCAGGCGCTTCCCCTCGCAATGGGAGCGCCGGTAACCTGGGCGCTGCGCTCCAGCAGGCCGCCCAGGGTGCTGCTTTTCGCGTCCACGAGGAGATCGCCGTCGGCCGCCCCCACGCTGCCCAGGTGGATCACCGCGTTGCGTTCCAGCGAACGGTAGGGCGTGAACTCGGCCAGGTATGTTTGCGCGCCGGACGTGTCGGAATACCCCGCCGCCCACGCCGCAAAGAGCACGGTGCGGCGCGGCTTGAACTGCTCGGCCTGCCACAGGCGGGCGATCTCCAGCAGGATGCCCACGCCCGCGGGGCCGTCGCTGGCGGTGAGGAACGGGCGGCCCGGGTCAGGCTCGGGCATGTCGTAGTGGGTGGACACCAGGAGCGCCTCCTTGTCCAGCGACGTGTCGTTCCCCGGCAGGATGCCCAGGACGTTGTAGCCGGTTCGCTCTTCCGGTTGGCCCAACTCCACGCGCACGCGCACCTGCACGGCCAACGGCTGGGCGAACCAGGGGCGGTCGGCGGATGACGCGGCGAATTCGTCCACCTGCGCCTGCAGGTCGGCCACGGTGTAGCCCGCCAATTGCAGCAGGCGGTCGGCTGCCTCGGGCCGCACGTGCAGGATGGGGAAGGTGGGCTTCTCCATGAAGCCGGGCTCGCCCGCCGCCCAGTCGGTGTGCGGCGCGGCGTCCTCGGTGATGACGAGGATGGCCCGCGCGCCGCGAATCAGCGCCTCGGTATCAAACGCGGTCGGCATGTTCTTGGCCAGAACCACCGCCACCTGCCCGCGCAAGTCCAGCCCGCGGAACTGGGCGTAGGGCACGTTCTGGCGGGCGAAGCCGACGAAAGTCAGGGGGGCATCGGCGCTGCCCGACCCGCCGTGGCGGTACACCTGCTCGCCGAAGTCGGCCCCGTGCGCCAGGGCCACGGTCTGCCCTGCGGCCTCGGCTTCCAGCACGGGCACGCTGCGGCGCGGCGCGACGACGCGGGTTACCGGCTGCAGGTAACTCTGGCCGCCCGCCGCGGGCAGGATGCCGCACGCTTGCATCTGCGCCGCGATGTATTCCGCCGCGGCTTTGGCCCCCTCGGTGCCGAAGCCCGGGTTGGCCTGCTGGAGTTCCACGATGCGCGCCGCGTGCTGTTGGGCGCTGTCGGCGTCAAACTGGCTGGCCAGTTTGGCGTAGGACACGCCGGGGCTGATCTGGCTCACGATGTACCAGGTGAGCAGCGTGATGGCAGCCACGACGACCACCATGCGCTTGGAGATGAGCGCGGCGGTGTTCACCCCGGCCTCGCGCACAATCCTGCGAAGCCCCTCGCCCGTCAGGTTGAACCCCAGCACGGCGACGAAGAAGGCCATGGCCGGCCAGAAGACCATCCAGGGCGAGGTGCGGATGTAGGCGCGCGCGCCAGCCAGCATGGCTCCCCACTCGGGGACATCGGCAATCGCCACCGTCCCGCCGAACCCTTCCGTCTGGGCGCCGCCGCCGATAAACACGCCCACGAATCCCAGTTCGCCCAGGATCATCAGCACGGCGCCCATCTCCAGCAGGGTGAGCACCACCAGCGCCGGCAGCACGTTGGGCAGGATGTGCCGAACGATGATGCCGCCCTCGGTAAGGCCGATGACCCGCGCGCCCTCTACGAAGGGCTTCTCGCGCAGGCTCACGAACTCGCTGCGGATGTACTGGGCGATCTCGCCCCAACCCACCAGGCATAGCGCGATGAGGAACGCCGACAGCCCTCTGCGGATGTCCAGCGCCAGGATGAGGATCATGCCGGTCAGGAGCATGGGCAGCGAGGACAGGATTTCCACCATGCCCATGATGAGGCGATCGGCCAGCCCGCCCGACCGCCAGCCGGCCACCGCTCCCAGCCCGAACCCCAGCAACAGCCGCGCCATGGTTACGAAGAGGCAGGCCACGAGGGTGTTGCGCGCGCCGTACAGGAGCAGGCTCAGCACGTCCCGCCCCCACTGATCCGAACCCAGCGGGAACTGGTCGGATGGGGGGAAGGGCGGGAAGACCAACTGGCCGTTGATCATCTCGGACGAGCGCTGGGCCGACAGGTAGGGGTTCTGCGAGGCGAAGCGCGGCCCGACGACGGCCACCGCCAGCAGGAACAGCACGATGAGCATCCCTGCCATGAACGGGAAGTTCAGCGTGATGAGCCGCCAGCGGAAGCGCCCCGTGCGGACGGGCGCGTCGGGGGCGTCGCGGCGTCGCTTGCGTATGGAATTGACCGTATCCGAAAGTCGTGCCATGCGAAAGCCTTTGACGGTT
>DAOTVT010000206.1:0-2596 GCA_034436295.1 Anaerolineae bacterium | reverse complement strand
CCCCTCGCCCTGCCTGCGGAGAACACGTAGGGCGGCTTTCCGTAGCCGCCGTGCACCCCCTGCGCCGCCTGTGGAGAACACGTAGGGCGGCTTTCCCCAGCCGCCGTGCAATCCCCTCGCCCCGCCTGCGGAGAGAGGTCCAGGGTGAGGGGTCGGGCGCAGCGCGTATTGACTTCTTCGCAGTACTCGGCTATGATGGCAGCACAGCGGCCATGCGAGTTGGCCCACCGAATGTGTCTTTAGGGCGGCACGCAACGCAATCCCCGCCTCGTGACAGACCTCGCAAAGTCATGCGAGGCCTAGACCACCTGACGAGGACACCGCACCCGATCACGCCCCCGCGCCGCGCGCAATCGCGGCAGCCTACGGATAAGGAGCAAGTGCGATGAAACTCACCAGGTGCAAGAATGTTGTCCTCAGCGTGGCGACCGGCGGTCTCCTGCTGGCCGCGCTCCTGCTGGTTCTGGCCCGAACCTCGCCCGCCGCCCGCGCGAATCCCGGCAGCCTGTTCGTCAAGCCCGACGGCAGCGGTAGCCTCTGCTCGCAGGCGTCCCCGTGCGCCCTCCAGACCGCTCTCGCCCGAGCGACCGATGGCGATATCATCTACCTGGCCGGAGGCCTGTACACCGGCAGCGGAGGCGCCGTCATCACCCTCACCCGAAGCGTTGTTGTCCGCGGCGGTTGGGATGGCTCCACCGTATCGCCGCCCGCATGCAATCCCACCCTCTATCCCACGACGATAGACGGCCAGGGTGCGCGGCGCGGGGTATTCGTCGGGAGCGACATCACTGTTACCCTTGAGGGCTGCACCCTCACCAATGGTGTGGACACTTTCGGGGGCGCCGGACTTTACGCACGCGACGCTTACCTCACCTTGCGGCATCTCACGGTGTACAGCAACGTCATTGATGTCTGGGACGTGCCCGGCACCATGGCTTACGGCGCTGGGGTCATGGTGGAAGGATGCACGCTGGTGGTGGACAAATCCACCTTTCGGAACAACAGCGCGTGGGCTGCGAGGGATTGCTTTGGCGGAGGCTTGGCCATTTCCAACACGTTGGCCGCCACCGTAACCGCCTCCCTCTTTCAGGACAACGACGCCTGGACGGGGAGCGGTCTGTCCTTCCTGGGCGTTTCAGGCGATCAGAATACCTTGATCCTGCGCGACAGCACCTTCGTGGGCAACGGCTATGGCCGCGGAGCAGGCCGCGGTTCCGGCGGCTATGCCGCAGCCCTGTGGGTCAGCAAGGCCACAGCCCGCATTGAGGGCAACGCCTTCACGGGCAATCGGGCCGGGAATGACTACGGGGCCCTGGGGATATCCCGTTCCGACCTGCTGCTGGCGCGCAATGTCATCTCGGGCAACGCATGCGCGCGCACCTCGGGCCTGTATCTCTTCAGCGTTTCACCCTTCACGGCAACCAACAACATCATCGCAAACGGCATTGTTAGTTGGCCGCAGGAATCCGCTGTGCGCGTGGTGGGTGGGAACGGACGATTCCTGCACAACACCGTCGCCCGCAACGCGAGTCCGATCGGTTTCTTGTTGGGTTCTGGAGCCGTAGTAACGTTGACCAACACGATCCTCGTCAGCCACACCGTCGGCATATCCGTCGCGTCGGGGAGCACAGCGGCGCTGGAGGCCACATCCTGGGGCAGCGGCGACTGGGCCAATGGCACCGAATGGGCTGGCGATGGCACCCTCATCACCGGCACGATCAACGTCCGCGCCGACCCGCGCTTCGTGAACCCTGCCGCCGGCAACTACCACCTGCGGCCTGGCTCCGCCGCGATAAACGCCGGCGTGGATGCCCGCGTTGCGAGCGACATAGACAACGACCCTAGACCCATAGGCGCGGGCTACGACATCGGAGCCGATGAGTACGCGGTGCGGCTCCATCTGCCGGTGGTGTGGAGGCGCAGCCCCTGAACAACCCTGGCGGATTCGTAGGAGTGAGTTGACACCTGTCGCGCTCAATGGGTTGTAGGCGCGTCGGGCGCGTCGGGCCTGGCTCCGTCGTCGGCCCCGACGGGGCTGGCCCTGTTGCAGCCCAGCGCCACAGCCCCGGGGCACTCAAAATCTAACAGGAGGTGAATCATGGGACTGGTTGACAAGATTCTGGGAAGGAAGAAACAGGAAGAGGAAGAGGCAAAGAAGAAGCAGGCCGAAGCGGAGGCCGCCGCCAAGGCCGCAGCCGAGGAAGCGGCCCGGAAGCGCCGCGAGGAACTGGCCGAGAAGCAGCGCATGATTGAGGAGTCCAAGAAGCGCGCCGAAGAGGAAGCCGCCAAGCGCAAGGCCGCGCTGGAAGCCGAGGCTGCAGCCGAAGCCGAGAGAATCCGCCAGCGCGGTGAAGCCATGGCCGCCGCCATGCGCCAGGCCGTAGAGCAGGCCAAGCCCAAGACCTACGTCGTCAAGCCGGGCGATTCGCTGTCCAAGATCGCCAAGGAGCAGTTGGGCGACGCCAAACGCTGGCCCGAAATCTACGAACTCAACAAGGCCCTCATCGGCGACAACCCCAACCTGATTCACCCGGGACAGGAACTCAAACTGCCCGAATAGGTGCCCTCTGACATCGTCCCACGCCCCCCGGCGACG
>DAOTVT010000205.1:0-3455 GCA_034436295.1 Anaerolineae bacterium | reverse complement strand
CCTGCCTCGGACTGCACAAAATCGTCAACCGAGCGTACCGGCGCAAACCGCTTGGCCACCGTTCGTATGGCAGCCAGTATCTCGCGGAGGACATCCCCGACCAGCGCTGCGTCATACATATACGGCTTCCTTCTGAATCCGCTCCTTGAGGTGCGGGTTCATCCGCTCCCGATGCCGTACCACGTCCACAGGGCGGTGCAGCAGTGCCTCCAGTTCCTGCTTGATGCCCACGAGGAGGAGCAAGTCCGGCTGGGCAAGTTCCACCACAACGTCCACGTCGCTGGTCTCGGTGGATTCGCCTCTGGCGACCGAGCCGAAGACACCAATGCGCACGATGCCATATTCATCCCGTCTCGTGTCCCGAAATCGTGCCAGTACGCGCAAAATGTCGTCCCTTGTCATCGCGTAAACCTCCCCGGCAGGCCACCTGCCGTATGCCAGCCACAATCATTATACCACACCCCTCGCCCGCGAATCAAGGGTTTGGAGGCCCCCACGCCGGCCCCGGAAGGTGCGTCGCGCCCTGGCTGCCACCACAAGACGGAGCCGAATCGCCCACCGGCATGATGCAGCGGAAGGGCACTCCGTCGGGTGCGAGTGGCCTACAAGCGCGCAGCCGGCGCACTGCGCGATGGAGCCGCGGCCGCCGCCCCGAAAATGACAACTTCGCCAAAGGATGCTATAATGCGCCCCATGAAGCGTTCCGGCAGGAGGAAGAATCCCTGACATGTCCAACCTGATGACAAACCTCATCACCATCGTGCAGATTCTCGTCGCCGTGATCAGCGGCTTTTTCGTGGCGTTCACCCTGAGCCTGGTCGTGTGGACGTATCGCGACATCCGCTCGCGCTCGCGGGACGTTTTCGCGCACATCCTGGCTGCGCTCATCGTCCTGCTGTTCAACGTGCCGGGCCTCGTCATTTACCTCATCCTGCGCCCCAAGGAGACCCTGGCCGAAGCCTACGAGCGGGCGCTGGAAGAAGAGGCGCTCTTGCAGGATATTGAGGAGAAGCAGGCGTGCCCGGGCTGCAAGCAACCCGTCCAGCCCGACTACATGGTCTGCCCCAACTGCCACACCAAATTGCGCAAGCCCTGCGTCCACTGCGGGCGGCTGCTGCACCTGAAGTGGAACATCTGCCCCTACTGCGGCACGTCCCAGATCGCGCCGCCCATCCCCGTCCCGGCCGATGAGGAACCGGCGGGCGCGGATGATACCCGGTAGGTGGTACCCCGCGGCTATCCCGCCTGCTCCACCACGTGCACCTTCAGCATGTTGGTGCGCCCTGGGCCGCCGATGGGCACGCCGGCGGTGATGATCACCACATCGCCCGCGCGTACCAGCCCCTGGCCCCTGGCCGCGTCCACCGCCTTGGCGATCATCTCGTCGGTGGTGTCAAACTGCGGCACCAGGAGCGGCTCCACGCCCCAGACCAGCGACAGGCGCGCCGCAACCTTGGGGTCAGGCGTCGGCGCGAGGATGGGCGTCGCCGGACGGTACTTGGCCACCATGCGCGCCGTGTGGCCCGAGCGCGTGGACGCCAGGATGGCCGTCGCGCCCAACTCCTGGGCGATTTCGCACGTCGCCTGGCTGATGGCGTCGGTGATGGTCGCGGCGCGGGCGTCGGCGGCCTCCCGCAGGCGCGCCCCGTAGGGGAAATGCGCCTCGGTGGCCCGCGCGATCTTGCCCATCATCGCCACGCTTTCCACCGGATAGCGCCCTACTGCCGTCTCGCCCGACAGCATGATCGCGTCGGCCCCGTCCAGGATGGCGTTGGCCACGTCGCTGGCCTCGGCGCGGGTGGGGCGCGGGTTGTCTATCATGGACTGGAGCATCTGCGTGGCGATGATCACCGGCTTGCCCACCGCGTTGCACTGCCTCACGATGGCTTTCTGGTGAATGGGCACGTCCTCGGGCGGGATTTCCACCCCCAGGTCGCCGCGCGCCACCATGATGCCGTCGGCGGCCTCCAGGATTTCTGGGAAGCGTTCCAGCGCCTCGCGCTTCTCAATCTTGGCGATGATGGGCACGTCCTCGGCGCCCAGGCTCCGCAGGAGTTGGCGCAAGTCTGCCACGTGCTCGGGCGACCGCACAAACGACAGCGCGATGAAGTCCGCGCCCGCAGCCACGGCCGCGCGGGCATCCTCCCTGTCCTTGTCCGTCAGGGACGCCATGCGCACGTCGGTATCGGGCAGCGTAACCCCCTTGCGCGACGACAGTTCCCCGCCCACGACCACCTCGGCCACCACGTCGGCGCCGTCCGTCCGCACCGCCCGCAGTTCCAGCAGGCCGTCGTCCAGCAGGATGCGCGCGCCCGGGCGGATGTCGGCCAGGACGGCGGGCTCGGCGAAGGGGATTTCCCGCTCGCTCCCCGGCACAGGGCGCGCGGTCAACGTGAGGGTCGCCCCTTCGCGCAGGACGACGCTTCCCCCCGCCAGGTCGCCGATGCGCATCTTGGGCCCCTGCAGGTCGGCGAGAATGCCGATGGGAATGCCGAGTTCGCGGGCGATGCTGCGGGCCATCTCGGCGCGGGCTGCCTGCTGGGCCTGGGTCCCGTGCGAGTAGTTCAGGCGCAGGACGCGCGCGCCTGCCGCCAGAATCCCGCGCAGCGTCTCGGGCGTGTCGGTGGCCGGCCCCAGCGTGCACACGATCTTCGTTCGGGTCATGGCATGTCCCCCTTGCGGCGCAAGGCCGCTGTCGGATGTTCGCTGCCCCATTATAGCACGCCGGCAATGGGCAGGCCAGGCCGCGCCCGACGCGCCGCTGTGGTCATCCGCGAATAACACGAATCTACACGAATGGGTATAGTGCTACGCCCCGTTCCCCATTCGCGTGGGTTGGCGTCATTCGCGGTTACAGACACGTAGGGCGGCTTTCCATCGCCGGCGGGGGTTGGGGCTGGTATGGGAACCCGCCCTGCGCTCGCTGTGCGGCCCCCACCTGCGACGCACCGGTGGGAAGGGTGTTGGGCCCGACGCTAAAGCATCGGGCTGAACGGGCGAAGCCCTGCGGGCTGACCCCAGCCCCGAAGGGGCTTCGCCCACGTAGCGCGGGGGTTTGGCCCCGCGCGGGCATGCCGACCTCACTGGCCTTCGGCCTCCGCCTCGCCGCTGGCGGAGAGGGGGAACGAGGGGGTGAGGTGCGCATCCACGAATAACACGAATCTACACGAATGGAGAATAGTGGTGCGCCCCGGTCCCCATTCGCGTGGATTGGCGTCATTCGCGGTTACAGACACGTAGGGCGGCTTTCCATCGCCGGCGGGGGTCGGGGCTGGTATGGGAACCCGCCCTGCGCTCGCTGTGCGGCCCCCACCTGCGACGCACCTCCGAGGTGCGTCGCACTGGAGTTTGGCTCTTTTATCTGAATGTTGGGGCTACAGAAGGGCTGGAAACAGGTGCAAAGAGGCCCGAAGCGGGCTAACTCCTGGCTGAAGACAGGGCCGCATTATACAGAC